>NZ_NKIG01000018.1:0-128715 GCF_002255865.1 Pseudomonas sp. PGPPP1 | reverse complement strand
AAAAAAAATTCAACCTGCTTTTATGATTGTTTTCCCCGAAGGAGTACCCGATGGATTATCGACAGCTGGGCCGTACGGATCTGAACGTGAGCGCGATAGCCTTGGGCACCATGACCTGGGGCGAGCAGAACAGCGAGGCAGAGGCCTTCGCACAGATCGAGCGGGCCAAGGCGGCGGGGATCAACTTCCTCGACACCGCCGAAATGTACCCGGTGCCGCCGAAGGCCGACACCTACGCCACCACCGAGCGTTATATCGGTAATTACTTCAAGAGCCGCGGCGACCGTGCCGACTGGGTCCTGGCCAGCAAGATCGCCGGCCCGGGCAACACCATCGACTACATCCGCGACGGCCACCTGCGCCACAACCGCAAACATATCGTCGATGCGCTGGATGCCAGCCTCAAGCGCCTGCAGACCGACTGGATCGACCTCTACCAGCTGCATTGGCCCGAGCGCAGCACCAACTTCTTTGGCCAGCTGAGCTACAAGCACAAGGACGAAGAAGACCTCACCCCGCTGGAAGAAACCCTCGAAGCGCTGGATGAGCAAGTGAAGGCCGGCAAGATCCGCCACATTGGCCTGTCCAACGAAACCCCATGGGGCACCATGAAATTCCTCGCCCTGGCCGAGGCCCGTGGCTGGACCCGCGCCGTGTCGATCCAGAACCCCTACAACCTGCTCAACCGCAGCTTTGAAGTGGGCCTGGCGGAAATCGCCATTCGCGAACAATGCGGCCTGCTGGCCTACTCGCCGCTGGCGTTCGGCATGCTCAGCGGCAAATACGAGAACGGCGCCCGCCCGGCCAAGGCACGCCTGACCGAGTACAGCCGCTTCAGCCGTTACTTCAACCCACAGTCGGAGGCGGCGTGCAGCCGTTATGTGGCATTGGCGCGTGAACATGGCCTGGACCCGGCGCAGATGGCGTTGGCGTTTGTGACGCAACAACCGTTTGTGACCAGCAATATCATCGGCGCCACGTCGCTTGCGCAACTGGACAGCAACATTGCCAGTGCTGAGCTTAAGCTGTCGAAAGAGGTGCTGGAGGGGATTGAGGCGATTCAGAAGGATCACCCGAACCCTGCGCCTTGATTGATCTGTAGGCCGCCTTCGCGAGCAAGCCCGCTCCCACAGTTGACCGAGTTCGAACATGAGAATGCGGTCGAATGTGGGAGCGGGCTGCTCGCGAAGAGGCCCTTAGCAGCACTACAAAATCATCAAAGCGCCCGCGCAATAATCTCCTTCATGATCTCATTGGTCCCCGCATAAATCCGCTGCACCCGCGCGTCCGCCCAGGCCCGCGCAATCGGATATTCCCACATGAAGCCGTAGCCGCCGTGCAACTGCACGCACTCATCAAGCACCTTGCATTGCAGGTCCGTGGCCCAGTACTTGGCCATCGCGGCCGTAGGCACATCCAGCTTGCCTTCCAGGTGTAATGCCATGCACTTATCAACAAACACCCGGCCGATCTGAATCTCGGTCGCCATCTCCGCCAACTTGAAACGGGTATTCTGGAAATCGGCAATCGCCTTGCCGAACGCCTTGCGTTCACGGGTGTATTCCAGCGTCCACTCCAGCGCCGCCTCAGCGGATGACAGCGCACCGATCGCCACGGTCAAGCGCTCCTGGGGCAGCTCCTGCATCAAGTATGCGAAGCCCATTCCGGCCTGGCCCAGCAGGTTTTCCTTGGGCACACGCACGTCCTGGAAGAACAGCTCGGACGTGTCCTGGGCCTTCATGCCGACCTTCTCCAAGCGCTTGCCCTTGTCGAAGCCCGGCGTATCAGCCTCCACCAGAAACAGGCTGGTACCCTTGGCGCCGGCCTTGGGATCGGTCTTGGCGACCACGATCACCAACTCCGCCAGGTAGCCGTTGGTGATGAAGGTCTTGGAGCCGTTGATCACGTACTCATCACCGTCCAACACGGCGCTGGTCTTCACGCCTTGCAGGTCGGACCCCGCCCCCGGCTCGGTCATCGCAATCGCCGTGACCATCTCGCCGGAGATCAACTTGGGCAAGTACTTGTGCTTCAGCGCTTCGCTGCCGTAATGCAGGATGTACGGCGCGACGATGTCCGAATGCAGGGAAAAACCGATGCCGGTGAGACCCAGCCGACTGATCTCCTCGATCACCACCGCACTGTAGAGAAAATCCGCGCCCAACCCGCCGTACTCCTCCGGCAGGTGGGAACACAGCATCCCCGCCTCCCCTGCCTTGCTCCACAGGCGACGGTCGATATAACCCTGCTTCTCCCATTGCCCATGGTACGGCGCGGCGTCTTTTTCGAGGAAGGTACGCACGCTCTCGCGAAAGAGTTCGTGCTCGGGGCTGAACAAGGTTCTGGGGATCATGGCTCACCTGCGGGGATTGTCGGACAAAAACAAGCCCACAGAGACTATGCCGCGAAGGCATCACGGGACACTGGACACATGCGACAAAAAATAAGACGATCCAGCCGTCTGGTGACCACTTTCCCCTATAAGAATAAATGAAATTATGTCTAACCAAATCTCCACGCCCCTGCGGCGCGTCAGCATTTTGGCCATTGATCGGGTATTCGCTTCAACCCTCATGCAAGCCAAGGATTTCTTCCACCTCGCCAGCCTGCGTTACGGCAAGCAACAAGGCCTGGGCCTGACCCCTGCGTTCGAATCACGACTGGTCAGCCCCGATGGGCAATCGGTGCGCAGTTTCAGTAATGTGATCATGCCGGTGGACGGCGGCCTGGAAGACGCCGACATCATCGTGTTACCTGCCTTCTGGGATGATTTCGATGCCCTGTGCAGCCGTTACCCGCAAGTGCTGCCGTGGTTGCGCGAGCAACACGCCCGCGGCGCAGTGCTCTGCGGCGAAGCCACCGGGGTGTTCTGGCTGGCCGAAGCCGGCCTGCTTGATGGCAAGGAGGCGACCACTTACTGGCGTTTCTTCAATGCCTTCAGCGAGCGTTTCCCCAAGGTTCAGCTCAACCAGGACAAGCACCTGACTGACGCCGATAACCTGTACTGCGCGGGCGGCACGACCTCGGCATGCGACCTTTATATCTACCTGATCGAACGCTTCTGCGGTGCCAACATCGCCCAGGCCGTGGCCCGCGACATCCTCTATGAAGTGCAGCGCAGCTATTCACCTGGACGTATTGGATTTGGCGGGCAGAAGCTGCACCAGGACGTGATCATCCTGCAGATCCAGCACTGGCTCGAAGAGCACTTCGCCGACAAGTTCCGCTTCGAAGACGTCGCCCGCGAACACGGCATGAGCATCCGCAACTTCATGCGTCGCTTCCAGACCGCCACCGGTGACAAGCCGCTGCATTACCTGCAGCGCCTGCGTATCGAGACCGCCAAGGGCCTGCTCTCGGGCAGCCGCAAGAGCATCAAGACCATCAGTTATGAGGTGGGGTATGACGATGCGAGTTTCTTTGCGCGGCTGTTCAGGCAGCACACGGAGCTGTCGCCGAACCAGTATCGCCAGCAGTTTCAGCAGGCTGCATAACCCGAGCTAAACACTAAACCAATGTGGGAGCTGGCTTGCCTGCGATGGCGGTCTGTCAGTCAGCTTATGTGCTGGCTGATACACCGCCATCGCAGGCAAGCCAGCTCCCACAGTTGATCTCCATTGTTTTAGAGATTGGCTTACGGCTTATGCCCGCGCGACAGAAACTCGTGGGATTGCATCTCTAGCAAACGGCTGAGCGTGCGCTGGAATTCGAAATTCAAACGACCGCCGGTATACAGGTCCTTCAACTCGACTTCCGCCGAGATGATCAGCTTCACGTTCCGGTCGTAGAACTCGTCGACCATGTTGATAAACCGCCGCGCGATGTCGTCGGTGGTCACGCTCATCTGTTCCACACCACTCAAAATCACGGCGTGGAAGATCTTGCCCAGCTCGATGTAGTCGTTCTGGCTGCGCGGGCCGTCGCACAGGGCGCGGAAGTCGAACCAGGCCACGTCATCGCAGGTGCGCAGGGCGATGATCTCGCGGTTCTCGATCATCAGCTTGTCGTTTTCCACCGCCTGGGTGCATTCCGGCGTCAGCGCACGGAAGCTCTTTTTCAGGCTCTCGTGGGCCGCTTCGTTCAGCGGGAAGTGGAACAGTTCCGCTTGCTCCAGGTGGCGCAGGCGATAGTCCACGCCGCTGTCGACGTTGACGATCTCGGTGTTCTGCTTGATCAGCGCAATGGCCGGCAGGAAACGCGCACGCTGCAGGCCGTCCTTGTATAGGCCATCAGGCACGATGTTCGAGGTCGCGACCAGGGTCACGCCGTTCTTGAACAGCTCTTCCATCAGCGTGCCGAGGATCATGGCGTCGGTGATGTCGGAGACAAAGAATTCATCGAAGCAGATCACCCGCGCTTCGTCGGAGAAGCGCTTGGCGATGATGGTCAGCGGGTTTTTCTCGCCCGGCAGGGTCTTCATTTCTTCGTGCACACGCTTCATGAAGCGGTGGAAGTGCGTCCGGACTTTTTCCTTGAACGGCAGCGCTTCGAAGAAGGTGTCTACCAGGTAAGTCTTGCCCCGGCCCACGCCGCCCCAGAAATACAGGCCCTTGACCGGCGTGTGGTCCTTCTTGCCAAACAGCTTGCTGAGCAACCCTGGCTTGTTTTGCGAGGCCGCGATGAGGTCATCGTACAGGCGCTGCAAATGACGCACCGCCGTTTCCTGGGCCGCGTCATGGAAGAATTCAGGGCGTTTCAGATCAGCTTGATATCGTTCTAGGGGCGTCATAATTTCGTTAGCAAGGCAACAAAAACGGGCCGCCACTGTAACGACGGCCCTGATTAATGGCAATCAACCCTTGGTCGGGTCAATCCTCGATAGGGGTCAACGCGATGCGCAGTGCGGCGATGGCGGCATCGCGGGCGCCACTGTCGGCGAACTCGGCGCTGTCCGCCACTGCCGCACCGTCCAGCCATACGCTGAAGCCCAGGGCTTCAGTGCGTACGTCCAGCGCGTCACCGTTTTGCAACTGCTTGGTCACAGCGCCTGCGGCTTTACCGTCGGCAAAGTTGCGCGACAGCAGCAGTTGCTCGCCATCAGCCGCCAGCAGGCGGAAACGGAAGCTGCCGTCAGCTTCACGGAAGCTTACGAAACGCGCAGCCTTTGCAGCTTTCTTCTTGGTCGCGACCGGCGCCGCAGCCTGCTCGACGAACGAACGCAGGCCAACCGCTTCACGCAACTCTGCCAGAAACGGAGCAGCCACAGCACGGGCCTTCTTGGCACCGATCAGCAGCAGGTCTTCCATGTCCGACGGGCGCGACATCAGTTGATGATAACGCTCGCGGGCTTCGCCCAATTGGCCGTCCAGCAGTTGGAACAGACGGTTCTTCGCCTCGCCCCAGCCCAGGCCTTGCAGCAGTTCGGCGCGGAACTCTTCTTCCTGGGCCTTGCTGGCAAACGCCTGGAACAAGGTGAACAGGTGCGAGTTGTCCGGGTCCTTGGCTTCGCCGGGTGCGCGCGAGTCGGTGACGATCCGCGAGATCGCGTCCTTCATGTCCTTGGCGCTGGTGAACAACGGAATGGTGTTGTCGTAGCTCTTGGACATCTTGCGGCCATCCAGGCCCGGCAAGGTGGCGACGCTTTCTTCGATCAGCGCTTCGGGCATGGTGAAGAATTCTTTACCGTTGCCGAACAGGTGGTTGAAGCGCTGGCCGATATCGCGGGCCATTTCCACGTGCTGGATCTGGTCGCGGCCGACCGGCACCTTGTGTGCGTTGAACATCAGGATGTCCGCCGCCATCAGCACCGGGTAGCTGTACAAGCCCATGCTGATGCCCGCATCCGGGTCTTCGCCGGCTTCCACGTTCTTGTCCACCGAGGCCTTGTACGCATGGGCGCGGTTGAGCAGGCCCTTGGCAGCAACGCAGGTGAGCAGCCAGGTCAGCTCGGGGATTTCCGGGATGTCGGACTGGCGGTAGAAGGTCACCCGGTTCACATCCAGGCCACCGGCCAGCCAGGTCGCGGCAATTTCCATGCGCGAGCGCTGGATGCGCTGCGGGTCATCGCATTTGATCAGGGCGTGGTAGTCGGCCAGGAAGTAGAAGGAGTCGGCGTTGGCGTCTTGACTGGCGAGGATCGCCGGGCGGATCGCACCGGCGTAGTTGCCCAGGTGCGGCGTGCCGGTGGTGGTGATGCCGGTGAGGATACGGGTACGAGTCGTCATGGGTAATCGCTTATCAGACTGCTATCAATTCGAGAGGCGTGGCAGCACCAGATCCTTGAGATCGGTGAGCTTGCCATGAAAAAAATGCCCGCATTCTGCCACTTTCAGCAGCTCATGGGGGCGTTTCAGGGCGGCAGACCACTCGTAAACGGTTTGCGGGTCGACCACTTCGTCGGTTTCCGGCTGGATCAGCGTCAGCGGGCAGCCCTGTGGCAGCACGTCGGTGTCGCGCAGGCGCATCACCGCAGCGGCAACCATGAACAGGTGCGCAAGTGTTTCACCCTTGGCTTCCAAGCGGCCGCCGAGGCTGGCGGCGACATAGCCACCGAAGGAAAAGCCGAGCAGCGTGATCGGCAGATCCGGGTGTTTTTCCCGCAACCAGGTGGCGGCCGCTTCGGCATCGTCCACTTCGCCCGTGCTCATGTCGTGGGTACCGGCGCTCGCGCCGACGCCACGGTAATTGAATCGCAATGTAATCAAACCCGCATCGCGGGCGGTACGTTGCAAGGTCGATACGACTTTATTGAGCATGGTCCCACCCTGCACCGGGTTGGGGTGACAGATCAGCGCCAGGCCCCGTGGTTCGGGGTGATCCAGGTACAGTGCTTCCAATTGGCCTACCGGGCCATCGATCAAAACGGGGGTTTCACGCATGAGCAAGGAATGAACTCCGTGACCTCTCAATGGGTCGACTCGTCTAGCTAAAAGTCTGTGCTTGGCATCATTGCGAGCTTAATCGCGGTATACAGCGCAGGTTTGAGCCGTTAACGTAAAGCAAAGCCGTTTATAGAGGAAGGACTCGTGGAACACTCGCTCTTAGTTTGGTTGTTGCCGACTCTTGCCCTGGTTGCCGGTGTCGCCATTGGATTCCTGGTTGCTCGCCTGCTGCCGAATGCCGCGCCTAACCGCACGCAGCGTCAGCTGGATGACATTCAGGAACGTTTTGACAGTTATCAGAACGAGGTTGTTACCCACTTCAACAGCACCGCCAACCTGGTCAAGAAGCTCACCCAGAGCTACCAGGAAGTACAAGACCACCTCGCCGATGGCGCCAACCGCCTGGCCCTCGACGACATCACCCGTCAGCGTCTGCTGGCCGCGCTGCATTCCGATGCACCGCAAACTCCACGGGAGCGCCTGACCCCACCCCGGGAAAATCAGGAGCCACCACGGGACTACGCGCCAAAAACGCCAAACGCCCCGGGTATGCTGGATGAGCATTACGGTTTGAAGAAGTAAGCTTTCTTCAAGCAATAGAAAAGCCCGGCTGATCGATGATCAGCCGGGCTTTTTGTTGGAGCTCATTCTTAAGAACACCAGTGATCAAATGTGGGAGCGGGCTTGCTCGCGAAGGCGGAGTGTCAGTCACTGAAGATGTTGACTGATCCACCGCTTTCGCGAGCAAGCCCGCTCCCACATTTTTGACCGTGCTCTAACCTAAGGTTACGGGTTGTTCCAGAAGCCTCCCACCCTCAATCCGCACATGCCGCCCATGGAAGCGCTTGAGGCTGCTGCGATGGCCCACGCTGACGATGCTCAAACCCGGCAGCTCATCAATCAGCGCTTGATACAACGTCGCCTCATCCTCTTCGTCCATCGCCGAAGTCGCTTCGTCCATGTACAGCCATTGCGGCGCGAACAACAACGCACGGGCAAACGCCAGGCGCTGCTGCTCACCCGGCGAGAGCATGCGTTGCCAGTGATTCGCCTCATCCAGGCGGTTGACCAGGTGTGGCAAACGGCACGTCTCCAACACCTGTGCATAACGCTCGGCCGAGTACACGCTGTCGTCCTGTGGATAACTCAGCACGGCTTTCAAAGTACCAATCGGCAGATACGGTTTTTGCGGCAGGAACAAGTAGCGCGCCGCCGGCAGGCGAATGCTGCCGTGGCCCGCCGGCCACAGGTGGCCCATCGCACGCAACAGGGTACTCTTGCCGCTGCCGGAGCGGCCACTGAGCATCACGCGCTGCCCAGGCTCTACACTCATATCGGCATTGGTCAGCAGGTGACGGCCATCTGCCAGGTCCAGGCCCAAGCCCTGCACAACCAAGCGTTCGCCTTCCGGTCGCACATCAATCGCCGCAGGACGTTGCTCGTTATCACTCATCGCCTGATGAAAGCTGAGCAGACGATCACTGGTGGCGCGCCACGAAGCCAGGTCCGAATACGCGCTGATAAACCAGCTGAAGTTCTCCTGCACGTTGCCGAACGCAGAGTTGATTTGCATCAGCTCGCCCAGTTCGATCTTGCCGGTGAAGTAGCGCGGCGCGGCGACGATGAAGGGGAAGATGATAGCGATCTGGCTGTAGCCCGCCGTGAAAAAGGTCAGGCGCTTGGACACTTTCATGATGTCCCAGAAGTTGTGCCAGACCTTGCCGAACCGGGTGCTCAAGCGCTGCTTTTCATTCGGCTCACCGTTGTACAGCGCGATGCTTTCGGCGTTCTCACGTACCCGCACCATGGAGAATCGCAGGTCCGCTTCGAAGCGTTGTTGTTGGTTACTCAGGCCGATCAAGCGACGACCGATCAGGTGCGTCAGCCAACTGCCCACGGCGGCATACAGCAGCGCGCACCAGAACATATAGCCGGGAATGGTGATACCAAACACTTCGATGCTGCCGGAAACACCCCACAAGATGATGGAGAACGACACCAGGCTGACAACGTTACGCAGCAAACCGAGGCCCAGGCTCAGGGTACTGGAGGTGAAGTTATTGAGGTCTTCGGAAATCCGCTGGTCCGGGTTATCGGTGTAGCCGCCCTGCTCCAGCTGGTAATAGTTTTTGTCGGCAAGCCAACGTGCGAAGTGCTTTTCGGTAAGCCAGGCACGCCAGCGGATGGTGAGCATCTGGGTCAGGTACAGCCGATACACGGCGCCCAGGATGGCCACGGCGGCGATCCCACCGAAATAGCCGATCAGTTGCCAGAAGGCATCGGTGTCCTTCTTTTCCAGAGCGTTGTAGAAGTCCTTGTACCAGTGGTTGATCCACACGGAGATCGCCACGCTGAACAGCGACAGGCCAATCACTGCGGCCAGTAGCAACCAAGCCTTGCCCTTCTCTTCACTGCGCCAATAGGGCGTGATCATCGCCCAGGTTCGGCGAAAGAATTGCCCACGTACCGCGTCATTGACCGCGGAGTACTCAGCGTTCTGATTCATCGTTCAGGCTCTGTAAGAAAATGTGACAGGCGTTTGAACCGATCATAGACGATCGGTTCAAGACCCCGCGCAGCCTGAAGCAGATTGTTCAGACTTTGTTCAGCGCCGTATCGGACGTAGCCGAAGATGGCAGGGTTCCTCGCGTAAGGCCTGGTCCTACTTCAGAGCGCACAAAAGCTCGTACCGACAGTGGAACCCTGCTTACTCAGCAGCCACATAAAGGACGACTGGTATCCCAATAAACGTCGAGACATCCCTTATGCAAATCACGCCCTCACCCATGGATTCTTATCGCCTGCCAATTCAGTCAGAGCTACCGCCCGACAGTAACGACCATCAGGTAATCAGCACGCATCAGCGCCATAAACGTACAACCGACGCCCACCTTCCCAGCCGTCTAGCACCCGCCACGGGCACCGCCACTAAAGAGGTCCGCCACACATACGATCCCGGCAAAGGGGTCGACGTCGGACAAAAAGCCCCCGTCCTGGTCAATCTAGGCGCAAACCCCAGCATCGACTCCATCGCAGAGCAAATCTGCGGCGAATTCAACAGCGTCGAACAAGAAGCCTCAAACTTTCTCAGCAACTTGTTTGCTGAAAAAAAGGCAAAGGCAAAAAACCCAGCAGAGAAAGATAAGTGGAGTGTCGACCCCGACAATACTTACCTCGTCACGTTCGATTACAACACCAGCGGAGACAGGCCTTACCCCGCGAAGATCATCCAAAAGATCTCACTGACACAAGCTCTCATAAAGAATGCTCAAGACACTCCAGCGGGCAAAGGGTACGCCGTGCCCTTTTACGCGGGCGGCCCAGAGGTCATCCTCAAGCCCGAGCTGCAAACCCTAAAGCCTTCGACATTCGACTTCTCAAGCCGCATTAACCCCTACAGTGAACAGGCTGACATTACGCACACCTACCAAGGTATCTACGTCGAATCGGAAGATGAGCCTGCACCGGTTTACAACGGAGGAAACCAGAGCCTGATCACACCGGATGAGTTCAAGGCGTTAATTTGGAAGGCTGACTACCAAAAGCCGTACAAGGCGTTCCTGGATAGTTTCTGGAGCAGTCATAAAGAAAAATACCCTGCGGTGGCCAAGGCATCCTTTATCAAATCAGCCATCACACAACAGCTGGAAGGCAGCCTGAGCCCAGAGGGTCGCAACTTGATCATGCGGGCGGCAGGCGTGCCAGATGTGCAGGCGTCATGGCCAGACATCAACGCTGAAGACTTACAAAAGAACCCACCCAAAGATCCCACTATCGACATGGGGCTGCTGAAACTCGGCAGCTATCAATCCACCGACCTTATGTACATAACGGACACCAAGAAAACCCCAGCGCTCACCCTGCTTTACATACCCGGAAACTCTTCCCCCATTCACAGCTTCAGCAGTCAGGCTGAAATGAAGGCATGGCTCGCCAGAGAAATGGCCGACCCAGTCAAACTCAATGCCTTGGCCTCGCACTTTGCACTGAAAGACAAGCCCAATGGCTTCACGGAGGCCGGGATAGATGAGACGTTGGCCGGGCTCGGTACATGGCCTCAAAAACGGGAAACCCCAGGCGGACGATTTAGCTACGACCATCTGGCGTTTAGTGGCTCTTGGGACCCGCAGCAATACATCAAGCTTGAAGCTAACAACTTACCGTTCGATGAAATCGCCAAACGTCAAAAAGATCGTTCCTATGCCGATGCCGACGTAAAGATCACCAGCGATGCAGACCTGACCAAAGACGAGGTCCTCTCAGGCCTGGAAAAGACAACAAAGGCGGCACTGTTTCTCACCCCCCTGGCACTGGTAGTGCCTGAAGTCGCATTGGCGCTGGATGCTTTCTATCTGGTGGACGGCGCCGTGACGACCGTTATCGGTATCGACGACACCGTACAGGGCAAACCGAATGGCACCGAACGGATTGTGTTTGGCGCCCTCAATGCGGCTCAGGTGATGACTCCCCTTGTTGTGCGCAACTTCGTGAAATCTGGCGAACCCGGCATTGAGGCATTCTTGCCGAACAAGTCCGGCCTTCATGAGGAACCCGCACCAGGCAGTACAAACCGAAGTGAAGAGCCCGATTCGAACGCGGCTTTCGATACCTCATACAGCCAGCGCCAACTACCCGACTACAGCGCCCATGCAATGCCTGATGACTTTCTTGAGGGCAAGACAAGAAGAGGAGACGGCACTTACCAAGTCGGCGATGACTTCTATGTCAAGTTCACCGACGGTACGGGTGTGAGCAGAGCATTTGAGGTCGAACGGTTTTACAAGGGCAACGGCAGTCCTATCCGCGTGATTGACCCCGCTAGCAAGACGCAGGTGATGATGTTGGTGCCGACCGAAAACGGCGAATGGCGATTGGCCAATCTAGAGGGAGGGGTGAAGAGCAAGGTGCCTTCGGTTGCAACCAAACCACCCTTGGTCAATCACCCGGATTGGCAGAACATACTGGATTCGGGTGAACACAACGGACAGCCCGTTTACATTCACTACACCAGCAAGGCTGGCGCAGAAGCGATCGCCAAGGAACACAGCATCAATGATTTGGCCCGTGGCGAGAGGCGAGCGGGCTCAAAGGGCGGGGTGTATGTAAATCCCCCCGGCCAGCAATTCAACGGGGACAACGTTGAAAACCTCTTGTTTCTGGGGAATGAGCGTTACAAAGACAGTGGCAATTATAGGGTGATATTCAGCACCGATCAGCCGCCGACGAACCTGGGCCCAGTCACGCAAGGCAGCCCGTTCGTAGAGCTTAAAATGCAAAGGGAAATCAAACTGACCGCGTCGAACTTGCTGTATTTAGGGCCCAATACGTTCCCTGACTACTTCGCCTGAGCGCGGCCGCGATAAATGAGGCAATGATCAAGGAAAATGCCGCAAGAGCCAGCCCTTTCCGGCGAAGGCGGCTTGAGGCAAAGGCGCTCGAACGCCCCTTGATCATGCCCACACTGCAACCCTGTTCAGCGCCGTACCGGGCGCTTCTGCAATTTGCGCTGCAAGGTGCGGCGGTGCATACCCAGGGCGCGGGCAGTGGCGGAGATGTTGCCTTCGTGCTCAGTGAGTACGCGCTGGATGTGCTCCCACTGCAAGCGGTCCACCGACATCGGGTTTTCCGGCACCAGGGTGTCGAGGTCGGCGTGCTCGGAAAGCAAAGCGGCCAACACGTCATCGGCATCTGCCGGCTTGCACAGGTAATTGCACGCGCCGCGCTTGATCGCCTCGACGGCGGTGGCGATGCTGGAATAGCCAGTGAGGATCACCACGCGCATTTCCGGGTCCAGTTCCAGCAGCTTGGGCAACAGCACCAGGCCCGAGTCCCCGTCCATTTTCAGGTCAAGGGCGGCGTAGTCCGGCAGGTCGGCCTGGGCGATGGTCAGGCCTTCTTCGGCGGAGCCTGCGGTGCTCACGCGGAAACCGCGACGGCTCATGGCACGCGCCATCACGCGGGTAAAGGTGGCGTCGTCATCTACCAGCAACAGGTGCGGCAGTTCTTCGCCTTCGACTTGGATCTCGTCACTCATCGATATCTCCTCGTGCGACACGGGGCAGGCGCAGCTCGGTAAGCGTGCCACCTTCCTCATGACTATAGAGCTTCACTGAGCCGCCCGCGCGGGTCACGCTGGCCTTGCTCAAAAACAGGCCGAGGCCGAAGCCTTTGCCCTTGGTGGTAAAGAATGGTTTGCCGATCTGCTCGGCAATGGCCAACGGCACGCCCGCGCCGTGGTCACGAATGCTGATGGTCACGTCTTCCGCATCCCAATCCAACTGTACGCCCAAACCTTCCGGGCAAGCGTCAGCGGCGTTGTTCAGCAGGTTGAGCAATGCCTGGGTCAAGTCGGGTGGCGGCGCCATGCGAGGCACGGTGCCCTGGCCCAACAGATTGAAGCGGTAGCTGGCTTCGGGCCGCATCAGGTGCCAGCGGTTCAGGGCTTCATCGAGCCACTGGGTCACGTCCTGCATTTCCACCGCCAGTCGGCGATTGGCTTCGGCTGCGCGCACCAGTTGCTGCAAGGTTTGTTTGCACTGCTTGACCTGTTCGCGCAGCACGCCGAGGTCTTCCTGCAGCGCAGGGTCGTGATGGTCCTGGGTCATTTCGTTGAGCAATACGCTCATGGTCGCCAGTGGTGTGCCCAACTCATGAGCCGCGCCGGCGGCCTGGGTGGCGACGGCCAGCAGTTGTTGGTCGCGCAGGCCCTCTTCACGGCGGATGGCGCGTAGTTCTTCCTGGCGGCGCAGCTCTTCGGCCATGCGTGCGGCGAAAAAGGTAATGACGGCGGCAGACAGGGCAAAGCTCAGCCACATCCCGTAGATCTGCAGGTTTTCCCTGGCGATGGGGAAGGTTTGCAGCGGATAGAAGCGCGCCAGCAACAGGGTATACAACGTCAGGGCGATACCCGACAGCACCACCGAGTAACGCCACGGCAAGGTCACCGCCGCAATGGTCAGCGGCACCAGGTAATACGAAACGAACGGATTGGTGGAACCACCGGAGAAGTACAGCAACACACTGTGGATAAACAGGTCGCAGGCCAATTGCAGCGCGTATTCCAGCTCGGTCACCGGCCAGGTGGTGCGCAGCCGAATGGCGGTGAACACACACAGCACGATGGAAAACCCGAGGGTCACGCCCAATTGCAGCCAGGGCAGCGGCAGCAGGTCGAACCAATAGGCGAGCCCAACGGAGCCAGCCTGTGCGGCCAGGACCAGGGTGCGGATAAACGTCAGGCGCCAGAGGTTCTGGCGGGTGGCGGAAGTCAGTTTTACGGCGGCGAGCATGAGCTCTCCCGATGAGCGCTGCAGGCGGATCGGCAGGAGTATAAACGATGCAAGCAGGCTGGCACGGCGTGTGTGGCTCTTTGCCGCAGGCCGGACGAATGACCGTTCGTCGGCACCGCCACAACTTGTAGGTAATGTGTAAACCCGAAGAACCCAATACCACCGTCTACAGTCTTACCGAACACGAACACCTTAAGGAGCTTACATGTCTCGTTTCACTCGCAGTGCAGCTGTTATCACCCTCGGCGTCGCCACCCTTGCCAGCCTCCCGGCCCTGGCTGCCGAAGGACTGAACTACAACCAGATTTCCCTGCGCGCCGAGGTCAGCCAGGAGGTGGCCCGCGACAAGATGATCGTGACCCTCTACACCGAATCGCAAAACAGCGACCCGGCCAAGCTCGCCGCCGAAATCACCACCACCATGAACAAAGCCCTCGGCCAGGCCCGCGAAGTCAAAGGCGTGACCCTGCGCCAGGGCAGCCGCAACAGCTACCCGATCTACGACAGCAAGAACCAGAAGATCACCGGCTGGCGTGAGCGCGCCGAGTTGCGCCTTGAAAGCGCGGACTTCCCGGCGCTGTCCAAGCTTACCGGTGAACTGCTGAACACCCTGAAAATGGAAAATATGGACTTCGCCATCGCCGACGCCACGCGCAAGGCCAGCGAAGACTCGCTCCTCAAGGACGCCGTCGCGGCCTTCAAGGCGCGCGCACAACTGGCCACCGACGCACTGGGTGGCAAGGGCTACAAGATCGTCAACCTGAACTTCAACACCAACGGTTACCCAATGCCCTACGCGCGTAATGGCGGGATGATGATGAAAGCCGCCATGGCCGATTCGGCGCCCACGCCGGAAGTGGAGGCTGGCACAAGCCAAGTGAACATGAGCGCCGATGGTGTAATCGAAGTATTGCAGTAGGTTTTTATACGGCAGAAGACGGCGCAGCCTTAAAAGGCTTGCGCCGTTTTTTTGTGTGCCGTTCTACGAACTGATCTGATTCAGCAGCATGTCCGGAACAATCCAAACATCCAGCGCTCATCACCCTTCAAAAGAACAAAGCGCGCATGCTATGCCTAAACTCTGTAGGCTTTTCTTCAAACTCTTTTCTTACCTGGCGCTAACCGACCTCAAAGTGGAACTGTCCCTCCCCACATGACCACAAATAATCGCAATTAAACTTTCTTGAACTGACAACTCATGCGCTTAACCTGCCCTGAGTGCTGCCTTTAATTCTTGAAACTTAATTACAACCAAAGCAACTGATTGAGGATGACCTCCCACACCTATAGTCCAGTGACGACTGGCACATAGTCAGACGTGGGCCAGCAGGACGCACAGGGAATGGCGCGACCACGTTATTCGCACATCTGATGCCACTGCCATTACGCGAATAGCGACTATGAAACCCATGAATTCAGTGAGTCGATTATGAGTATACATTCGTACATCCCGCCAAGCCATTTAGCGCCGAATTCCCCACTCGCACATGGTCATTACACTACGGCGACTAACGAGTCGCATCCCCCCCAACATACAACGTCGGGAGCAGCGGGTGCCCAAGAAAACAACGCATTCAGTCTTGGACAAAAAACGCCTTCTGCCACGTCACCTGATACTGTGGCGGATAGTTACAAAACAATAATTTTTGGGTCAAACACCGCCTCCGGCCCCACCTCGAGCTACACCAAAGAGGAGCGGGTGCAGCATGTCGATGACTACGCCAAACGCGTTAAATCTCAAATAGCAAATATAGAAAATGGTCGAGAAAGTGAACGGAATGTCAAGTTCCAAAGCGCTCGCCAATTCATGGAGCCCGCAGGGTATTTCAGTGGCGGGTTGCTGGCAGCAGGCTATGATCCACATGAAAAAGTCAAGGTTACATTCAACACCTACGTAGGCATGGGAGTCGGTAAAACGCTGACACGTTCCGACGTGCAAATTTACTACGCGTGGGAAATTGCAGCAGGAGCTTTGGCTCACGATAAAGTACCGCGAGGGGGGGTGGTCAACTTCCACTCGATGGTTATAGACAAAGAGTGCAAGGCATTGATCAACGCACTCGAACCCCTTGGTCAGAAACTTCAGAATCACTGGGAAAGAGAGATAGCCGCGCCAATGCGCGATGCCTCAGGAGAACTGGAGCGGCGCTCGGGGAAGGCAGACACCTACGTTATTCGTGGCACCTTGCAAAGCCTGGCCAGCAATAAGGATAGCTTTGAACAGTTAAGCCCGGACGCTAAAGAAGCCATCAATCGCACACTGAAACATAACGGCCAAGTTATCATCCCCAACGTCTATGGTTACCCATTATCCGGGTACACTTTCATTCCCTACACCCCGTATGATGGTAATTATGAAAATCGCCCCAACCAGGGATTGATGATCGACCTGAAACACGGAGCCGTCCATGAAATCAAAGGTGACAAGGCGTTCGCCGGCTGGGCAAAAAACAATCGAGAGAACCTGAAGGTCAGTTTCAACGCTGGTGATCGGCAAGGCGGAAAAGATGCACACTGGCCAAAGACTGGCGATGTTCTCGACACATTGATTAGAGGCAACAACGCGACTTATCCGGGTTATCAAAACCTCCTAAAAGATAAAGCAATACCGGTTCAGGAATTATTCAATTATACGCGCGCACGGGATGAAGACTATCAGTTGAAGTATGGCAGCTTGGATAACATTTCCTCGACGTACCAGGAGCAAAACGCAAAAAATTCAATATGGACCGACCAAACCGAAGTGTTCGGCTCTTCTCAAAAAAGTTGGAAGTCTGCCAAAGATTTTTGGGGTAATACGTTCGGTTATGTACCCATTGTGGGCAACGCCGGCAACATTGTCTTCGGCGTCCATGACGGTATCTATGGCAAGACAGCAGATGATCGCGTTGGCGGCAACGCAGGAGCCGTTATATCAGGCCTGCAACTGGCACATGAACTTGCCACCAGTGGGTTATCGGCGGGGCTGGAGGAGCCAACTGCCAATTTCAACTCAACCGCTACTGGAAACTACAGCTGGAGATACAACTCGCCAACCAACGAATTTGAGCTGGTACGTACACCAAAGGCTTCGAACGCCAGTGACTCAATCCCCGCTATCAAAGAGGGAACGGCTGAAATAACACCGACTACCGAGCAACACGTAGCCTTCCCTGGCATGCGAGAAATCGAATTCAAGGGTAGAAAATACTTCGTCGCCGATAAACCAGATACCGGGGACGGGCAACATTATCTGTTGCGTGTTAGACATCCGGAAGACCCCTCCAAGCTGGCAAGTGCCGGCATCATTGCCAAGCCTGACGACACGGGAGTTTGGCAAAGAAGGGGGGTAGAGGGCGGTGCGAAGTGGCCATGGCAACGCAACCCATCTCCCACGCCTAGCGACGACGCCAAGACCCCACCAAAAATCTCAGACGGTTTCGAAATCTTGGGTGACCCAAAAACCAGCGGCGCTGAAAGACTTGATGAGGTCTTGAATTACAACAGCAAGACGCACTACCAAGAGTCAGTGAGCAACTTCGAGGAAGGCGGTACCGCTAAGCAGAAGCTCACTGTCACCTGGAGCGTTGAAGAGAACAACTTCAATGTTTCCCCCACAGAGGCGGCGGGGCCCAATGAGTACGGGACAACCCCTTATTCGCAAAACTTCCTGAAGGACCTGAATCGTGACCGCTTTACCGTCGTTACAAAGGGAAATGCCGGCGATACCAGAGTCGAACTCGACGCCACGGGAACTGCTTCGGGTGAAACGCTACAAAAGCGGCTGCAACAATTTGAGAACGCCATCCCCAATTCAGCAATGCGTGCCCGTACTTCTGAAATCGCGCATCAAGGCAGTGTTGCGCCCGCTTCGGTCGAGCTGGCAATGAATCAATTGAAAGATCACGTCGGCTTCAGGGGCGCAGACACTCACTACACCATCATCTACGACCCCGCCAACAACACGGCTGAAGTCAGAGTCACCGCGCAAATTAAACTGCTCGACCTGGACAAAGATGCCGCTGTTATCCCCGATATGGAGGTCACGGCGCAGCGAACGTTGAAGATCCGTGAAAGCAACGAACTTGTCGATGACGGCAACCCCTATGTCGTCGAAAAAGAAGCACCGTTTACCTTGAGCGTATCCAGTATCTCCGATCTGGGATAACGCAGCGGCAAGCATTGGCCAACGCCGGTGCCAGCCCCCCCCCCTACCTAGCAAACCAGAACGGCGGTAACCTCGGTTCCGCCGTTTCGTTTGGGCGGCTTTTATATGCCTGCCACTTCAGGGGTCTCCATGGATAGAATCGCCTTCAAACCGCTCCTCCTGGCTGCAGGCCTGCTGGCTTTTATGCCGATGGCCCACGCGGCCACTACCCTGGTCTACTGCTCCGAAGCCAGCCCCGCCGGTTTCGACCCCAGCCAGTACACCAGTGGCACCGATTTCGATGCGTCCGCCGAAACCGTGTTCAACCGCCTGACCCAGTTCAAGCGCGGCGGCACCGAAGTCGAACCCGGCCTGGCGACAAGCTGGGACGTATCCAAAGACGGCCTGACCTACACTTTCCACCTGCGCGATGGCGTCAAGTTCCACACCACCGATTTCTTTACCCCTACCCGCGACTTCAACGCGGATGACGTGCTGTTCACCTTCAATCGCCTCCTGGATGCCGACAGTCCGTTCCGCAAGGCCTACCCTTCCGAGTCGCCGTACTTCACCGACATGGGCTTGAACACCACGATCAAGAGCGTCGACAAACTCGACGACCACACCGTGCAATTCAACCTCAATAACGTTGACGCCTCGTTCGTGCAGAACCTGGCCATGAGCTTTGCCTCGGTACAGTCCGCCGAGTACGCCGCTCAACTGTTGAAGCAGGGCAAGGCGGAAGACATCAACCAGAAGCCGGTAGGCACCGGGCCGTTTGTGTTCAAGCGTTACCAGAAGGATTCGCAGATTCGCTACGTGGCCAACAAGCAGTATTGGAAGCCCGAGGATGTGAAGCTCGACAACCTGGTGTTCGCGATCACCCCGGACGCGGCGTCGCGACTGCAGAAACTCAAGGCCGGCGAATGCCAGGTCAGCGGTTACCCACGCCCCGCCGATATCGAAGTGATGAAGCAGGATCCGAATCTGCGCGTGCTGCAACAGGCAGGTTTCAACCTGGGTTTCCTGGCCTACAACGTGACCCATCCTCCGCTGGACCAACTCAAGGTCCGCCAGGCCCTGGACATGGCCATCGACAAACCGGCGATTATCAAGGCGGTGTACCAGGGCGCCGGGCAATTGGCGCAGAACGCCTTGCCGCCAGCGCAGTGGTCTTATGACCCCAACATCAAGGATGCGCCCTACGATCCCACCAAGGCCAAGGCGCTACTAAAAGAAGCAGGCGTTGCACCAGGCACCACCATCAACCTGTGGGCAATGACCGTCCAGCGTGCATCCAATCCGAATGCGCGAATGTCGGCACAAATGATCCAGCAGGATTGGGAAAAAGTTGGCATCAAGGCCAACATCGTCAGCTATGAGTGGGGCGAATACATCAAGCGCGCCAAAAATGGCGAGCACGACGCGATGATTTACGGCTGGACCGGCGACAACGGCGACCCGGATAACTGGCTGGGTGTGCTCTACAGTTGTGCTGCAGTGAAGGGCAGCAACTACGCCAAATGGTGTAACCCGGGCTACGACAAACTGGTGCAGCAGGCCAAACTCAGCAGCGACCGTGAGCAGCGCATCAAGTGGTATCAACAGGCGCAAAAAATCCTTAAGGAACAGGTACCTATAACGCCTATTGCGAACTCGACGGTTTTCCAGCCGCTGCGCAAGGAAGTCAAAGATTTCAAGATCAGCCCGTTTGGGCTAACGCCCTTCTACGGCGTGAGTCTAGATAAGTAACAGCACCGCCCCAACCGGGTGCGCTAGACGCCTCGGTTGGTCTTTTTTGGTGCGCCACATGCACCGAAAAAACCCTCCAAATGTACGCAATTGTGTAGAAACTTTCATAATTGCGACATTCCTGTACGTTCGTACCACTGTTTCAGCCTCCTAACGGTTCTGCATCTTGCATTGGGTATGGCCCCTGCATAAGTATCCGCAGGCCGACTCACGAGGTCGCCCTCACCACCAAAAATGACAACAAATCATGAGGCCAACATGCTTAAACACGCAGTCATTCCGTTAATTGTTAGCGCTGGCCTTATGGCCGCAGCCCCTTTCGCCCAAGCGGCGACTAACCTGGTGTTCTGCTCCGAAGGGAGCCCGGCCGGTTTTGACCCAGGCCAGTACACCACCGGAACAGACTTCGATGCTTCGGCCGAAACCATGTTCAACCGTCTGACCCAGTTCGAGCGCGGCGGCACCGCTGTGATTCCTGGGCTGGCCACCAACTGGGACGTTTCCCCGGATGGCCTGACGTACACCTTTCATTTGCGCGACGGCGTGAAGTTCCACACCACCGCGTACTTCAAACCGACCCGTACCTTCAATGCCGATGACGTGCTGTTCACGTTCAATCGCATGATCAACAAGGACGATCCGTTCCGCAAAGCCTACCCCACCGAGTTCCCGTACTTCACGGACATGGGGATGGACACCAACATCAAGAACATCGAGAAAGTCGATGACCACACCGTCAAGTTCACCCTTGGCACCGTGGACGCGGCTTTCATCCAGAACCTGGCCATGAGCTTCGCCTCGATCCAGTCTGCCGAATACGCAGCCCAACTGTTGAAAGAAGGCAAGCCTGCGGACATCAACCAGAAGCCGATCGGCACTGGTCCGTTCGTGTTCAAGAGCTACCAGAAAGACTCGAACATTCGCTACACCGGCAACAAGGACTACTGGAAACCTGAAGACGTGAAGATCGACAACCTGATCTTCGCCATCACTACCGACCCGTCGGTACGCATCCAGAAGCTCAAGAAAAACGAATGCCAGGTCACCCTGTTCCCACGTCCGGCCGACCTCAAGGCACTGGGCGACGACAAAGACCTGAAACTGCCGCACCAGGCCGGTTTCAACCTGGGCTACATCGCCTACAACGTCATGCCGGTGCTCAAGGGCCAGACCGCGGCTAACCCGCTGTCCGACCTGCGTGTACGTGAAGCGCTGGACATGTCGGTGAACAAGCAGCAGATCATCGACTCCGTGTACCAAGGCGCCGGTCAACTGGCGGTCAACGCCATGCCGCCGACCCAATGGTCCTACGACACCACCATCAAGGATGCGCCGTACGACGTCACCAAAGCCAAGGCTTTGCTGAAGGAAGCAGGCGTCAAGGAAGGCACCGAGATCACCCTGTGGGCGATGCCGGTCCAGCGTCCGTACAACCCGAATGCCAAGCTGATGGCCGAGATGCTGCAGAACGACTGGAAACAGATCGGCCTGAAGGTCAACATCGTCAGCTACGAGTGGGGCGAGTACATCAAGCGTTCCAAAGGTGGCGAGAACCAGGCCATGATCATTGGTTGGAGCGGTGACAATGGTGACCCGGACAACTGGCTGAACGTGCTGTTCGGCTGCGACTCGCTGGCCGGTAACAACTTCTCCAAATGGTGCGACAAGAAATTCGACGGCATCGTAAAAGAAGCCAAGGCCACCTCGGATGTCGCCAAACGCACCGAGCTGTACAAGCAGGCGCAACATATCCTCAAAGATGCAGTCCCGATGACACCTATCGCGCACTCGACGGTGTATCAACCCATGCGCAACACCGTGCAGGACTTCAAGATCAGCCCGTTCGGCTTGAACTCCTTCTACGGCGTGAGCGTCAGCGGCAAGTAAGGATCATTGACGGCGACGTTTCATAACGTCGCCGTTATTGCATCCGCCCGGACCGTAGGACACAGACCACATTCGAAATCGTTGCTTCCTACAGCAATGAGCTGCGATGTGCGCCTCCGTTGCCTACAAGGTCAATCCGATTTTGCGCATTTACTGCGAAGCCCGCGGCCCATAACGTCGTAGGACTGCAGAGCCGCCAATCTAGGAAGGGCAGTTGCTGTATGTGGGATCAGTGATGTCTCCCTGTCCGAAAGACAGGGCGATTGCTCGCTGATGACAACTACAAACAAGGATCGGGATCGTCATGCGCCATACCACCGTTCTATCCGCTATTTTTGCCACCAGCCTGCTGGCTGTGGCTACGACGAGCCAAGCCGCCGACAAGAAGAGCCTGGTGTTCTGCTCTGAAGGCAGCCCGGCAGGCTTTGATACCGCGCAGTACACCACCGCCACCGACAACGATGCGGCTGAACCGCTGTACAACCGCCTGGTTGAGTTTGAAAAAGGCGAGACCAACGTGGTACCTGCACTGGCGACCAAGTGGGATATTTCGCCAGACGGCCTGACCTACACCTTTCACTTGCGTGAAGGGGTGAAATTCCACAGCAGCAAGGAGTTCAAGCCGACGCGGGACTTCAACGCCGACGACGTGCTGTTCACTTTCAACCGCATGCTTGACCCCGAGCACCCGTTTCGCAAGGCCTACCCCACCGAGTTTCCGTACTTCAACGGGATGAGCCTGAACAAGAATATCGCCAAGGTCGAGAAGACCGGCCCGCACACCGTGGTGATGACCCTGAACTCGGTCGACGCCGCGTTCGTGCAGAACATTGCCATGAGCTTCGCCGCGATCCTGTCGGCTGAATACGCTGAGCAGTTGCTCAAGACGGGCAAGCCCAGCGACATCAACCAGAAGCCGATCGGCACTGGCCCGTTCGTGTTCCAGCGGTACCAGAAGGACTCGCAGGTCCGCTACGTGGCCAACAAACAGTACTGGGACCCGAGCAAGGTCAAGCTGGACCAACTGATCTTCGCCATCAACACCGACGCATCGGTGCGGGTGCAGAAACTCAAGGCCGGCGAATGCCAGGTGACCCTGCATCCACGTCCGGCGGATGTCGATGCCCTCAAGGCCGACCCGAACCTGCAACTGCTGACCAAGCCAGGCTTCAACCTCGGCTACATCGCCTACAACGTGCGCCACAAGCCGTTCGACCAACTCGAAGTGCGCCAGGCGCTGGACATGGCGGTGAACAAGCAGAGCATCTTGAACGCCGTGTACCAGGGCGCCGGCCAACTGGCGGTCAACGCCATGCCGCCGACCCAATGGTCCTACGACGACACCATCAAGGACGCCGCCTACAACCCGGAAAAAGCCAAGGAATTGCTCAAGGCTGCCGGCGTGAAGGAAGGCACCGAGATCACCCTGTGGGCGATGCCGGTGCAACGGCCGTACAACCCCAACGCCAAGCTGATGGCCGAGATGCTGCAAAGCGACTGGGCCAAGATCGGCCTCAAGGTCAAGATCGTCAGTTACGAGTGGGGCGAATACATCAAGCGCACCAAGAACGGTGAGCACGATGTCAGCCTGATCGGCTGGACCGGTGACAACGGTGACCCGGACAACTGGCTGGGCACCCTGTACAGCTGCGATGCCATCGGCGGGAACAACTACTCCATGTGGTGTGACCCGGCGTACGACAAGCTGATCAAGCAAGCCAAGGTCGTCACCGACCACGAACAAAGGACTGTTCTGTACAAACAGGCGCAGCAACTGCTTAAAGCGCAGGTGCCGATCACGCCAGTCGCCCACTCGACGGTCAACCAGCCGTTAAGCGCCAAAGTCGAAGGTTTCAAAGTGAGCCCCTTCGGCCGCAACGTGTTCTCGGGCGTCAGTATCAACCCATAAAAAAATAACCGGATGACGCAGAGCGTGAACAACTCTGCGGCAAACGTGCGGCCTTCTATTAGGAATTTTCCTACGGCAAACGTTTGCAACAGCTTGAACGAGTTACACACCCAATAGCCGGCTCATCTAATAAGGCCGGCATAAAAAAGAGAACCAAAGGAGCTTCACCCATGAAACTGAGCAGCAAAGCGCTTCTGGCCCTGGCCATCAGCACCATCACGGCAACCGCCTACGCTGAAACCCAGAGCCAGGACTTCGTTCCAACCACATTGGCCGGCTCCAGCGCCCAAAGCGAGGCCAAAGGCTTTATCGAAGGGTCGAGCCTGGGCGGTACCACGCGTAACTGGTACTCCAACGAAATGAAGTTTCGTGGCGACCGTTTCGGCTACTACAAAAACGCCGCCGACAAGGCTGCCGACGTAAAAACCAACGTTTCCCGCCGCTATAACTGGGCCCAGGGCACCATCGTCAACTACTCCTCGGGCTTCACCCAAGGCACCGTTGGCGTAGCGACTGAAGTAGCAGCCTACAACGCGATCGCGCTGATCCGTGACCAGAAAGACATCGCCGGCGGCTCCAACCGCACCCTGGCCCACACCTACGGCGACGCCGTGGACCAGTGGAGCAAATTGGGCCTGGCCAACGTCAAGTTCCGTGTTTCGAACACCACCTTGACCGCCGGTCGCCAAAACTTCAGCAGCGGCATTATCGACACCATCGGTAACCGTGCACTGCCTTCGAGCTTCGAAGGTTTTGCCATCAACAGCGAAGAATTCAACAACCTGTCGTTCCAAGGCGCGTACTTCGATCGCGTATCGCCACGTACCGAACAGAGCCTGTCGAAATTCCGTACCGAATACGGCAATGGCGCAGAAACCGACCACGTCTACACCGCCGGTGTGAACTGGCAGCCGTTCAAGAGCCTGAAAACCAGCTTCTTCGGCGCACAGGTCAAGGACTTCTGGAACCAGTACTACTTCGGCGCTACCCATGAGCTGGGCGACAGCCAAGTACTGGCCCTGACCACTGGCCTGAACTACTACAAGACCGTCGACGAAGGCAAAAAGTTGATGGGCAAGATCGACAACGACACCTACTCGCTGTCGCTTGGCCTGACCCACCAGGCTCACAGCCTGACCTTCTCGTACCAGGAAGTGAACGGTAACGAGTACTTCGACTACCTGCACGAAACCAACGGCATCTACCTGGCCAACTCCCTGACTTCCGACTTCAACGGTCCGAACGAGAAGTCCTTCCAGGTTGCCTACGGTATCAACATGGCTGAATACGGCGTGCCAGGCCTGAAATTCAACATCTACTCGGCACGCGGCTGGGGTATCGACGGTACTCACTACCGTGGCGACAACGGCGTAAAAGACTTCGCCTACAACGGCATCCAGAAACAAAACGGCGAACACCACCAGGAATACGGTATCGGTACTTCCTATGCCATCCAGAGCGGCCCTCTGAAAGCCTCCACCGTTCGCGCCACCTACGTGACACACCGCGCCAGCGAGAACCAGGCTGACGGCAACCTGCGCGAATTCCGCCTGGTTACCACCATCCCGTTCAACATTCTTTAATTAGCACCAGGTAAACGGCGGGCTCAGGACGAGCCTGCCGTCTACGCTTGTCTGGTCCCACCGATTGCAGAGGGCTCCGAATGAAAATGCTCCCACTACAAGCCGCCATGGCAGCCGCGCTGTTGAGCGTGGCCGTCGGCATTTCGGCCAAACCGTTGGTAGTCTGCACCGAAGCCAGCCCGGAAGGCTTCGATCCTGTCCTGTACACCACGGCCGTCACCGCTGACGCCGCCGCGGAAACCATGTTCAACCGCCTGGTTGACTTCAAGCCAGGGACTACCGAAGTGGTTCCGGCATTGGCCAAGGCCCTGCCTGAAATCAGCGCCGACGGCCTGACCTACACCTTCCACCTGCGTGACGACATCAAGTTCCACACCACCGACTACTTCAAACCCACGCGCAACCTGAATGCCGACGACGTACTTTGGAGCTTCCAGCGCCAGCTGGACCCGAACCACCCGTGGCACAAGAAGTCCAGCGTGGGCTACCCGTACTTTGAGAGCATGGGCTTCAAGGAACTGCTCAAGAGCGTAGAGAAGACCGATGATCACACTGTCGTCTTTACCCTGACCCGTCCTGAAGCACCGTTCCTGGCCGACCTGGCCATGGCGTTCTCTTCGATTCATTCCGCCGAATACGCTGACCAGTTGCTCAAGTCCGGCAAGACCGACGACCTGAACGCCAAGCCCATCGGCACCGGGCCGTTTGTTTTCACCCGCTACCAGAAAGACGCCCAGGTTCGCTTCAAGGCCAACCCGGAGTATTTCCGTGGCAAGCCGCCAGCCGACCCGCTGATCCTGGCCATCACGGTGGACAACAACGTGCGCCTGCAGAAGCTCAAGGCCAACGAGTGCCAGGTCGCGCTGTATCCCAAGCCCGATGACATCCCGAGCATCAAGGCCGATCCAAACCTGAAAGTGGACGAACTGGCAGCGATGACTACTGCCTACACCGCCATGAACACCACCCACAAGTACATGAGCGACGCACGGGTGCGTCACGCGATCAACATCGCGTTCGACAAAAAAGGCTACAACGAGTCCCTGTATGGCAAAGGCAATGCAGTCGATGCCACCGGCCCGTACCCACCGACCTTGCTGGGTTTCAACGACAAGCTGAAAAACCCGTCGCGCGACCTCGACAAAGCCCGCGCCCTGCTCAAGGAAGCCGGCGTACCGGAAGGCACCGAGCTCACCCTGTTCACCCGAAATGGCGGTGGCCCGACCAACCCTAACCCGTTGCTCGGCGCCCAGCGCATGCAGGCGGATCTCGCCCAGATTGGCTTGAAGGTCAACATCAAAGTCATGGAATGGGGCGAGATGCTCAAGCGTGCTAAAAACGGCGAGCACGACATGGTTTCCGCCGGCTGGGCCGGTGATAACGGTGACCCGGATAACTTCCTCACCCCGAACCTGAGTTGCGATGCTGCAAAAAACGGCGAAAACTACGCGCGCTGGTGTAACAAAGAGTTTCAAGACTTGATCGACAAGGCACGCGCGGATGCTGAACCCACCCGACGCGCTGCACTCTATGAACAAGCACTGGACGTTTTCGACAAGGACCAACCGTGGATCCCCATGGCTTATCCGAAGATGTTCACCGCACTGCGCAAGAACGTCGAGGGTTATACCCAAAGCCCGCTGACGACCAATAACTTCGCCACAACCCAGGTGAAGTAAATAAGAGAAACGCTCGGCACCGCCCACCAGGGCGGTGCCGGACTTGCCTAACCGGCTGATTGAGGTACACAACAAGATGTTTAGTTTTATTGCCCGCCGATTGGGACTATTGATCCCGACGTTTTTCGGCATCACTTTGTTGACGTTTGCGTTAATTCGCATGATCCCTGGCGACCCCGTCGAAGTCATGATGGGCGAAAGGCGCGTCGACCCCGAGATGCACGCACAGGCAATGGAACGCCTTGGCCTTAACAAGCCGCTGTATGCGCAATACCTGGACTACGTCGGCAAGCTCGCCCAGGGCGACCTTGGCGAATCACTGCGTACCCGTACCAGCGTGTGGACCGAATTCACCGCCCTTTTCCCCGCGACCCTGGAACTGTCCATGGCCGCCCTGTTGTTCGCCGGTATCCTGGGCCTGTTGGCCGGGGTGATCGCTGCCTTGAAGCGAGGGTCCCTGTTCGACCATGGGGTGATGGGCATCTCCCTCGCGGGATACTCGATGCCGATCTTCTGGTGGGGCCTGATCCTGATCATGTTCTTCTCGGTAAGCCTGGGCTGGACCCCGGTTTCCGGGCGGATCGACCTGCTCTACGACATCGAGCCGCGCACCGGCTTCATGCTGATCGACACCCTGCTGGCTGACGAGCCGGATGCGTTCTTCGACGCCCTGCACCACCTGATCCTGCCGGCCATCGTGCTCGGCACCATTCCGCTGGCGGTGATCGCGCGGATGACCCGTTCGTCGATGCTCGAAGTGCTGCGCGAAGACTACATCCGCACCGCCAAGGCCAAAGGCCTGTCGCCAGCACGCGTGGTATTCGTCCACGGCCTGCGTAACGCGCTGATCCCGGTACTGACCGTGGTCGGCCTGCAAGTCGGCACCCTGCTGGCCGGTGCGGTCCTGACCGAAACCATCTTCTCGTGGCCCGGCATCGGCAAATGGCTGATCGAAGCCATTGGCGCGCGGGACTACCCGGTGGTGCAAAACGGCATTTTGCTGATCGCCTGCCTGGTGATCCTGGTGAACTTCGTGGTGGATATCCTCTACGGCTTCGCCAACCCACGCATCCGTCACCAGCGCTGAGATCAAGACCATGACCACACCTACTCAAGTGTCAGCAGTCGATCAAAGCCTGCTGTACCCGTCCCCGTACAAAGAATTCTGGCAAGCCTTCTCCAAGAACAAAGGCGCGGTTGCCGGCCTGGCGTTCATGTTGCTGATCGTGTTCTGCGCGCTCTTTGCCCCCTGGGTGGCACCGCATAACCCCAGCGAACAATACCGCGACTTCCTGCTGACCCCGCCAGCCTGGCTGGAAGGTGGGCAGATGCAGTTCCTGCTGGGCACCGACGAACTGGGCCGTGACTTGCTCTCGCGCCTGATCCAGGGCTCGCGCCTGTCGCTGCTGATCGGTTTGTCGTCGGTGGTGATGTCGCTGATTCCGGGCATCCTGTTGGGCCTGTTCGCCGGGTTTTTCCCGCGTATGCTCGGCCCGACCATCATGCGCTTGATGGACATCATGCTGGCCCTGCCGTCGCTGCTGCTGGCGGTTGCCATCGTCGCCATCCTCGGCCCTGGCCTGATCAACACCGTGATCGCCATCGCTATCGTTTCGCTGCCGTCCTACGTCCGTCTGACCCGCGCTGCGGTAATGGGCGAACTGAACCGCGACTACGTGACCGCCGCTCGCCTCGCCGGCGCCGGCCTGCCACGCCTGATGTTCATCACCGTGTTGCCTAACTGCATGGCGCCGCTGATCGTTCAGGCGACCTTGAGCTTCTCTTCGGCGATTCTCGATGCCGCGGCCCTGGGCTTCCTTGGCCTTGGCGTACAACCGCCAACCCCTGAGTGGGGCACCATGCTGGCTTCGGCCCGTGACTACATCGAACGCGCCTGGTGGGTGGTGAGCCTGCCCGGTTTGACCATTTTGCTCAGCGTGCTGGCAATCAACTTGATGGGCGACGGCCTGCGCGATGCGCTGGACCCGAAACTCAAGAACGCCGCCTGAGGAGATTCCCATGTCACTGTTAGAAATCAAGAATCTCAACGTCCGCTTCGGCGACAAGACCGCCGTGCCGGTGGTCGATGGCCTGGACCTGTCGGTCGACAAAGGCGAAGTACTTGCAATCGTTGGCGAGTCGGGCTCGGGTAAATCCGTGACCATGATGGCGCTGATGGGCCTGATCGAGCACCCCGGCATCGTCACCGCCGACTCGCTGACCTTCGACGGCAAGGACATGCTCAAGCTGAGCAACCGTCAACGCCGCCAGATCGTCGGCAAAGATCTGGCGATGGTGTTCCAAGACCCGATGACCGCGCTAAACCCCAGCTATACCGTGGGTTTCCAGATTGAAGAAGTGCTGCGCCTGCACCTGAAAATGTCCGGCAAACAAGCACGCAAGCGTGCCATCGAACTGTTGGAAAAAGTGGAAATCCCGGGCGCTGCCAGCCGTATGGATGCCTACCCGCACCAACTGTCCGGCGGTATGAGCCAGCGCGTGGCGATCGCGATGGCGATTGCTGGCGAGCCTAAACTGCTGATCGCGGACGAGCCAACCACGGCGCTGGACGTAACGATCCAGGCGCAAATCATGGAACTGCTGCTGGCCCTGCAAAAAGAGCAGAACATGGGCCTGGTGTTGATCACCCACGACTTGGCCGTGGTGGCCGAAACCGCCCAGCGCGTGTGCGTGATGTATGCCGGCCAAGCGGTGGAAGTTGGCCAAGTGCCGCAATTGTTTGATATTCCGGCGCACCCCTACAGCGAGGCGCTGCTCAAGGCGATTCCCGAGCACAGCCTGGGCGCCTCGCGCCTGGCCACGCTGCCGGGTATCGTTCCAGGCCGTTATGACCGGCCGCAAGGTTGCCTGCTGTCACCGCGCTGCCCGTACGTACAGGAAAGCTGCCGCGCCCAACGCCCAGGCCTTGATCCGAAAACCAACAGCCTTGCGCGCTGCTTCTACCCCTTGAACCAGGAGGTGGCGTAATGGCCGTCGTTCTTACCGCCCGCGACCTCACCCGTCACTACGAAGTGTCCCGTGGCCTGTTCAAAGGCCACGCGTTGGTACGTGCGCTTAATGGCGTGTCGTTCGAGTTGGAAGCCGGCAAGACCCTCGCCGTGGTGGGCGAATCGGGTTGCGGCAAGTCCACCCTGGCCCGTGCGCTCACGCTGATTGAAGAGCCGTCGTCGGGCTCTCTGAAAATCGCCGGCCAGGAAGTCGCCGGCGCCGACAAAGCCCAGCGCAAGCAACTGCGCAAAGACGTGCAGATGGTGTTCCAAAGCCCGTACGCATCGTTGAACCCACGACAGAAAGTTGGTGATCAACTCGGCGAGCCGCTGCTGATCAACACAGACCTGTCTGCCGCCGAACGCCGCGAGAAAGTGCAGGCAATGATGAAGCAGGTGGGCCTGCGCCCTGAGCATTATCAGCGCTACCCGCACATGTTCTCCGGTGGCCAGCGCCAGCGTATCGCGCTGGCACGCGCCATGATGCTGCAACCCAAAGTGCTGGTGGCGGACGAACCGACCTCAGCGCTGGACGTGTCGATCCAGGCCCAGGTGCTCAACCTGTTCATGGACCTGCAGCAGGAATTCAACACGGCCTACGTGTTCATTTCCCACAACCTGGCGGTGGTGCAACACGTTGCCGATGACGTGATGGTGATGTACCTCGGTCGCCCGGTGGAAGTGGGCCCCAAGGAAGACATTTACGCGCGTCCCTTGCACCCCTACACCCAGGCGCTGCTGTCGGCCACCCCGACCATTCACCCGGACCCGAACAAGCCGAAGATCAAGATCGTCGGCGAACTGCCCAACCCGCTGAACCCGCCGCCTGGCTGCGCGTTCCACAAGCGCTGCCCTTACGCGACAGCACGCTGCAGCACCGAGGAGCCGCAACTGCGGGCCTTGGATAACCGCCAAGTGGCCTGCCACTACGCGGAGCAGTTCGTGGCGTAACCCGCAACAAAAATGCCCTGGGTGATTAAGCCCAGGGCATTGCACGCGTTCTACCGCCCCATTCGTCGGATTGCGCATCAGTCCTGCAGATGGGGCGTTTTTTTACCGAAAATCAGGTATCGCTGTCGCCATCACTGTCATCGTCATCCGGTGGTGCCTGTTGGTCGTCATCATCCTTGGAGCCGCCCTGGTCTTCATCTCCGGGCTCTGACTCGCTCTTGGCCAACTGCAAACCGCCCACCTGCGCCGTCTTCGCCGCCACAAACCCCGGCGCCTGGCTCTGCACAGCGGTATTGGCCCATGCAGATGAAATTCCCAGCGATAACATCACCAGCACTTTTAGCATCAGCACCAAACGTTGAAAGATAGTCATGGTCGATTTCCGTCCAGTCAGTGGATCACATGCGCCGGCGTTCGACCGTCGCTGTCAATCAAGCTAGTTCCAATCCAGGGTTTGCGCCACTCGCCGATCAGGTATCGCCGTCGTCATAGGTTTCGCTGTCTTCGCCTTCGTTGTAGGGGTTTTCGGCGTCTTCCTTGGGCGCGGGCTGGGCCTGGGGCTTCCAACTGCCGGAGTTGACCTCGTTCTGCTTGCGCTTGGTGACGGGGCCGGTGTCTTTCCACTGGGGCGTCCCGGCGTCGGCCAGTACCGGTGTGGCGGACAGGGCCAGGCTGGCGAGCAGTATCAGGTGGATAAAGCGTTTAAGCACAACGGTCTCCTTCTCAGTCGTTGGGTAAAAACTAGACCCGACGCGCGCTTCTCGCCAATCCCAAGCCGAGTGGAGATCAAATTGTGGGAGCGGGCTTGCTCGCGAATGCGGTGGGTCAGTCACATCTGCATTGACTGGCACACGGTATTCGCGAGCAAGCCCGCTCCCACATTTAGTTTTGCTGCGCCCATGAAAAAGGGTGAAGCCATCACAGCTTCACCCTTCTCTTTACCGCTCAGACCTTAATGGTGCTCGCGGGTCGCGCGGAATTTCACATCCGGCCAACGCTCTTCCATCAGCGCCAGGTTCACCCGCGTCGGGGCCAGGTAGGTCAGGTGACCGCCGCCGTCCACCGCGAGGTTTTCCACGGCCTTGTTGGAGAACTCTTCCAGCTTCTTCTTATCGCTGCAATCGATCCAGCGCGCGGAGTACACGGTGATCGGCTCGTAGGAGCATTCAACCTTGTATTCCTCTTTCAAGCGGCTGGCCACCACATCGAACTGCAGCACACCCACGGCGCCGAGGATGATGTCGTTGCTGCGCTCCGGGAAGAACACCTGGGTGGCGCCCTCTTCCGCCAGTTGCTGCAAACCTTGGCGCAGTTGCTTGGATTTCAGCGGGTCGCGCAGGCGTACGCGGCGGAACAGTTCCGGGGCGAAGTGCGGGATGCCGGTAAAGCCCAGCGCTTCACCCTCGGTGAAGGTGTCACCGATCTGGATGGTGCCGTGGTTGTGCAGGCCGATGATGTCGCCGGCGTAGGCTTCTTCGAGCTGTTCACGCTCGGAGGAGAAGAACGTCAGGGCGTCGCCGATGCGCACGTCCTTGCCGGTGCGCACGTGGCGCATCTTCATGCCTTTTTCGTATTTGCCGGAGCAGATACGCATGAAGGCGATACGGTCGCGGTGTTTGGGGTCCATGTTCGCCTGGATCTTGAACACGAAGCCGGTGAACTTCTCTTCCACCGGTTCAACGGTACGTTCGTTGGCCACACGTGGCAGTGGGCGCGGGGCCCAATCAACGACGGCGTCCAACACGTGGTCCACGCCGAAGTTGCCCAGGGCCGTACCGAAGAACACCGGGGTCAGTTGACCGTCGAGGAATTCCTGCTGGTTGAACTCGTGGCAGGCGCCCTGCACCAGTTCCAACTGGTCGACAAAACGGTCGTACTCGTCACCCAGGTGGGCGCGGGCTTCGTCGGAGTCGAGTTTTTCGATGATCTTGGTTTCGGTGCGCTCGTGACCGTGGCCGGCGGTGTAGACAATGATGTAGTCGTCGGCCAGGTGGTACACGCCCTTGAAGTCGCGGTAGCAACCAATCGGCCAGGTGATCGGCGCGGCCTTGATCTTCAGGACGGCTTCGATTTCATCCAACAGTTCGATCGGGTCGCGGATGTCGCGGTCGAGTTTGTTGATGAAGCTGACAATCGGCGTATCACGCAGACGGCACACGTCCATCAGCGCGATGGTACGTGGCTCGACGCCCTTACCGCCGTCAAGGACCATCAGCGCCGAGTCCACTGCCGTCAGGGTGCGGTAGGTGTCTTCGGAGAAGTCTTCGTGGCCCGGAGTGTCGAGCAGGTTGACCATGTGGTCGCGATACGGGAACTGCATGACCGACGTGGTAATGGAAATACCCCGTTGTTTTTCCATTTCCATCCAGTCGGAGGTGGCATGGCGGTCGGATTTGCGGGATTTCACCGTGCCGGCCACCGCGATTGCCTTGCCCATCAGCAAGAGTTTCTCGGTGATGGTGGTTTTACCGGCATCGGGGTGGGAAATAATGGCGAAAGTGCGGCGTTTCGCGACTTCGGCGGCCTGGTGGGTCATGGGAAATCGCCTGGCAGGTGAGTCAAAAAAGGGCGGCGAGTATAGCGTAATCCCAGGCCCCCAGACCACCGTTCACCCGATTAGGGGTGGCTAAATGCTGCCAAGTATGGAACCTTTTAAAAGGTCGAGACGTCCACTCCCCTGCTATCGCACTCGGAACAGGGGCTGATAAATCAGCAAGTTAGCCTGACGAGGCTGCGCTCATGGCTCGGACTTTTACCGCGTTGCCGGTAGAGGCGAGCTGCTTTTCGCGAACACATTCAGAGACAGCCAGGAATGGCATGCCACGAAGGAATGTGCTCGCCGACAGAAGAAAAAAGGAGTCCGCCTGTGGCTATTCGCTATGGCAAAGGGCTGATAGGAGGCGCGGTTGTCGTCGCGCTCCTGGCCCTGCTGGTCCACTGGATCGGCATCAACACGATCGAACTGTACCGCGACGATTTGTTGTTTTACCTGCAAGCACATCTGATCCTCGTTCTAGTCTCCATGCTGGCGGCCCTCGTTGTGGGCATCCCCGCCGGTATCCTGCTCAGCCGACCGCACATGGTCGGGCGCGCAGAACGCTTCATGCAGATCTTCAACATCGGCAACACCGTCCCTCCCCTGGCCGTATTGGCCATCGCCCTTGGCGTCCTCGGCATCGGCAGTGGCCCGGCCATCTTCGCGCTGTTCCTCGCCTCCCTCCTGCCTATCGTGCGCAACACCTACGAAGGCCTTAAAAACGTTCAGGGCTCCCTGAAAGAAGCCGCCACCGGCATCGGCATGACGCCGCGCCAGGTGCTGTTTCGCGTGGAGTTGCCCAACGCCGTGCCGATCATCATCGGCGGTGTGCGTGTTGCCTTGGCGATCAACGTGGGTACCGCCCCGCTGGCGTTCCTGATTGGTGCCAACAGCCTGGGCAGCCTGATCTTCCCCGGCATCGCTCTGAACAACCAGCCGCAATTGCTGCTGGGCGCCGCGTGTACCGCGTTGCTGGCCTTGCTGCTTGACGGCCTGGTGACCATGGCCAGCCGCCTCTGGCTGGAACGCGGGTTGCGTCCGTCTTAAGGCTTGGCAAAGGAATCGACATGAAAAAGTTAAGCTTGATACTAGGCTGCGTCCTGCTGTTTGCAGGCATTGCGCAAGCCGCCGAAAAACCAGTGATCCGCATCGGCGCCCGGGTGTTTACCGAACAGACCCTGCTCGCCGAAATCACCTCCCAATACTTGCGCACCAAGGGCTATGACACCCGCGTAACCGGCGGCCTGGGCAGCAACCTGGCGCGCAGTGCCCAGGAAAGCGGGCAGCTGGATTTGATCTGGGAATACACCGGCGTGTCGCTGGTGGCCTACAACCACGTGGACGAGAAGCTCGACAGCGAACAGTCCTACGCCCGAGTGAAAGAGCTCGACGCGAAAAAAGGCCTGGTCTGGCTCTCGCCATCGCGCTTCAGCAACACCTATGCGCTGGCGCTGCCTGAGAAGGTCGCCCAGGAACATCCTGAGATCAATCGCATCAGCGACCTGACTCAAGCCGTCGCGTCCAAGGCCGACCCCCACCGCCTGGTGGCCCTGGACACCGAGTTCGCCAACCGGTCCGACGGTCTGGCCGGCATGGTCAAGCTGTACGACATGAACCTGACCCGCAAAAACACCCGGCAGATGGACGCCGGCCTGGTCTACACCGCCCTGCGTAACGGCCAAGTGTTTGCCGGTTTGGTCTACACCACTGACGGTCGTCTGAATGCCTTCAAGTTAAAGCTGCTGGAAGACGACAAGCACTACTTCCCGGACTACACCGCAGCGCCCGTAGTGCGTCAGGTTTATCTCGACGCCCACCCGCAATTGGCCGACGACCTCAAGCCGCTCGCCGCCCTGTTCGACGACGAAACCATGCGCCAGCTGAACGCGCGGGTCGACGTCGACCATGAAAGCCCTTCCGCTGTTGCCGCCGACTTCCTGCGCCAACATCCGATCAACCAATAAGAGGAGAAGACATGGAATTTTTGAACGCCTTTTCCCATCTTGATTGGGCCCAAGTCCTGCACCTGACCGGGCAGCACATCACCCTGGTCGGCATCGCCGTGATCCTTGCGATCCTGATTGGCGTGCCCCTGGGCATCCTGATGACCCGCTTCCCAACGTTGGCCGGCCCGCTACAAGCCAGCGCCACGGTGCTGCTGACCGTGCCGTCCATCGCCTTGTTCGGCCTGCTGCTGCCGTTCTACTCCAAATTCGGCCAGGGCCTAGGGCCAATGCCGGCGATTACCGCCGTGTTCCTCTACTCCCTCTTGCCGATCATGCGTAACACCTACCTGGCCCTGACCGGCGTAGAACCCGGTATTCGCGAGGCCGCACGCGGCATCGGCATGACCTTCGGCCAGCGCCTGCGCATGGTCGAGTTGCCCATCGCCGTGCCGGTGATCCTCGCCGGTGTACGCACCGCCGTGGTGATGAATATTGGTGTGATGACCATCGCCGCCACCATCGGCGCCGGTGGCCTGGGTGTACTTATTCTGGCTTCCATCAGCCGCAGCGACATGTCGATGCTGATCGTCGGCGCCGTGTTGGTCAGTCTCCTGGCCATCTTCGCCGACCTGCTTTTGCAATGGCTGCAACGCTCGCTGACTCCAAAAGGATTGCTCAAATGATCGAACTTCAAAACCTGTCCAAGACCTTCCAAAGCAACGGCAAGACTGTCACCGCCGTGAACGATGTAAGCCTGACCGTCAACGAAGGCGAAATTTGCGTATTCCTCGGCCCATCGGGTTGCGGCAAGAGCACCACGCTGAAAATGATCAACCGCCTGATCAAACCGACCTCGGGCAAGATTTTGATCAACGGCGAAGACACCACCGACCTGGATGAAGTGACCCTGCGTCGCAACATCGGCTATGTGATCCAGCAGATCGGCCTGTTCCCCAACATGACCATCGAGGAAAACATCGTGGTCGTGCCGAAACTGCTCGGCTGGGACAAACAGAAATGCCACGACCGCGCCCGCGAGTTGATGAGCATGATCAAGCTGGAACCCAAGCAGTACCTGCATCGCTACCCGCGTGAACTGTCGGGCGGCCAGCAACAGCGTATCGGTGTGATCCGTGCGTTGGCGGCCGACGCGCCGTTGCTGTTGATGGATGAGCCGTTCGGCGCGGTCGACCCGATCAACCGCGAAATGATCCAGAACGAGTTCTTCGAGATGCAACGCGCGCTGAACAAGACCGTGATCATGGTCAGCCACGACATCGACGAAGCCATCAAGTTGGGCGACAAGATCGCCATCTTCCGTGCTGGCAAGCTGCTGCAGATCGACCACCCAGACACGCTACTGGCGCACCCAGCCGACGAATTCGTCAGCAACTTCGTGGGCCAGGACAGCACCCTCAAGCGCCTGCTGCTGGTGAAGGCCGAGGATGCGGCGGACAACGCGCCGTCGGTGAGCCCGGAAACCCCGGTGGCCGATGCGCTGGAACTGATGGACGAACATGACCGCCGCTATGTGGTGGTGACCTGCGCCGAGAATAAGGCGCTGGGTTACGTACGACGTCGCGACTTGCACCGTCAGACCGGCACCTGCGGCCAGTACCTGCGTGAGTTCAACGCCACGGCGGCGTATGACGAGCATTTGCGCATCCTGCTGTCGCGCATGTACGAGTTCAACCGTTCGTGGTTGCCGGTGATGGACGCGGAGCGGGTGTTCCTCGGGGAAGTCACTCAGGAGTCGATTGCGGAGTATCTGAGTTCTGGCAAGTCTCGTGGAGGCAAGACCAGTATCGTGTCGCCAGCCGAGACGGCGTTGGCGTGAATCACGGGGCGTTCCAAGGCATTGTGCTGCGGGACGCTCACGCTCTATCGAAACGGCTTCATATAGCCATCGAATCTTGAAGACTGTTAACGTTCACAGGTTCCACGACCGTTCGAATGCCTTTAACTGACTGCGGTAGCTATTTACCTCACCCTCTTTAAAGGAGCATTCCATGAGCCTTCCCTATCCAGAACCTCCCCGCGAAAACGCACCGGACCTGGAGTCGACCGACCAAGCCGTGAAAATATGGATCAGTGCAATCACTAACCCGATCACGCCGGTTAGAGGTGCGACAGTCGAAAGATTTCCGATCGCAGATTTGCTGGATGCGCAAAACAATGTGGTTAAAAGCGGTGGTACCTTCACCCTCGTCAGCCCGCTGCCAAAACCGCCAAATGTCACCGTCCAGACTCAACCGGGAACGGCGATGAATGGGTACGTCAAAGTGGAAAATGTGCAGGCCAATATCACCGTCGTCTGCCGGTTTACGCCCCACTCTCCCTACTCCCACCTGACGGGAACCTACACGCTGAACATTCAGCCTCGTTGAGTACGCGTCATCTGTCGTGGTGACCTGCCTGGCCCCTCAATCGGACCTTCGAGTGGGCCAACTTTTCCAGCCAATTCTCCCCATCCGGGGAACATCAATCCGTCACACCTGTCGGTTACATAAGTAACTGCACGGGTCCTCGCGACGAACGCGTGCAAAAACGCGACATTTTTAGTTGATCTCAAGCCCCTCACGCCCTAAAGTTCGCGCCGAACGTCCATGCTGGAAACGATCCATCCGGCTCAAGTACTGACGACGAGACAGCAAGGCCAAGGGAAGCGGTAGATCCCATGGCCTTTTTGCTTTCGGCGACATGCCTTGGGAAGTAGGCGAACCAAAGTGGGGATACGGAGGACGTTCATTTGCACCCATTGACTAAAACAGTTTGCCCTTAGGAGTTCCCAGCATGTCGATCCAGGTCGAAGATTATTTCGCGCGCGCCACTTTTGACAAAATGAAGGCGTTCGCCGACAAGCAAGAAACCCCGTTCGTGGTGATCGACACCGCAATGATCAGCCAGGCCTACGATGACCTGCGCGCCGGTTTCGAATTCGCCAAGGTCTATTACGCGGTCAAGGCCAACCCGGCGGTCGAGATCATCGACCTGCTCAAAGAGAAAGGTTCGAGCTTCGACATCGCCTCGATCTACGAGCTGGACAAGGTGATGGACCGTGGTGTCAGCGCCGACCGCATCAGCTACGGCAACACCATCAAGAAATCCAAGGACATCCGTTACTTCTACGAGAAAGGCGTGCGCCTGTTCTCCACCGACTCCGAAGCCGACCTGCGCAACATCGCCAAGGCCGCGCCGGGTTCGAAAGTGTATGTACGTATCCTCACCGAAGGCTCGACCACGGCTGACTGGCCTCTGTCGCGCAAATTCGGCTGCCAGACCGACATGGCCATGGACCTGCTGATCCTGGCCCGTGACCTGGGCCTGGTGCCGTACGGCATCTCGTTCCACGTTGGCTCGCAACAGCGCGACATCAGCGTATGGGACGCAGCGATCGCCAAGGTCAAAGTGATCTTCGAGCGCTTGAAAGAAGAAGACGGCATCCACCTCAAGCTGATCAACATGGGCGGCGGCTTCCCGGCCAACTACATCACCCGTACCAACAGCCTGGAAACCTACGCCGAAGAAATCATCCGCTTCCTCAAGGAAGACTTCGGCGACGACCTGCCGGAAATCATCCTGGAACCGGGCCGTTCGCTGATCGCCAACGCCGGTATCCTGGTCAGCGAAGTGGTATTGGTAGCACGTAAATCCCGCACCGCCGTCGAGCGTTGGGTATACACGGATGTGGGCAAATTCTCCGGTCTGATCGAAACCATGGACGAAGCCATCAAGTTCCCGATCTGGACCGAGAAGAAAGGCGAGATGGAAGAAGTGGTTATCGCCGGTCCTACCTGCGACAGCGCCGACATCATGTACGAAAACTACAAGTACGGCCTGCCGCTGAACCTGGCGATCGGTGATCGTTTGTACTGGTTGTCGACGGGTGCGTACACCACCAGCTACAGCGCGGTTGAGTTCAATGGATTTCCGCCGTTGAAGTCGTTTTACGTGTAAGAGCAGCGGTTAGTTTTTAGCTGCAAGGTGCAAGAAGAAGCCCATGACGTGTCATGGGCTTCTTTGTTTTTGCATTACGCAGATAGCTCGCGCAATGCCGCAGTCGCCAAAAAGCCTGACCGCGATGTGTAGCGATGATCCTTTTGTACGCGCTCATCGATGCGCTGCAACAAGTGTTCCGGCAAAGAGGCGTTGAAGCGCACTGACTTACCTAAGTAGGGTGTGAGATCAAAGTCCACGATCGCCCATACCCCCCCCGAAAAATCAGGGTTATCCAGATGAGCATCGACTTCCTGCGCTTGGGGAAGCTGCTCCTGATCGGCAACCAATCCTTCCAGATGCAACGAAAGCGCCTCACGGATGTTGTCCAATGCCTCGGAAAAGGTCCCACCTGCCGAGAAGCAGCCCGGCACATCGGGGACAGTCACGCTGTAATCCGAGTCAGCGTCTTTGTGTACCACCACTGGAAATTTCATTGTTCCTCCTTTGGACGTGCCACTGGGACCCCATCCAATTCATCAAGCGGGGTCGTCACTTGATACCTGCTGATTTGAAAATGCTATGCAGCGTGCCCTTGGCGATCTCTGACTTTGGATGAGGAACGGTAACTCGCCCCTGCTTCACCGGATGCTTGAATTGATGATGACTGCCCTTCACCGCCACTTCAAACCACCCATCCGCTACCAACCGCTCTATCACCTCTCGACTTCTCATCGCTCCACCCTCTAGTGTGTATATTACACACCGCCGAATGGCAATGGTTTTTACACACAAGACACACCCATAAAAAAGCCCGCTTAACCTTCAAGCGGGCTTGTGTGGCGCGATAATGACTAAGCACGAATTGCTTTCGCCAGAGAACTAATGTCAGTTTTTGTGCCCAATCCTGTCAGAGGGTAATGGCTTCAGAAAGGCTTATGGCGCGCTGTTGATAGGCATCGGCCATCGCCCGAACCTGCGGATCATTCGCCGCGGCCAACGCCTTATACGCCGTACGCAGGAACTTCAAATTCCCTCCCACCAACGCCTTGCGCAACCACCCAAGCGCCACGTCGACCCGGCCTTTGTCCGCCAGTACTGCGGCATAGCTGAACTGCCCGCGAAAATCCCCGCCTTCGGCTGAACGTCGATACCAATCTACGGCCGCCTCCAAGTCCCGTTGGCAGAACCGGCCGTCTTCCAGATAACGCCCCACCAGGTTCATCGACTTGGCGTGGCCTTGTTCAGCGGCCAAGCGATAAAAGGTCAAGGCTTGCGGTTGGTCTTCTGCAACACCGCGCCCAGTGGCAAGCAGATTGGCGTAGTTGTACTGCGACCAATCCAACCCCGCCTCAGCCGCCACGCGGTATTCCCGTGCAGCCGCCGCCTCATCGGTGGCGCAACCCCAGCCATGCTCCAGGCACCGCCCCGCCATATTGCGTGCCATCAGGTGCCCGCTTTGAGCCGCGATCTGGAACCAGCGCAGTGCCAAGGCTTCATCCCGTGCAATGCCACGGCCTTCCAGCAGGATTTGCCCGAGCAGCGCCTGGGCGTCGACCACGCCCTCCTTCGCCGCCATCAAGATCGCCTGGGCAGCGCGCACCGGGGACTCATCCAGCATGCTTTGCAACTGCTCGACGTTGAGCACTTCTTCACGACGCAGCAAAAAGCCCATGTCAGACCTCAGCCCAGCGGCGCAGCAGGTTGTGGTAAGTGCCGGTGAGCTGGATCAACGCCGGGTGGTCGGGCACGTCGGCGGTCAATTGCTGGATCGCACCGTCCATTTCGAACAGCAGGGTACGCTGGCTGTCTTCGCGTACCAGGCTTTGGGTCCAGAAAAATGAGGCATAGCGTGCGCCACGGGTCACGGCGTTGACTTTGTGCAGGCTGGAGCCGGGGTACAGCACCATGTCGCCGGCGGGCAACTTGACCCGCTGCAGGCCGAAAGTGTCCTGGATCTCCAGTTCGCCGCCGTCGTATTCATCGGGGTCGCTGAAGAACAGGGTGGACGACAGGTCGGTACGCACCCGCTCAAAGCTGCCCCGTGCCTGGCGCACGGCGTTGTCGATGTGGAAATCGAAACTGCCACCGGCGGTGTAGCAATTGAACAGCGGCGGGAAGACCTTGTTCGGTAACGCCGCTGACATAAACAGCGGATTTTTCCACAACCGTTCGAGCATCGCTGCGCCGATTTCCTTGGCCAGTGGGTGGCCTTCGGGCAATTGCAGGTTGTGCTTGGCTTTCGCGGATTGGTGCCCGGCGGTGATTTTGCCGTCGGCCCATTCGGTGGTTTCCAGCGCTTGGCGAATGCGCTGCACTTCCTCACGAGAGAACAGGCCGGGAATATGCAGCAGCATGGGGCGATACCACCTGAATTCAGAGAGGTGCCAATGGTATTGATTCTTATCAAGCCTGTAAAACATCGTGGACGGATGAGATCGTAAAAACCGTAAGCTGAAAGTGTAAAGAATGTAAATTCAATGCAATTAGCAATGTATCGCAATTGATATGAATACTTGTTCACCCTATATTCCGCGGCCTCACATCCTTGGGGAAAGGACACGTCATGTCGCGCACTTCAATAAAAACACCTGCCAGTTCACCACGCATGCTGGCTTCGGCCATCGGCGTTGCTCTCACTGCAAGCTCTGCTGCCCAACTGGCGCAAGCGGCTGAAGACACCGAACAAAAAGGCGAGCGCAACAGCATTTCTCTGGGCGCCACCAGCATCACCGGCCAGGAACAGGACAACACGTCCTACCAGGTGGAAAAAGCCTCGTCGCAGAAGTACACCGCGCCGCTGGTCGACACGCCGCGCTCGGTCACTGTGGTGCCGCAGCAGGTTCTCAAGGACACCGCCGCCACCTCGTTGCAAGATGCCTTGCGCACCGTACCGGGGATCACGTTCGGCGCCGGCGAAGGCGGCAACCCACAGGGCGACCGTCCGTTCATCCGTGGTTTTGACGCTCAGGGCGACACGTACCTGGACGGCGTGCGCGACACCGGCGGCCAGAGCCGCGAGATCTTCGACATCGAGTCCATCGAAGTCAGCAAAGGCCCGAACTCTTCTTTCGGCGGCCGTGGTTCAGCCGGTGGCAGCATCAACCTGGTGAGCAAGACTCCACAAGCGCGGGACTTCACCAACGGCGGCTTTACCTATGGCTCCGACCAGACCCGCCGCTACGTGCTCGACGTGAACCGTCAGTTCCTCGACGACAGCGCTGCGTTCCGCTTGAACCTGATGAGCCACGAACAGAACGTCGCCGGCCGTGACGCAGTCAACTACGACCGTTGGGGCGTGGCCCCGTCGCTGACCTTTGGCCTGGGCACCCCGACCCGCGTCAACCTCAGCTACTACCACATGGAAAGTAACGATCTGCCGGATTCGGGGATTCCTTACGGCTATGGCTCGTCGACCGCGACTGCACACGTGCATGACAAACCCAACGATGGCGGTGACAGCAACAACTTCTACGGCCTCAAGAGCCGCGACTTCCGCAAGACCCGCGCCGACATCAGCACCCTTTCCGTCGAGCACGACTTGAACGACAACATGACGCTGAAAAACACCCTGCGTCATGGCAGCACCGGCCAGGACTACATCCTCACTCAGCCGGATGACAGCAAGCTCAACGTCAACAAATACGGCACGGTGTGGCGTCGTGCCAACTCCCGCGTATCGACCACCACCACGACCACCAACCAGACCGATCTGTTTGGCAGTTTCCAGGCGCTGGGTTTCAAGCACAGCTATTCCACTGGACTGGAATTTACCGGTGAAGAGACTCGCGCCAGCAGCTATAACGTCAGCCCGAATGCCAACCCAAACTGCACCGTGGTCAAAGGCAGCCTTGGCGGCCAGTGCACATCCCTGAGCAACCCGAACCCGGATGATGCCTGGACGGGCAGCATCGCCCGGAACTACTACGGCACCACCACCAAGGCCACCAGCCGCGGCGCGTATGTGTTCGACACCATTGAGCTGGACCCGAAATGGCTGCTCAACGTCGGCCTGCGCTATGACACCTTCGACACGGTTGCCAACACTGATTCCGCCACCAGCCGCACCAAAATCAAAGAGGACAGCCAGTTCTTCAACTGGCAGGCCGGCCTCGTCTGGAAACCGCTGGAAAACGGTAGCATCTACGCGTCCTACGCAACCTCCGCAACGCCACCCGGCGGCTTGGTCGGTGAAGGCTCGGACGGTAACCCACTGTCAGCGGGCTCGGCCACCAGCGACCTGCAGCCAGAAGAAACCGTCAACTACGAGCTCGGCACGAAGTGGGACCTGTTCCACGACCGCTTGTCCCTGACCGCTGCTGTGTTCCGTACCGAAAAGAAAAACACCCGCATCCTGGTAAGCGACATGACCTACCAAAACGCCGGTGAATCCCGAGTCGACGGAGTGGAGTTGTCCGCCAGCGGCAAGATCACCGATCAATGGCAGGTATTTGCGGGCTACAGCCACCTCAACAGTGAGCTCGTCAACGCGGGGCTCAATGGCCGTAACGGCAATGTCGGCGTGGGTTCAAGCAAGGGCAATCAGATGCCGAATACGCCGAAGAACACCTTCAGCCTGTGGACCACCTACGACATCACCTCCAAGCTCACCGTCGGTGGCGGCGCGTTCTACGTCGATGAAGTCTATGGTGATGCTGGCAATCTCGTGTATGTGCCGTCCTACACACGTTACGACGCCATGGCTAGCTACAAGTTGACCAAGAACGTCGACCTGCAATTGAACGTACAAAACCTGACTGACAAGGTTTATTACGACAAGGCCTTCTCGACGCACTTCGCCAACCAGGCGGCCGGTCGTACGGCCCTGCTGTCCACCAACTTCCACTTCTAAAAGCGGACAGCAAACAGCAAAAGCCCCACGCATCGGATGCGTGGGGCTTTTGCGTGTAAAACAGAATATTTCTCGATAACTCACGGCATAATGCGCGCCGTGGCATTCACATCCAGATAGACGAGGCGGTCAGACGTGTTGAAGAAAACCCTGTTCCAGTTGCACTGGTTCTTCGGCATTACCGCCGGGCTGGTGCTGGCCTTGATGGGGATCACCGGGGCTGCGGTCTCGTTTCAGGATGAGATTCTGCGGGCACTCAACCCCACGGTACTCAGCGTCGAAAAACGCGAAGCCGGCGTGCTGCCACCCGCCGAACTGGTGCGCAAACTGGAAGCCACCGAAGGCAAGACCGTGTCCATGCTCTGGGTAGAAAGCGAAAGCGGCAACGCCGCGCGCGTGTTCTTCACCCCGCCGCCCGGCGAGCGCCGTGGCCAGATGCGCTACTTCGACCCCTACACGGGCGACTACATGGGCGACGCCGTCGGCCAGGATGTGTTCGGTTTTATCCTGCAACTGCACCGCTTCCTCGCCATGGGCGAAACCGGGCGCAACATCACCGGCGCTTGCACGCTGATCCTGGTGTTCTTCTGCCTCTCCGGCTTGTACCTGCGCTGGCCGCGCCAGGTGGCGAGCTGGCGCGCCTGGTTGGCAGTGGACTGGCGCAAAAAGGGCCGCAGCTTCAACTGGGATTTGCACTCCGTATTCGGCACCTGGTGCTTGCTGGCCTACCTGTTGGCGGCGCTCACCGGCTTGACCTGGTCCTATGACTGGTACAGCCAGGGCGTGACCAAACTGCTCTCCGACGCCCCGCAAAATGAACGCATGCGCAAACGCGGCCCGCCACCGGCCGGTCCGGCGCCCGTGGCCAACTACGACGCTATGTGGAGCAGCATCTACAGCAACGCTGGCCCCGGCTTGAGCGCCTACAACATCCGCATGCCAGCCGTCGCCGGCCAACCGGCCACCGTCTATTACCTGTTGAAAGATTCGCCCCACGACCGTGCGCTGAACCAAATCAACCTGGACCCGGCCACCGGCGAGGTGAAATCCCACGCCCAGTACGCCAGCAAAAGCTTCAAGGCGCAGTTGCTGACCAGCATCTACGCACTGCACACCGGCAGTTATTTTGGTTTGGCGGGACGCATCATCCTCACCGTCAGCTCCCTGCTGATGCCACTGTTCTTCATCACCGGCTGGCTGCTGTACCTGGACCGACGCCGCAAAAAACGTCAGGTCCGCGATGCGCGTAAAGGTCTTGGCGCCAACCACAGCGATGCTCCGGCGTGGCTGATCGGTTTTGCCAGCCAGAGCGGTTTTGCCGAGCAACTGGCCTGGCAGACCGCCGGCCAATTACAGGCCGCCGGGTTGCCGGTGAAGGTGCAGGCACTGGGCAGCGTCAGCCAGGACGACCTGCGCCAATCGCACAATGCGCTGTTTGTGGTCAGCACCTTCGGCGACGGTGAAGCCCCCGACAGCGCACGTGGTTTCGAGCGCAGCGTGCTTGGCCAGGACCTGTCCCTCAAGGGTCTGAACTACTCGGTGCTGGCGTTGGGTGATCGTCAATACGAACACTTCTGCGGCTTTGCCCGCCGCCTGCATTTCTGGTTGACCAACCAGGGCGGCAACCCGCTGTTCGCCCCGATTGAAGTGGACAGCGGCGACAGCGCCGCCCTGCTGCACTGGCAACAACAACTCGGCCAGCTCACCGGTCACGCCCCTACGGCTGCATGGCCGACGGCCCAGTACGAAAACTGGACGCTGACCCAGCGTACCCTGCTCAACCGCGACAGCAGCGGCTCCGACGTCTACTTGCTGGGCCTGACAGCGACCTCGCCCCAGACCTGGCAAGCCGGCGACCTGGTGGAAGTGCTGCCACGCAATTGCCCCTGGGCCATCGAGCACTTCCTCGAAGGGTTGGGTTTGGCCAACAGCGAGGGTGTGCTGATCGACGGCATGGCGCACACCCTTGACCAGGCCCTGGCTACCCGCCAGTTGCCGACTCATCGTGCACACCTGGTCGGCCTGCATGCCCAGGCGCTGGTGGACGCACTCGTACCCTTGGGCATGCGCGAATACTCCATTGCCTCGATTGCCAGCGACGGCGTGCTGGAGTTGATCGTGCGCCAGGAACGCCACCCCGACGGCAGCCTGGGCTTGGGCTCAGGCTGGCTCACCGAATACGCCGCCATCGGCTCCGCTATCAGCCTGCGCTTGCGCCGCAACAGTGGTTTCCATCTGCCGGAGGCACCCGTGCCGCTGATCCTGCTGGGCAACGGCACGGGACTCGCCGGCCTGCGCAGCCTGCTCAAAGCCCGCGTCGCCGATGGCCAGCAACGCAACTGGCTGCTGTTCGGCGAGCGCAATATCGCCCACGACTTCCTCTGCCAGGACGAACTGCAAGGCTGGTTGGCCAGCGGGGATCTGGCACTGTTGGACCTGGCGTTCTCCCGCGACCAGGACGAAAAAATCTACGTGCAGGACCGCCTGCGCGAGTCGGCGGATGTGCTGCGTAAGTGGCTGGCTGACGGCGCTGCGATTTATGTGTGCGGCAGCTTGCAGGGGATGGCCGCTGGGGTGGACAAGGCGTTGGTGGATATTTTGGGCAGTGAGGCGGTGGAGCGACTTATCGAACAAGGCCGCTACCGCCGGGATGTGTACTGATCCTCCATAGCCAATGGATATCAAAATGTGGGAGCTGGCTTGCCAGCTCCCACAGGTTTTAACTGCATTCCAAATCAGGTGGGTTGGAGTTTTTGCTGGAACACTGACACCCCATCCAGGTCCCGCAGAATCACGGTCAACTCCGCCGTTTGCCCATCAATCTGCACCTCGCCAAAAAACTGAAAGCCGGCAAGCGGCGAGGTGTTTTGTGCAGGCGGAGCCTTCTCGAACACCACCTCTGGCCCAAACGTCTTATCCAGCGCATTCGGGCCAAAGCTCCCCGCGTTCAAAGGCCCGGCCACAAACTCCCAGAACGGCTCAAAGTCCTGAAACGCCGCCCGATCCGGGTGATAGTGATGCGCTGCGCAGTAATGCACATCCGCCGTCAGCCACACGTGGTTGCGTACCTTATGCGCTCGCAGGAAGCCCAACAGTTCGGCAACTTCCAACTCACGGCCTTGCGGTGCCCCCGGATCATTATTGGCGATGGCCTCCCAGCGCGGCACACCAGGGCTCACCTCGCCATCGGGCACGCCAAGGCCGATTGGCATATCAGCGGCAATCACTTTCCACTGTGCCTGGGAGCCCTTGAGTTCACGCTTGAGCCACTCCAGTTGCTCACGCCCGAGGAAGGGTTTTTCGCCGCCCAGGTTGTCATCGTTGGGCCCGCGATAGCTGCGCATATCCAGCACAAATACATCCAGCAGCGGGCCGTAGCTGAGTTTGCGGTAAATGCGTCCACCACCGTCGGCGGCCTGGCGACGCATCGGTGAATATTCCAGCCAGGCCTGACGTGCACGGCCCACCAAGGTGTTGATGTCCTTGGTCTGGTAACGCTCATCGAGCTGCTTGCTCGGCGACCAGTTATTCACCACTTCGTGGTCGTCCCACTGCCAGATCTGCGGCACCTCGGCATTGAAGCGGCGCACGTTTTCATCCAGCAAGTTGTAGCGGTAATTGCCGCGATATTCGTCGAGGGTTTCAGCGACTTTGCTCTTGGCTTCGGTGGTGATGTTGCGCCAGATGCGACCGTCCTCAACCGTGAGTTGCGCGGGCACCGGGCCGTCGGCGTAGATGGTGTCGCCGCTGTGGATAAAGAAGTCTGGCAAGCGCAGGCGCATGGCTTCGTAGATGCGCATGCCGCCGATGTCCGGGTTGATGCCGAAGCCTTGGCCGACGGTGTCGCCGCTCCACACAAAACGGATATCGCGACGCTGTTGCGGCACGCTGCGTAGGTGGCCAAACCAGGGCTCGCTGGCGACGCCGGTCTGCGCGTCTTCAAAATGCACGCGGTAGAAGATCGCCTGGTCGGCGGGCAAGCCGGTGAGTTCGACGCGGGCAGTGAAGTCGCTGCGGTTGTCGGCCAGAGGCGAGACGAATTTGCGCGGGTTACTGAACACGCTGCGGGTGTCCCACTCCACCACCATCCGTGCCGGGCGGTCGCTGCGGCTCCAGATCATGGCGCGGTCGCCGAGCAGGTCACCGGACTGCACACCGTCGGTGAGTTGCGGGCGGTCCTTGACCGAGGCGATGACCGCCGGGGCCAGGCCTGGCAGCAATAGCCCGGCGCCAACGGCTTGCATCACACGGCGACGGCCGAGATCGAAGTGGCTCATGCGGGTGCCCTCTTGAGAATCAAAAGGGAGACTTAAGCACGCGGGGATGAATCAGAGATGACACCGCCCCGCATCCAATGAAGTTCGAATGTGGGAGCTGGCTTGCCTGCGATAGCGGTGCATCAGTAACAAATATGCAAGCTGACAGCCCGCTATCGCAGGCAAGCCAGCTCCCACATTTTCAGACCGTGTCAGGCTTTGGCGGGTGCGACCGACAGCTCGACCACCTCAGGCCGCTTGATCAGCGCATACACCAACCCCGTCAACACACTCCCCGCCACAATCGCCAGCAAATACAACAGCGCATGGTTCATCGCATTCGGGATGACCAGCACAAACAACCCACCATGGGGCGCCGCCAGCACGCAGCCGAAATACATCGACAACGCACCGGTCAATGCGCCACCGGCGATGCTCGCCGGGATCACCCGCAGCGGGTCCTTGGCGGCAAACGGGATCGCGCCTTCGGAAATAAAGCACATGCCCAGGATCATCGCCGCCTTGCCCGCCTCACGCTCGGTTTGGGCAAACTTGCGGCGCGCCAGGAACGTGGCGATGCCCATGCCAATCGGCGGCACCATGCCGGCGGCCATGGTCGCGGCCATGGGTGCGCCGCTGTGGGCAGCCAGCAGGCCAACGGAAAACGCATACGCCGCCTTGTTGATCGGCCCGCCCAGGTCCACACACATCATGCCGCCCAGCAGGATGCCCAGCAGCACCGCGTTGGTAGTACCCATGGTGCTCAGGAAGTCGGTAAGGCCCACCAGCATGCGCGCCACCGGCGGGCCGACCAGATAGATCATCGCCAGGCCGGTGAACAAACTGGCCAACAACGGGATGATCAGGATCGGCTTGAGTGCCTCCAGGCTCTGGGGCAATTTCACCGCGCGGGTGATCAGCTTGACGCAGTAACCGGCCAGGAAACCGGCGAATATGCCGCCGATAAACCCCGCCCCCAAGGTGCCTGCCAACAAGCCGCCGATCATGCCCGGCGCAATGCCCGGACGGTCGGCAATCGAGTAGGCGATGTACCCCGCCAGCAGCGGCACCATCAACATGAAGGCGCGATCGCCGACGGTTTTCAGTGCGGCGGCCAGGGTGCCTTCCTGTTCGAATGCGTGGATACCGAACACAAAGGACAAGGCGATAAGCAAACCGCCCGCCACCACCATCGGCAACATGAACGACACACCGGTGAGCAGGTGTTTGTACACGCCGGTTTTTTCCGACTTGGTCACCGCACCGGTCGCAGCGCTTTCCACCGTGCCTTCGGCCAGGGCCTTGTTGAGGGTCGCTTCGGATTGCTTGAGGGCAATGCCGGTGCCGCAGCGATAAATCTTCTTGCCAGCGAAACGCTCGGTGGCGACCTCGATATCAGCGGCCAACAACACCACGTCGGCATCGGCAATCGCTTGCGGGCTCAACGGCGTGCGTGCACCCACTGAGCCCTGGGTCTCGACCTGCAAGTCGTAGCCCAGGCGCTTGGCGGTTTGCTGCAGGGCTTCGGCCGCCATGAAGGTATGGGCGACGCCCGTCGGGCAAGCGGTGACGGCGACGATACGCGGTGCGCTCTTGGCAGCACTCTCAGTGGCGGCATACTCCAGTGCTTCCTCGGCACCTCGACGCAACACCGCTTCCACATCCGCCAGCGCCTGGGCGGGCGTGCTCTGGAACACACGTTTGCCAACAAACCGCGTCATATCCACCGGCGTGCTGCTGACCAGTAATACCCATTCGGCGGCATCGATGGTGGTTTGGGACAACTGGCGTTCAGGGCGCTGCACATCCACCACTTCGACACTGGTGCTCCATCCCTGGCGCTGCGCAGCGGCGTCCAACAAGCGAGCGCACAGCACACTGGTGACCATGCCGTTCGGGCAGGCAGTAACAATGGCTAACTTCATCACAAACCCTCTTATTGTTCTGTCAGCGTGCGCACATCGACGCCGCTTTGCAGATGCGCCAACTGCGCATCGTCGCTGATGCCGAAACCGATTTGCGTCACCGCCATGGCGGCAATTGCCGTGGCCCGGCGCAAGGTTTGCTCCGGCGTATCGCCACTGAGCAACCCGTGGAGCATCCCGGCCAGCAATGAGTCGCCAGCACCTACCGTGCTTGCCACACTGACCTTAGGCGGCGTGGCGTGCAGCGCCCTACCCGGGCTGAACCAGCTCACACCTGCGGCGCCATCGGACACCACCACATGCTCCACACCCTGTTGATGCAATTGGCTGACAGCATCCGCGCTATGCCCCAGGGCTTCGGCCAGCTCTTCGGTGTTGGGTTTGACCAACCAAGGGCCGGCCTTCAACCCGGCACGCAGCGCTTCGCCGCTGGTGTCCAGGGCGACTTTCAAACCGAGGTTTTTCAACGTTTCCAACAACCCCTGAAACCACTGTGGGCTGACGCCGTTTGGCAGGCTGCCGGCGACCACCACCGCATCGAACTCAGGGCCGATTGCCTCAACGCTCTTGAGCAGTACTTTTTGCGCCTGCTCCCCCACCCAAGGCCCCGGCGCATTGATGTCGGTGACCCGGCCATCGTATTCGGCAATCTTGATATTGCTGCGGGTTTCGCCCGGAACGCGAACGAACGCATCGCCGAATCCACGGCTGGCAATCAGCGCCTCGAAGGCCTGCGGGTTGTCTTCACCCAGGAAGCCGCCCACGGTCACGTGATGGCCCAGGTCCGCCAACACCTGGGCCACATTCACGCCTTTGCCGGCGGCATGGGTGAGCATGGTTTCACTGCGATTGACTTCACCCGGTTCCAGGCGCGGCAGGCGCACCGTCAGGTCCAACGCCGGGTTCAGCGTCAGGGTCAGAATCCTTGCCATTTACACGGCCTCCACAAGGGCACGCACGTCGGCGGGCGAGCCCACTGCCAGTGCTTTTTGCGCCAGGCTCTGGGCCTCGCTCAAGCTGAATTCACGCACCCGCGCTTTCACTTCGGGGATGCTGCGGGCCGACACACTCAACTCATCCACACCCAGGCCGATCAACACCGGCACCGCCAGCGGGTCGGCGGCCAACTCGCCGCACACGCCAACCCACTTGCCATGGGCATGGGCGGCACGCACGGTGATGTCGATCAGTTGCAGCACCGCCGGGTGCAGGCCATCGGCCTGGGCCGACAGGGTTGGATGGCCACGGTCGATGGCCAGGGTGTATTGGGTCAGGTCGTTGGTGCCGACGCTGAAAAAGTCGACTTCCTTGGCCAGCACCGGCGCGAGCAAAGCCGCCGATGGGACTTCGATCATGATGCCCAGTTGCAGGTCGGCCACCGGGATTTCCTGGCGCAAGCGTTCAGTCATGTCACGGGCGGCACGCCATTCATCGACGCTGCCGACCATGGGAAACATGATGCGCAGCGGACGGTTGTCTGCCGAGCGCAGAAGCGCGCGCAGTTGCGCTTCCATGATCTGTGGGCGTTGCAGGGTCAGGCGAATGCCGCGCACGCCGAGGAAGGGGTTTTCTTCCTGAGCAATCGGCCAATACGGCAGCGGCTTGTCACCGCCCACATCCAGGGTGCGCACCACCAGCGGGCGACCGCCAAGGCCGTCGAGTACACGGCGGTATTCGGCTTCCTGGGTTGCTTCATCCGGGGCTTGCGGGTGAGCCATGAAGATCAGTTCGGTGCGCAACAAGCCGATGCCTTCGGCGCCCTGCTCTACTGCGCTGGCGACGCCGGCGCTTTCGCCGATGTTGGCGAACACTTCTACCGAGTGGCCGTCGCGGGTCAATGCCGGCTCATGACGCTGGGCCGAAGCGGCTTGCAGGCGCTGCTCGCGGGTGTCGCGCTCGACGGTGGCGCGGTGCAGGGTCGCGGCATCGGCGTCCACGTGCAGGCGGCCGCGCTGGCCATCGAGCAACAATGGCGTACCAGAGGCCAACAGCAACACACCAGGCCCCGCGCCGACCAACGCAGGAATGCCGAGGGCACGGGCGACGATGGCGCTGTGGGCCGTGGCGCCACCACGCGCCGTGAGAATGCCGGCGACACGCGCCGGGTCCAGGCGTGCGACGTCGGATGGACCGACTTCGTCCATCACCAGGATGTAGGGTTCACTGGGTTCCTGAGCCGTTTCGACACCGCACAGTTGCGCCAATACACGACGACCAATGTCACGCAGGTCGGCGGCGCGCTCGGCGAGCAAGGCGTCCTGCAACGACTCTTGCTGTTTGGCGGCGGCTTCGATCACGCTCATCCACGCGGCTTCGGCGCTTTCGCCTTGCTTGAGGCGGGTGTCGACTTCGTCGGTCAATTCCGGGTCGTCGAGCATTTCCTGGTGGGTGATGAAAATCTCGCGGATGGCCTTGGACGGATTGCGCTCGATCAAACCCTGAATGTCACCGCGCACGTCGGTCAAGGCGGTTTGCAGGCGTTGACGTTCGATCACGGCGGACTCGCCGCGCAGTGGGTATTCGAACACCTGTTGAACCTGGATATGCGCAGGGCCAATGGCAATGCCCGGCGCAGCGGCGATGGCCTGGATCTGGCTGCCGGCCAAGGGCGCGTTGATCACCGGCTCGATATCGAGGACTGCGGGCTGGGCACTCGCGGTCGGCAGCGGCTCGACTTCTTCGCCAAGGCCTTCTTCCACTGCGGCCAACAAGGCGGGCAGCGCGTCGCCGGCAATCGTCGGTTCGGCGACAAATTCCAACACCTGGCCGCGCCGTGCCCCCAGGCTCAGCAGCTTGCTCAGGCTTTTCACCGACACGGCGCCCACCGGGCCATCGACGATGCGCACGCGGAGGTCGCCATCAAAGTTCTTTGCCAATTGCGCAAGGATCTTTGCCGGGCGCGCGTGCAGGCCATGGGCGTTGGCCAGCGTGATGCGGGCGCTGGGCCAATCGGGCGGCAACTCGCCACCGAGTACTTCCAACACGGCACGGCTGCTCGTAGCGCGGCCCAGTTCCTGACCACGCCCTTCGATCAGCAAGGCGCACAGGCGCTCCAGCAGAGCTTGATGGGCTTCGCCGAGGCTGGCCAGGCAGAACAGACCGTTGAGCGGCTGGCCGAGATAACGCATGGGCTTGTCCGGCGTGACAAATGCCAGGCCCGGTCGCTTGACGGTCTGCTCACTGTGCAGCCACCACAGGCCATCGCCCAGGGGCAGCGCATCGACTTGTTGCAAGACGGCGGCAAAACCATTACTGACGCAATCGGCCTGACGTAGCAGGCGTGCACCGCGCCAGACCAGCTCTTCAAAGTCATCGGCAGACACGCCGAGGCTGATCATCTGCGCGTCCAGCGCCAGTTCCTGCGGCGCACCTTGCAGCAGTTTCAGCAACGCCTCTGCGGACCCGGCTCGGCGCAACGCCTGGCCCAGGTCGGTTTCGCCGAGGGCACGGGTGAGCAGTTGCAACAGGCGCAGGTGTTCATCGGATTTGGCGGCGATGCCGATGGCCAGGTAGACGATCTGGCCATCGCCCCAGTCCACCCCTTCGGGGAACTGCAGCAGACGCACGCCGGTGGAAAACACCTGGTCACGGGTTTCGGGGGTGCCGTGGGGGATGGCAATGCCCTGGCCAAGAAAGGTCGAGCCTTGGGCTTCACGGGCTTGCAAGCCGCTGAGGTAACCCTCGGCGACCAGGCCATCGGCCACCAGTTTTTCAGCGAGCAGGTGCAAGGCAGCAGATTTATCCACAGCCACCTGGCCCATGGAAATCTGCTCTACAGTGAGCTCAAGCATGCCGTTCTCCTAGTTAGTGCGGTGGGCGCACTAGGTATTGTTTTGAATTAACAGTGTATGGCGTTGCGAAATAACTGACTGAGTAGTCAATTGGCAGTAGCCACTCAGTAGCGAATATCGTAAAAATACGCTTGCTGAAACGTTTAATCTAGAATTTATGACAGATTACGCGTCAATTGCGCAACCTTGAAGAACCACTCGGCGTTTGAGCTTGGACCTTGGTCGTGTGCTGGAATCGGTTACGATTGGACAAAATGTCGGGGCAAGCTCAAAAAAACAAGGAAATCCCGGTTTGAAACTCAGTGATATCGCACGTCTCGCCGGTGTGTCCGTGACCACCGCCAGCTACGTCATCAATGGCAAGGCCGAACAACAACGGATCAGTAGCGCAACCGTCGAACGGGTGCGTGCCGTGGTTGAAGCCCATGGCTTTACCCCCAACCCCCAGGCCGCCGGGCTGCGCAGTCGGCACACGCGCACCTTGGGCTTTATCCTGCCCGACCTGGAAAACCCCAGTTACGCACGCATCGCCAAGCTCTTGGAGCAAGGTGCGCGGGCACGCGGCTATCAATTGCTGATCGCCAGTTCCGACGATGAAGCAGACAGCGAGCGCCAGTTGCTGCAACTGTTCCGCGCCCGGCGCTGTGATGCGTTGTTTGTGGCCAGTTGCCTGCCGCCCAGCGACGACAGTTACCGCGAGCTGCAAGCCAAGGGCCTGCCGGTGATTGCCATCGACCGGGAAATGGACCCGACGCAATTTTGCTCGGTGGTCAGCGATGACCGCCAGGCCAGCCAGCAATTGACCGCCAGCCTGCTGCAACTCAAACCCAAGCAAATCGTGCTGCTGGGCGCACGTGCCGAGTTGAGCATCAGCCAGGAGCGTACAAAGGGATTCTCGTTGGCCCTGCGCGACGCCGACGTGGAGAACAGCATCGAGCACGGCCTGGCCTTCAGCCGCGAGTGCGGCAAAAAGATGATGGAAGAACTCCTGCAACGCCTGGGGCATTTGCCTGATGCGCTGATCACTACGTCCTACGTGCTGCTGCAAGGCGTGTTTGACGCACTGCATGAGGTGCCGCTCAAGCAACGGCAAATGCATCTGGGTACCTTTGGTGACACCCAGTTGCTGGATTTCTTGCCACTCCCCGTCAATGCCATGGCCCAGCAGCATCAACTGATTGCCGATACCGCCCTGAAACTGGCGTTAGCGGCGATTGAAGAACAGCACTACCAGCCTGGCGTGCACGCCATCGGCCGCACGTTCAAGCAGCGTATCCACGAGGCCTGAGCGTGGAACTGATCGACACCCACACCCACCTCGACTTCCCCGACTTCGACAGCGATCGACGGGAAGTCCTCGCCCACAGCCGCGAACTCGGCGTGCGGCGCATGGTGCTGCTGGGGGTTTATCAACAGAATTGGCAGCGGCTGTGGGACCTGGTGCAAGCCGATGCAGGCTTGTTCGCCGCCTTTGGCCTGCACCCGGTGTATCTGGACGGCCACCGGCCCGCCGACCTGACGGAGCTGGGCGACTGGCTGACGCGCCTGCACGGCAATCGGCAACTCTGCGCGGTGGGTGAGATCGGCCTGGACTACTTTCTTGAAGATCTGGACCGCGAACGCCAACAACGCCTGTTTGAAGCCCAGCTCAAGCTGGCGGTGGACTTCCAACTGCCGGCGCTGCTGCACGTACGCCGCAGTCACGCGGCGGTGATCGCCACCCTCAAACGCATACGCGTGCCACGGGGCGGCATCATCCACGCCTTCGCCGGCAGCCGCGAAGAAGCCCGCGAGTACATCAAGCTCGGCTTCAAACTGGGACTGGGCGGCGCTGCCACCTGGCCTCAGGCCCTGCGCATGCACAAGGTGCTGGCACAGTTGCCGTTGGACGCCGTGGTGTTGGAAACCGACTCACCGGATATGGCACCCGCCATGTACCCCGGCCAGCGCAATAGCCCGCAACACTTGCCGGACATCTGCAACGCCCTTGCCGAACGCATGGGCATCAGCCCCCTATTGCTGGCCGAGGCGAGCACACGCAATGCGTGCGAGCTGTTCAATTGGTAATGTCGGCGTAGCCACTTGCAGGTCCAGCGTTATCCGCTGGCGGTAGCGGACATATCGCAGTACCAAAAAGTGCACCAGCAGCACGACCAGCGATACGTTGAACTGCCCGATCACACTGATCAACCCCACCCACTCCGCCACCAAGGCCACGAGGAGCACCACGCAGGTCAGCACCAGCATGCTGGGGCGTACCATCGCCCAATGATCCAGTGCCTTGAACTCGCGCAATTGCCGTGGGCAATTCAGTTGCAGGACCCGTTGGCAGTAAGGGCAATCGAACGGTTCCTCAATGGCGATAGCATTCAGTTGCCAAGGTTTGAGTTCGAAGGTGATATCGCAGTGGGCGCAGTGCCCTTTGATGCCGATTGCAGTGGTCATCGCTGTGCTCCCTTGGAAGTCGACTTGAGTGAAACAAATTCTGACTTATTCAGGTGAACAGAAAAGGTCCGTAGAGAAATCAGGACATACACCACATCCGCCACAGGCAATTCCTACACCCTTGACCTACACACGAAACGCGCCAATCAATTGCTTCAGCTCGATGACCTGCATCGACAGCTGTCGACTTGCTGCTTCGGTCTGATGAGCGCCGTCGGCTGCGTGCTCGCCTGCACGGTTGATTTCGACGATGTTCTGGTCGATATCGTGGGCGACCGCCGTCTGTTGTTCCACGGCTGCGGCGATCTGTTGGTTCTGATCGACGATCATGCCTACCGCTCCGAGGATATTTTCCAAGGCCTGCTGGACCTTTTCCGACTGCCCCACCGTGCCGTTGGCCATTTCATGGCTGGTGCCCATGGCCTTCACAGCGGCAGCTACGCCGCTGTGTAGCCGACTGATCATCTGATCGATTTCCTCGGTTGAGCGCTGGGTGCGCCGCGCCAGGGTGCGCACTTCATCGGCCACCACCGCAAAACCACGCCCTTGTTCACCGGCTCGGGCGGCTTCGATGGCGGCATTGAGCGCCAGCAGGTTGGTTTGTTCGGCAATGCTTTTGATCACTTCCAATACGCTGCTGATGGACTGGCTGTCGGTAGCCAACTGGTTGATCACGTGCACCGACTGCTCAATCTCCAGGGCCAGCCGGGCAATACTGCCCTGCTGGGATTGCACCAACCCACGACCGCTGACGGTTTCGTCGTTGACGCTGTGGGCGCTGCTGACCGCCGCCGCCGCGCTGCGCGCCACTTCCTGGGCGGTGGACGACATCTGGTTCATGGCGGTAGCCACTTGTTCGATCTGGGTGCGCTGGCCGGAAACGGCCTGATTACTGTGGGCCGACACCGTTTCCACTTGGCTGGCCTGCCATTCAACTTGGCCTACGGTATGACCGACGCGCTCGATCAAGTCATGGATCTTCGCCACGGTGCCGTTGAACACCTGGCCCAAATCGCCCAGCTCATCGCGGCTGTGGGAAACAAAGGTGACGGTCATATCCCCAGCCGCCACCTTGTCCATCATCAAGCCCAGGCGCCGCAACGTGGTTCGCGTGGAGGCGTAGAAGCCGCCATACAAATAAAAGATCAGCAAAAATACCGCCGTCAGGGCCGAGACCAACACCACCATGTGTGTACGGTTTTGCGCCAGGCGCTGCTCCAACTGTTGCCCGATGAACGCCAGGGTCGCCTCATTGAGCTGGTAGGTCTGGGCCATCAATTGGCTGACGTTGTCATAAAAACCCTGCCATGGGGTGTCGAGGGTTTCGGCCATCACCACCTGTTCTTCAAACAAATCGCTGCCTTTTTTGAGGCTGGCGTTGCTGGCCGTGGCCAGGCTGTCGAGCGCAGTGTGTGCGGCTTTGCTGGCGCCGAGGGCATCCTGCAGTTTCAAGCCATATTCGGCCTGGAGTTTTTCCAGCTGCTGCAGCAATTCGTCAAAGCGCGTGCTGGAAGACGAGTTGAGAAAGCCCTGGCCCAGGGAATAGGCTCCCATCGCCCGGCCTTCACCCAGGGTCTGGGTAATGTGCGGGGTGACGCTGGTGATCAGTTCACTGAGTTGGCGCAGGTCGCTTTGAGGATCGCGGCTCAGGCCGGATTGGCTGGCGATGATCTGGCTGAGCATTTGCGCCTTGTTCAGTAACTTGCCGATCAACGCGCTTTTGCTCAGTAGAGAGGTTTCCTGTTGCTGGGCTTTGAAGGCCGCGATCAACTCATCGCGCTTGCCGTCAAAAGCAGCAATCTGCTCAGGCTCGGTGGCCATGGCGGTGAGGCTTTGCAGGCGGCTCAGAACACTCTGTTCCAGGGCGCTGATCTTGTTCTCAAGGTCGCCAGCCTTGCCGGATTGGCCGAGGGTTGCGTTGATCTGCACCTGGTTGTTGAGGGTTTCCAGGTCGCGCCGCAGGGCCAGGCTGCTGCCGAGCAAATCGAGGCTTTGCAATTCGATACGGGTGCCCTGGAATTCGCGCCAGGAGTCGCGCACCAGGTAATAGTTGGTCGCCAGCATCGGCAGCAGGAACAGCACGCTGATCAGGCTGAACTTCATGCCGAAACTCAGACGGTTCATCAGCGCGACGGCGGGATAGAGCAAGCTCTTCACAGGTGAACTCCCTTTCTTTTATTTTTATTGAGGCGCAGGGCGGCAGTTAGCCATCACCTGTATAGCTCAATTTCAAAGGGAGTTTTGTAACTTAAGGTTAACAACACGTACGCGGCGAGGGGGCAAGCCCCCCACTGCATTGAGCTAAGGCAATACCGTCCAGATCGCAAACCCGGCATACCACAACACCGCCGCGCGCAGCAGCAGTTCCCACAAGCGGTCCAGGCTGTTGATGCCATCGGCGCCCACTACCGGCGGCGGGATTTCAGCGGCCACCAGGCCGACTTTTTCCACCAGTTGAGCGGCGCTGATGTCCCAGCTCAACAGCTCGTGAAGCATCACACGACTGACCGCGACGAAATTGCCCACCAGCGCAAAACTCGCCGCCAGCAAGCGTACTGGCAACCAGTCGAAAGCATGGCGCAGTTGCCCGGCGCGCTCGGCCACCAGCGGGTTCTGGCTGTGTTCACTGGCCAATGCCAGCAGGCGATAGGCAAGCGCTGCAACCGGCCCCAACAGGAAGTACCAGAAGATCACCGCGAAAAAGCTCTGGTATGCCTGCCACAGCAGATGAGCCTGGACACGTTCGAGCAGTTGCTCGCCGCTGTCGGCGCTCAGGCTCAGGTCACGTTCAGCCACATGCTCGGCGGCTTGCAGATCACCCCGCCGCCAGGCATCCCGAAAGGGGCCGAGCCCGGCCAACAGGTCGCCCCGGCCCAAGCTGTAGATCACCACCAGCAGGTGCACCGGCAGTGCCAGCAGGCCATAGGCCACGGGTTCCAGCACCAGCAGCAACAACGCCAGCAAGGCCACTGGCAACAACACCAACAGCGCCAAAATCAGCCAGGGTTGTTTGCCCGTACGTGGGCTCGACTCCAACTTCGCCAGCTCGCGCAACCATCCACCGTCACGTTGCAACCGCTGACGCAGGGCCGAGAACTTCTCGATCCACACGGCCAGCACCAACACCAAAAAACTCATCGTGCGTGTCCTCCATCCTGCAGGGCGCTGAGAAAGCGCGTCCAATCAAAAGCCGGGCCTGGATCGGTCTTGCGTCCCGGCGCGATATCACTGTGACCACAAATGCGCTGGGGGGTGATGCCTGGGTAGGCCGCCAGCAACTGACGAGTCAGGTCGGTCAACGACGCGTATTGGGCGTCAGTGAACGGCAGGTCATCGGTGCCCTCCAGTTCTATCCCCAAGGAAAAATCGTTGCAGGTTTCGCGACCTTCGAAACGCGAGACGCCGGCGTGCCAGGCTCGGTCGATACAGGAAACAAACTGCGTCACAATGCCGTCACGTTCAATCAGAAAATGCGCGGACACGCGTAGGTCAGCGATCCCTTCAAAGTAGGGATGCTCCGTGACATCCAGACGATTCTGGAAAAACTCCTGCACTTTACCGGTGGCGAACTGCGCCGGCGGCAAGCTGATGTTGTGCACCACCAACAGCGAGATCTCGCCTGCGGGGCGCTCGTTGAAGTTGGGAGAAGGGCAATGACGAATGCCCTGGCACCAACCGCTGGCGGGATCCAACTGCATACCGGTTCCTTGAACGAGACAAAGTGTTACCAGTATGCCGCGTTCGGCCCTGCGGTTGCGATCACTTGCCGCGATTGAGTTGACGCAGCCTGCCAACCACCGCCGCCAGCGCCCGCTCGAACAATGGCCCGTCGTCCAAGCTATGCAGCGCGCCTCGCTTGAACGCCAGCGCCAGTTGGCCGGCACTCCGTTCCAAGACCTTGAGCCCCATGCGGCTGACGAAAATATAAGTGTTGGCCGGTGTCATGATCGCGGTGAGCTTGCAGCGCTGGGTGCTGGCTTCGTGGTCGTCGAACTCCACCCAACCACCGAGCCGCAATTGATGAACCTTGAGCAGGTCCGGATCACTGTCTGGCAGGTCTACGGCGAGTTCGGGCGACATGGCGCTGAGCAAAAAAGGCTCGCGTATTTCGACCAACTCGTCGACACCCTCTGGCGCCTGGATGTGCAGGGCCTGCAAACGCAGAAAAAACTCACGGGTGCTGAAAGGGTCGAACGCGGCGCTGGTCAGGCCGTCACGCAGCGCCTTGAGTAACTTCGGTACCTGCGCAATCAGCTCGGTGTTGCCCTGCTGGCTGACACTCCAGACCAACTCATCCATGGTGCGCAACCCCGTTTGCCATTGCACCGACTGCTCACCGTACTTGAGGTTGGCGAGCAAGAGCACCTGGCTCCAGGCCTGCTGCAAGAACTGCAAGACCGAGCGCGGCAAGACCTTCCCCAACAAACGTCGATTGAGCACATCGGCTACTCGCTGGCGCACCGCCTCAGTACGCAAGCGCGCTTCCTCAGTGTCGCGGGTGTGCTGTTCAAGCAACTCGCTACGCCGCCACTCTTCAGCGGTGAACACGCGGAACTCCGCCAACAGTTGGGCAAATATCGCTGGATCGTCGACAAACTCGTTGAGCAAACGCTGGACTGCCTGCTCGATGCGCAGGTACAGGGTGTCGCGCTGATAGTCATCGCGCGGGCTCCACGTCATGGCGGCAGCCGCGACCTCGTTGAGCAGACGCCGCGCCGGGTGGCTGGCGCAGCTGAGAATACTCTTGTCCAACACCGCGACTTTCAACACCGGGATCTGCAGGCGGGCGATCAACGCCTTGAAGGCGTTCGGCACCGTGCGGTCGTTACGGATAAATTCGAACAGCATCGCGATCAGGTTGATCACGTCTTCGTCCGCAGCCTCTACAACCCGTGACTTACCGCTCTTGACGCTGACTCGGGTGAGCAACTGCTCAAGTTGGTTGCGCAGGTCAAAATCGTCTTCGGCGTCCGGCTCCGGCACATATTGCTGCAAATGCGAGAGCAGACGTAAAAGGTCGCGAGATGAAATCGGCAGGGTTTCGGCGCCAGGCTCAAGGGTCGGCGCAACACTACCGCGTACTGCAGTGAGCAACCCTTGCAGGGCAGCAAACGCTTGCTGGCCGCTCTCACCGACAGCCTGATCAGCGTTCGACGCTGCCTCTTCACGCGGAAGTTCACGGGCCGCACGCCCACCCGGGCGTCGCGACGGCACAGCCTTGAGCCCAGGCAACACGCCAGTCGCAACCAGCAATTGATTGGCTTCGCCGTACAGTTGGTCGGCGTCGCTGAGCACGTATCTCTCAAAGAGCTTGAGCATGATCAGCTTGACGCGGATTTCTACGCCTAGACTGCGCCCTGCCCGCAGGAAGCATTCGCACAGCAACGCGGGCCCAAGGGGATTCTCACGGTCATCCAGGCGATTACCTAGCAGGGTACTCAAGCGCGTGGTGAGTTGCCCCAGGGCCAGACCGTCGCGGTGGCGCACACGGCCCAGCATGGCCTCAAGGGCTACGGCTTTTTCCAACTCGTCCTTCGAGGTGCCCGGCGCCGTTTCGTACGACACCACCGGCACCAGTTGCCGCTCGCCACGCCCGGCCAGGCTAAGGCTGGCGAAGGCTTCGAAAAGCCGTTCCATGAACACGCGCTCGAAATTCTTGCGCTTGAGGCGCAAGTCACGCATGGCTTCGAAGAAAATATGATGGTCAACGTTGCTGCGGGCTTTATCCGCCATTTCGAACAACGTGTCGTCGGCGTTATCGAACAGCTCCTGCAAACCTTGCTGCAACTGTTGCGCCGCTTTGTCGCGAACCTGCAGCAACACCACCGGCAGTCGGGCGAGCGGCGATGGCGTGGCGTGTGCCTTGTTGATCGGCACCACCTTTCCGTCATTGTGCATCCTGGCCTCCTGAAACGGCGGTATTGGCGGACGTCAAAGCTATGACGCCAATTGCAAGGCGCGGGATTATCTTGCAAACGGGGGTCGTTACGCCAGTGCACTCTGCCATTTGGTCGTAAATGAGCAGGCCGCTGGGTTCAAACGCGCACTGCCCCTATAATCGGGGCACTTTGTTTGTGGAGCCTGTTATGCCGAATCTCCGTCTTGCCGACCTCACCGCCGAAATTGAAGCCAACGTGCGCCGTGCACTGCTGGAAGACATCGGCAGCGGCGACATCACCGCGCAATTGATCCCGGCCGAACGGCTGGCCACAGCCACGATCATCACCCGTGATGCGGCTGTTATCAGCGGTACGGCCTGGGTGGATGCCGTGTTCCGCCAACTGGACCCGCGGGTTGCCGTGCATTGGCAGGTGGCCGACGGCGAACGCGTCAGCCCCAACCAGGCGTTGTTCCAACTCGAAGGCCCGGCGCGATCGCTGCTGAGTGGCGAACGTTGCGCGCTGAATTTTCTGCAACTACTGTCCGGCGTTGCGACTCGCGCCCAGTACTTGGCGGATTTCGTCGGCAGCACTCAAGTCAAGCTGCTGGATACCCGCAAAACCCTGCCCGGCCTGCGCCTGGCGCAGAAGTACGCCGTAACCTGCGGCGGTTGCCACAACCATCGCATCGGGTTGTATGACGCGTTCCTGATCAAGGAAAACCATATTGCTGCTTGCGGTGGCATCGCCCAAGCCATCAGCGCCGCCCACAAGATCGCACCAGGCAAGCCGGTTGAAATTGAAGTGGAAAGCCTGGAAGAACTGCGCGAAGCACTGGCGGCGGGCGCCGACATCATCATGCTCGATGAGCTGAGCCTGGAAGACATGCGTGAAGCCGTGCGTCTGAACGGTGGCAAGGCCAAGCTGGAAGCCAGCGGCGGAATCAATGAAAGCACCCTGCTGCCCATTGCTGAAACCGGGGTGGACTACATCTCCATCGGTGCAATGACCAAGGACGTGAAGGCAGTGGATTTGTCGATGCGCCTAAGCATCTAAAGCCTTGTAGTGAGCGGGCTTGCCCCGCGCTGGGCAAACCCGCTCACTCATTCAGACGACGAGATCATTCATCTCGCAATACTCGTCCCATTCAACCCCCAGCACCTCCGCTGCCTCTTTGTGCAAGGCCAGCCGTGCCGCTTCGAACTCTTCCGGTGTCGAGGTGTACTTGAGGGTCAGTTCCCAAGGCTGATAGCCCTGGCTTTCGGCCTCGTCCTCGAATGCCCACTGGATCTGGTCACGCTGATCATCAGCGCTTAGATCCTTGATCTCTTCTTTAAGCTGCGGCGATTCCTCGAGGTATTTTTCGAGGGCTGCTTGATGCCGAACTTCCTGGGTCATTTCAGTCGTGGTCATGTTGTTCTCTTTGGATCGAGGAATGGGGATGCATCTGGGTCATCAAGGTTGCGCAGATACAAAAGAGCAGGCACGAATGCCGGCACGTCTGGCCTTCAGAACCATTCTGGGATCATCTGAAAACATTGCCTTTGGAACAGTGTTGCCTCTTTGCCCGAGACAGGAATCGAACCTGCGACCTTCGCGTTACGAGTGCGCTGCTCTACCGGCTGAGCTACACGGGCGGTGGGCTAAAGCTAGCACCGCATTGGGCGTCCGGCAACTTGCGGCCTTCAGCGGGCAATCACGCCCTGGGCCCAGAAACGCGGCTGCAGTAAGTTGTCATGGGTGTTGAGGTACTGCTGCTGGGCTTGATTGATCTGAGGCAGGTCGCGAACGACAATAAAGACCAGCAGACCAACGGACACTACCGTCAGCGCTTTCCACACGCCCCAAGCCAACGGCGACGCCGTCGGTGCCGGGGTTCGCCATACATGCAGCGCCATCAGCCAGCCCACCACCAACGCCAGCCATACCTGGGAATTGGGCATCACGATCACGCCATCGACCATCGACTGCACCAACGCCGCGATCAACGCGGCAAGCAGGCATAGCCGCAACAGGTCTGCACGCTCGGTAGACAACATCCGTTTACGCACCTGAGCCACCGTGCCCCAACCGCCCCGCCACGCCAAAACCGCAACGCACAACGCCGATGGCACACCCCATTCGCTGGCCCATTGCAGAATGGCCTGATGTGGATGAGCGGCAATCTTGTTGGCAATATCGGCAAAGTGCATCGGTCCGAAGCCCAGCCAAGGACGCTCCACGAGCATATGCCACGCCTGCCACCAGATCGGACCACGACCCGACAGCGAGGTGGTAAGGCGGTCACTGGCAGCGCTGGCGATCTCGACTCCCAAGTAGTCCGCCAGCACCGTGAATACCGCCGCGTACAACAACACCCCGCCGACCACCGCAGCCAGTTGCCACCCCAACCAGCGTCGCCCCCAAGGCCCCAGCGCCGCCAAGACCACACCCGCGACGACCATGCCAAGCCAGGTGCCACGCGTACCACCACTGATAGCGATCAACCACCAGACGCACAGCAACGCAAACACCGCGCCTCGCCAGGCGCGTGAGACATTGGGGATCAGCAAGGGCAGCGCCAGCAGTGGCAAGGTGAATGTCTGGAACTGGCCGTAGAAGCGCTTGTTGGAAAAGCCGGACAGCAGCGAGTCAGGGTCGAGCGTCGACGCGCCACTGGTGAATGCGAGCCCGCCTGCGTGCAGGTATTGAATCGACTTGATCAGGCACAACCCCGTTACCACCAGGATCAGGGTCCGGTCCAACGCTTCGCCGCCGTGGCGACGAAGCAGGGCAAACGCCACCGCGATCGCCCCACAACTGATTAACACCGCCACCTCGGTGAACGCCCAAAGGGGTTGGTGGGCCAGCACCGAGGACAGCAACCCCAGCACGATAATCAGCGCCAGGCCCAGGGCGGTCGGGCGGTCCACCAACCGCTCGCTGGGGGCGACCGACAGTCCATACAGCACTGCGCAAAACCCGATGGCAATCTGCATCACCCGCTGCAGGTCGTGCCCACTGAACGGAACACACACCCCAACGACTAACAGGCACACCGTTACTACCAGGAAAACTTTGCCACGTTGCTGTACGGATAACGCCATCGGCCACCTCTACGTCCATGCAGATGGTTTAGCAGTTATGCGCCGTTGGTGCCGCACCCCTTGGCCACATATTTTTCTTCAGCGGTCGTGGTGCAGGCCCAGCCGGTGGTGGCGCTGCGCGTGAGGGTGATGGTTTTGTTCAGCACCGGCGCCGGGGCGTCGATAATTTCGCAACTGATCGCGCCGGCGCCGGTGGCCACGTCGCCTGTCACGGCGATCTTGCAGTTGGCGGTGGTGTCGCTGGTGCCACCGATCAACGCCAGGGTCGGCACGGTGCCTTGATTGATAGTGGATTCGTACCCGGCTTTAAGCGCGGTAATTTCTGCCAGGCCGGCGGTGAACTTGGCCTTGGCCTGATGGGTGGTGTACATCGGCAGGCCAATGGTGGCCAAAATGCCGATGATTGCAACGACGATCAACAACTCGATCAGGGTAAAACCTTTTTGACGTATCACATTCACTCTCCAGGATAGATCTCATGACGAGGCGCGTCCTGCGCCCCGCGTTGTGCAGCGGCGCCAGTGTACTCATCCACAAGCGCCCCAGCGCCTGCAAGACGCACATTCTGACATTTTATCCTCCGTTACCGGCCAGCCCAAAGTCGTCACCTGACTAAGCTATAAATCTTCGACGACCTCTGTGCGGAACCATGAGATGGATAACGCTTCGACGCTGTACGCCTGGGAAGGCACCAACCGCAAAGGCCGCCGGGTATCCGGGCAAACCCGCGGGCACAACCCCGCCCTGATCAAGGCCCAACTGCGCCAACAAGGCATCAACCCCGGGCGTGTGCGCAGGCAGCTGGCGGCGCTACCGAGCCTTGCCCCAGCAATCAAAGCCGCGGACATTACCCTGCTCACTCGCCAATTGGCCACCTTGCTCCGGGCAGGGATCCCTCTGCTGCAAGCGTTCGACATCATCAGCGAAGGCTTCGACAACCGCCTCGTACGCGCACTGGTGCTGGGCCTGAAACAGGAAATCGCCAGCGGCAGCAGCCTTGCCGGCGCCTTACGTAAACAACCGCGCCATTTCGATCCGTTGTATTGCAACCTGGTGGCCGCTGGCGAACAGTCCGGAGCACTTGAAACGCTGTTGGAGCGTGTGGCGGTCCACCGGGAGAAGGGTGAGCAGCTCAGGGCCAAAATCAAAAAAGCCATGACCTACCCGGTGGCGGTACTGGTGGTTGCAAGCGTGGTTACTGGCGTGTTGTTGATCCATGTGGTGCCGCAGTTCCAGCATCTTTTCGCCGGGGTGGACAGCAAGTTGCCCAGTTTCACCTTGCAGGTCATCGCGCTCTCCGAGTTCATGCAGCACGCCTGGTGGATGATGGCGCTTGGGCTGGTCGGAGCGGGCATGGGGTTGCGCAAGACTTATCAAACCTGTCCAGATTTCCGCCACTGGACGGACGCCGGTTTGTTGAAAATGCCCCTGACAGGCAAACTGCTGAAAAATTCGGCCGTGGCCCGCTATGCCCGCACGCTGTCCACCACCTTTGCGGCTGGCGTGCCGCTGGTGCAGGCGCTGGATTCAGTGGCGGGGGCAGCGGGAAATGAGCCGTTCAAACAGGCAATCGAGCATATGCGTCACGATGTATCCACTGGCATGCAGTTAAATCAATCCATGGCCAGCAGCGGCCTGTTTCCCGGCATGGCGATCCAGATGACGGCAATCGGCGAAGAGTCAGGCACCCTGGACCACATGCTGGATAAAGTCGCCAGTCATTACGAGACTGAGGTAGACAATCAGGTCGACACCCTCACCAGCCTGATGGAGCCTCTGATCATGGTGGTATTGGGCGGGATTGTCGGGGCACTTGTCATCGCCATGTACCTGCCGGTGTTTCAGTTGGGGAGCGCATTTTGAGTGCGCTGCTGAGTGAACACCCGCTGGCCTTCGTGCTGCTCGCGTTGGCATTGGGATTGATCGTCGGCAGTTTTCTCAACGTGCTGGTGTGGCGCCTGCCAAAGATGCTTGAGCGCGAATGGCGCGCCCAGGCCCACGAAGTACTCGGCCTACCTGCAGAGCCTGCCGGGCCGACCTACAACCTCATGCATCCCAACTCTTGCTGCCCGCACTGCAATCACCCCATTCGACCCTGGGAAAACATCCCGCTGCTCAGTTATCTGATACTTCGGGGTCGTTGCGCCCATTGCCGGGCGGCGATCAGCCCGCGCTACCCACTCACGGAACTGGCGTGCGGGCTGATCTCGGCATTCGTGGCCTGGCATTTCGGCTTCGGCTGGCAGGCAGGTGCGGTCATGCTGCTGAGCTGGGGGTTGCTGGCGATGAGCCTGATCGATGCCGACCATCAATTGCTGCCCGATGTACTGGTGCTGCCGCTGCTGTGGCTGGGCCTGATCGTCAATGGGTTCGGCTTGCTGACCACGCTGCCCGACGCCTTGTGGGGCGCCGTGATCGGATACATGAGCCTGTGGAGCGTGTTCTGGCTATTCAAGCTGGCCACCGGCAAGGACGGCATGGGCCACGGTGACTTCAAGTTGATGGCGTTGCTGGGGGCCTGGGGCGGTTGGCAGATCCTCCCAATGACGCTGTTGATGTCGTCGTTGGTTGGGGTGTTTGTCGGGTTGATACTGATGCGGATACGCAAGACGCAGGCGTCGACTCCGATGCCATTTGGTCCGTATCTGGCGATTGCCGGCTGGATTGCATTGCTCTGGGGTGGTCAAATAACCGACTTCTATTTGCAGTCTGTCGGTTTCAGATGACCACTTCTGTTGCAACACCCTGGATTCTTGGCCTCACCGGCGGCATTGGCAGCGGTAAAAGCGCGGCGGCCCAGCACTTTATCGACCTGGGCATCGACCTGGTGGATGCCGACCATGCCGCCCGCTGGGTCGTCGAGCCTGGCCGCCCGGCGCTGGCCAACATTGCCGAACATTTTGGTGCCGGCGTGCTGCAGCCTGACGGCCAGTTGGACCGTGCTGCGCTGCGCAAACTGATCTTTGAAGTACCCGAAGAGCGCCGCTGGCTGGAAGCCCTGTTGCATCCGTTGATTGGCGAGGAGATTCGCAGCCACCTGGCGCGCGCTCGTTCGCCTTACGCCATCCTGGTGTCGCCATTGCTGGTCGAGTCCGGCCAGCACAGCATGACCCAGCGCATCCTGGTGATCGACGTGCCGCAATCACTGCAGATTCAGCGTACCCTGCAGCGCGACGGCATCAGCGAACAGCAGGTGCAGGCGATTCTCAAGGCCCAGTCCAGCCGCGAAGAACGCCTGAAACATGCCGATGATGTGCTGGTCAATGACCAGGACCTTGCCTGGCTGCACAGCGAGGTCGAACGACTGCACCACTTTTACCTTACTTTGCGTGGAGGCCGATCATGAGCCAACCCTTGACCGTCGAATGCCCAACCTGCGGTGCACCCGTGGAATGGAAAGCGACCAATCTCAACCGGCCGTTCTGCTCGGACCGTTGCAAACTCATCGACCTGGGCGCCTGGGCGGCTGAAGAACACAAGATTCCGGTGGCTCCCGATGCCGAAGACGAGCTGTTTTCCGAAGACCTGCCGCCACGCCACTAAGGGCGCATAAAGGCATATTCCTGCTGGTCGTCGAGGTTCTCTGCAAGGTATTGCAGCTCGTCGGCCAGGTCTTCGAAACTTCGCACACCCTTGCTCTGCTGCACCACCGCACTGAGCATCGCGCGCAGGGTCAAGCCTGGGTCAAAACCGATTTCCTGTGCTGCATCCTGGCTTCTGCGCAACTCCTGCCGTGCCCACTCGTACACACTCATGATCCGTGCTCCTGGAAGAATGTTGCAGAGCATGGGCTTGCCGGGGGGCGCGGGATTTGATCTGGATCAACGCTGCGATTCGTCATCCTTCCAGGTTGCCGAGAGGTAGCGAGTGCGGTTGAACGTCTCCAGCCATTCAGGGCAAAACACCACCAGGGCACTGATCACCATGCCGTTGATGAAGGCCTCTGGAAATATGATCAGCCACAGGTAGCCGACGAAATCTTCTAGCCACTCCGGCATCGCAAAAATACCGTCAAACCACAGCAACCCCAGCCCGGCCAATAGGCAGAGCAACGCCGACAGCGCAGCAGCAAAAAAGCCGGAGCAGAAGATATACACAAAGGGATTGCGCGGCTGTGCACGCTCTACCAACAGTGCGCAGCCTTCGGTAACCAGCACCGGCAGCCCGATCAGCAACAAGCCGTTGACGCCGAGCGCTGCCAGATCCTGGCGTCCCAGCAACATCAAGCCCAGTTGGGCAGCAAAGCCTCCAACAATCGCCAGGGGCCAATCAAGCAGCAGGGTGACGGCAGTCATGCCAATGAAGTGATAGGACACACCCGTATCGAAATCCCGTCGCACCAACCACAGCATGAACAACGCGAATACTGTGCCGAACAACAGGTGCTGGCGTCGGCGGTCGGCGAACAGCTCCACCCACGGCGAACGCAGAATCGCCCACACCAATACCGGCGCATACAACACCCAGCCGATGCCGAGGCTTTGCGGCGCCAGCACCGCGGCACTGATCACGGCTTCACCTGCTCCAGGGCTTGGCGCAGATCAGCGGCGGAGCTGTACTCACGTTGTGCAACCAGCTTGCCGTTATCCAATTGCAGCCATAGCACTTTATCCACAGGCCCCGGATAACGCGGTGCGATACGCGCGTCACGGTCCAGCATTACCCGATAGTTGTAGGACTGCATGGCAGGCACCGCGAACAGCTTGGCGATCAACCGGGGCATGCGCTGGATGTCGGCAACAAATACACCGTGCTTCGATTCCAGGTACCCCTTGGGTTGACCTTGCAAGGCAGCATCCACTTGTTTGGCCGCATCCATGCTGCGCGCAACCAACAGAACCCGAGCCTGATCATCCAGGGTGTAAGCCTGGTCGAATTGATCCAGCAAGGTCCAGGGCACAACCCGCTCACCTACCTCTATCGCCTGGGCCCACAAGGGCAAAAGGCTGAGCACTGCCACCGCTAGAAACTTCACTGCACACTCCTTAATGCCGGTTCGCTATCGAGTGGCCAGTCTACACCGCAGCTTTACCACAGGTAGCGATAACCCAGGTTCACGCCCCATGGCTGTTCGATGGAGTTGCCTTTCGCGTACTCGGCATCCAGGGATATCTTGCTCTTTTCGCTGACCTGCAACACACCGCCAAAGCCCAGCTCTACGCGATTACCCGGCAACTCTGCATCGAGCTTGTTGCCATTGACGCTGACCTTAGTGCTACCAGCATGCTCAGTGATGTAGGACGCTTTGACGTAGGGTTGGGCCTTCATGCCATTGCTCAACGCCAAGCTGCGGCCAAACAGCGAGCCCACACGACTTTGCAGTGAGTCCATATCGTCGGCGTTGACTTTCAGGCCGTTGCTTGCAGTGTAGTTGGCGCCTTGAGTACGGGTCGCCGTGAGTTCGAGTTGAGGCTCGACGAACCAGCCATCACCAAGCTTGATGTGTTTACCCACTTCGATATCTGCGCCCACACCGTTAGTTGTGTAGGAACCTTTTACCGACTGCCCCAGATTGGTCGGCATCTTGATGTCGTTGTCAAAGCGGCTGTACTTCAACACGCTGTCGACATAAATACCGTTGTCATTGAGGTAGGTGGCGTAGACGCCAAACATTTTGCTGTCAGTGGTGCCGGAGGCGCCTTCACCAAAATCCTGGTCCGACCGTGCCGCACCGACCATTGCACCGACGTATACCTTGCCAGCGTTCACAGCGAAGGCTTTATCGGCGCCGACCTCAACGCCGGAAATATCTTGGGTGTAAGCGCGGCTGGAGTGCTCACTCACGTCGAATCGCTTGCTGATGGCGCGGGTCCACACCCCGCCCTCATCCTTGCCCATGCGCAACTCGCCCAGGCGCTTGACCAGCGCATTCATCTGCGCACTCCACAGCGTCGCGCTGGCGGTCTGTGCCGCGATAGCCGCATTGGCCCCCGAAGAAAGACGCTCTGCCGCCGAGCTTTTGCCGGTACTTGCCAACACCCAATCGTCGCCTTCCTGCTGCAAGCCATAGCGAAATGCACCGGCATCCACATGCCCGCCATACAGGTCGAATTTTGCGCTGCCCCCGTTGGTGTCCACCAGCAGCAAGCGACCGTCCGCCGCGCTCGGCTCATGCCCGGAGTCCGCCACGATCAAGGTGTGATTACCGCTCGCCAACCCAGCCCCCTCCACCACCAACACGTCGTTTTGCGCGCTGGCGATATCGGTGTTCATCAGGATGCTACCGCTGCCGGACAGGGCGTTGACGGTGAACGTCTTGAAGCTGCCATCGGTGCTTGGCACAAAGGCTAGGCGGCCGCCGTTGAGCGTCAGGGAATCTACGGTTTTAACACCGTTTTCCATGATATTGACGGTACCGCCCGCGTCGGCGACCAAGCCATTGGCCTGGGCACCCTCGAAAAGATTGACCTGGCCACCGTTGCTAACCGTACTGTTGTTGGCAGTGCCGTAGCTGGAAACGTTTTGAACCCCACCGTCGATCCGCGTATTGGTCGCAACCACCCCGCCCAACGCATTGCGTTCGAGAGTCTGCACACCGCCGGCCAGGACCAGGGTATTCAGTGCCGACCCCATATTGTTCAAGCTTTGCGTTCCACCGCTATTGATGACGGTATCGACCGCCGCGCCGCCAAATGTGACGGTTTGCAGGCTGCCCGCATTGATCTCTGTACCAATCGCGCGGCTATTGGAGTTTTGCACGGTCTGTGTTCCGCCATTGAGGATGGTGCCGTTGGACGTGCCGACGGCGCTCACGACTTGTGAGCCGCCCGCGTTGACGACAGTGCGATTGGACACACCGCTTTGCACCAATTGGCTGCCATTGACCGTCGCATCATTTGAGATGCCATTCTGAAACACCACCTGGGTTCCCGTTTCCTCGATTAACGTAGTGTTGGCCGTACCGTTGGCCCTGATGGTTTGCTGTCCAGCCGTCACCGTCTCGCCATCCACCACTGCACCGGCGTTGACAATCGACGTAAACGCTTGCGCGTGCATGGGTTGCAACATGAGAACCGCCAGCGCCAGGGGCGACAGGGCAAATATCGACGCTCGTTTCGGGTGAAGGGTGTGCATGTTCTGTACCTCAGACTAACCGCCAACTCGGCGATGAAGATGCCAATGGCATCCTGGTCGAGCTGTGGCTGACCTCAGGTCAGTGGCTCGGTGAGGTCGTAAATCTAGGGATCTGGGAGGAACAAAAGAGTAGGAAATTTCCTTGTGCTTGTAGGAAATTTCCCAGGCGTTCATTCGATAGCGCACTCTTTAGAGGAGAAATGCGCCCGACTTTGTTTTTTTTCATCACATTTGAGCGCTAAGCTGCTAGCTATGGATGACTCAGATTACTTGCGCCTGCTCACCGTAGCGGCCGAACAAGCCAATGCATTCCTGTCCAATGCCCGCAAATGGGAGCGTGAGCGTTGGGTGTGCCAGCGCCTGCTACAAGGCTTGAATGTGCCTTACCGTGCCGAAGAGTTTCACGCCGCCGGGCAAGAGCCGCCGGACGTGTTGTTTCGCGATGCCAGCTTCGAGGTTTTTTTCGTCCTGGACGAAGGTCGGCGCCTGAACGACGAATGGCGCGACGAACTGCTGCGCCGGCGCAGCGCATTCTCTCTGAGCCAACTGGTGCGGCGCGAGGCCAAGCCCCGGCGCATTCCGGCCCATGAGTTCCTGCTGCGCCTGGCGCCAACACTGCGCAAAAAGGCGCACAACTATAAAGAGCGCGGGATGGACCTGGGAGAGTTGGATCTCATCGCCTTCACCAGCCTCAAGCGTGAAGTGCTCGACCTTAACAGCCATTTCCCGCCGCCAACCGAATACCTGCGCCAGGGCTGGCGCTCGCTGTCGCTGGTGGGGCCGACGTTTGCACGGGTGCTGTTCGCGCATCCGGATGCGCCGGATTTCTTGCGCAACAACCTGGGCCGCAGCATAGTATTCGACGTGGGCATCAGCCTCTGATCCCCCCGGACTGTAACGTGGCGCCCTTTTGCAACGTCTACCTGACGAGGCTTTATATGACCAGCCGCCTGAACCCCGATGACCAGCAGCATGTCGAAGAGTACCTGCAACTCTCCCAAAACCGAGTCGAGCGCAAGCCTTTCCGGCCCTGGCTGCTCCTCGGTGTGGTGCTGGTGGCAGTGGTCGGGCTCGGCTTGCTGAGCCGCCTTTTGAGTTACCTGACGCTATGAGCTGCCTGGCGCTCGCGGGGGTAACTGCTCCGATTTCTTTTAGCCTTGCGAGATATCCCCATGACCCATCGTATTATTATCGTCGGCGGCGGCGCCGGCGGCCTGGAGTTGGCTACCCGCCTGGGTAAGACTCTGGGCAAGCGCGGTACCGCCAGCATCACGCTGGTGGATGCCAACCTGACCCATATCTGGAAGCCCCTGCTGCACGAAGTGGCCGCCGGTTCGCTGAATTCTTCGGAAGACGAGCTCAATTACGTTGCCCAGGCCAAATGGAACCACTTCGAGTTCCAACTGGGGCGCATGAGCGGGCTCGACCGCGAACAGAAGAAAATCCAGTTGGCTGCCACCCTTGATGAAGAAGGCCGTGAGCTGGTGCCCGCACGCGTACTGGGCTACGACAGCCTGGTGATCGCAGTCGGCAGCACCACCAACGACTTCGGCACCGAAGGCGCGGCACAACACTGCTTGTTCCTCGACACCCGCAAACAGGCCGAGCGTTTCCACCAACAGTTGCTCAACCACTACCTGCGCGCGCATGCCGGTCAGACCGATGTGGAAGAGAAAATCAGCGTCGCTATCGTTGGTGCCGGTGCCACCGGTGTCGAACTGGCCGCCGAGTTGCACAACGCAGCCCATGAACTCGCAGCCTATGGCCTGGACCGCATCAAGCCGGAAAACATGCACATCACCCTGATCGAAGCCGGCCCACGGGTGCTCCCTGCCCTGCCAGAACGTATCGGCGGGCCTGTGCATAAAACCCTGGAGAAACTCGGGGTGACGGTATTGACCAACTCGGCAGTGAGCGAAGTGACGGCCGACGCGCTGATCACCAGCAGCGGCCAGGTAATCCCCGCCAGCCTCAAGGTTTGGGCAGCAGGGATTCGCGCACCGGGGTTCCTCAAGGACATCGATGGCCTGGAAACCAACCGCATCAACCAACTGCAAGTGCTGCCGACGCTGCAAACCACCCGCGATGAAAACATCTTCGCTTTTGGCGACTGCGCCGCCTGCCCGCAACCGGGCACTGACCGCAACGTACCGCCACGGGCTCAGGCGGCTCACCAGCAGGCTTCGTTGTTAGCCAAGTCGTTGAAGCTGCGCATCGAAGGCAAGGACCTGCCGAGCTACAAGTACACCGACTACGGTTCGCTGATCTCGCTGTCGCGTTTTTCCGCTGTGGGTAACTTGATGGGTAACCTCACTGGCAGCGTGATGCTGGAGGGTTGGCTGGCGCGGATGTTCTACGTGTCGCTGTACCGTATGCACCAGATGGCGCTGTATGGGTTCTTCCGTACGGCGATGCTGATGTTGGGTAGCAAGATCGGGCGCGGGACCGAGCCACGCCTCAAGCTGCACTAACAGCACAAAACCTTGTGGGAGCGGGCTTGCCCGCGATAGCGGTGGATCAGCAGCGAATAGGCTAGCTACCAGACCGCTATCGCAGGCAAGCCAGCTCCCACATTTTTTGCGTCATATTTGAGATCTTCACAGGCAAAAAAAAATCCCCGTATCTTTCGATACGAGGATTTTTAATATGGTCGGGGTAGGGGGATTCGAACTCCCGACATCCTGCTCCCAAAGCAGGCGCGCTACCGGACTGCGCTATACCCCGGTAATAAAAAGGCGACCTTTCAGTCGCCTTCTTCGATCAGCGCTTTTGGCCTCTGATCTTAAGATTCGATTCCAGCCTGAACTGGTCTCAAAAATGGTGGGTCGTGTGGGATTCGAACCTACGACCAATTGGTTAAAAGCCAACTGCTCTACCAACTGAGCTAACGACCCAAATATGGTCGGGGTAGGGGGATTCGAACTCCCGACATCCTGCTCCCAAAGCAGGCGCGCTACCGGACTGCGCTATACCCCGGTTTGAAATTGGCTCCGTGACCAGGACTCGAACCTGGGACCCAATGATTAACAGTCATTTGCTCTACCGACTGAGCTATCACGGAACTACATATTTCAAAGTACAACTTCTACTGCGGTGTAACCTTCTCTTCGAGTCTTCCGTATCGCTACGTTGTCATGTCTGAGGCGCGCTATTCTACAATCTTAAAAACCCCTGTCAACCCTTTAAATTGCTTTTAAGACAATGATTTGCGCTTGTTTCTGATTTCTTCTTGGGGAGAAGAAACCCGTGGGCTGACGTTGTTGCGGGGCGCACTTTACAAGCCTTTTCCTTACAGTTCAACGCCCTATCGAAAAAAAAAGGCCCCGCAGTGCGGGGCCTTCTTTTATTGCGCCAGTTTCAAGTCTCAGTGAAAGACGATTTCGTCGTTCTCCACGGTCGCCTCGACGCTGGTGCCAGGCATAAAGCTGCCCGACAGGATCAGCTGTGCCAGCGGGTTCTCGATCCAGCGCTGAATCGCACGTTTCAGAGGCCGTGCGCCATACACTGGGTCGTAACCGACCGCGATCAGCTTGTCCAACGCCTCGCTGCTCAACACCAGGTCCAGCTCACGCTCGGCCAGGCGACTACGCAGGCGACCCAACTGGATCTCGGTGATGCCCGCGATCTGATCCCGTGCCAGAGGCTCGAAGATCACCACTTCATCGACCCGGTTGATGAATTCCGGGCGGAAGTGACTGGTCAGCGCATCCATTACAGCAGCTCGCTGGCCTTCACGGTCCCCTACCAGTTCCTGGATCTGCGCCGAGCCCAGGTTGGAGGTCATCACGATCACCGTGTTACGGAAGTCCACCGTACGTCCGTGGCTGTCCGTCAGGCGGCCGTCTTCAAGCACTTGCAGCAGGATGTTGAACACATCCGGGTGCGCCTTCTCGACCTCATCCAACAGGATGACCGAGTAAGGCTTACGCCGCACGGCTTCGGTCAGGTAACCGCCCTCTTCGTAACCCACATAGCCTGGTGGTGCACCGATCAAGCGCGCCACCGAGTGTTTCTCCATGAACTCGGACATATCGATCCGCACCATGGCCTCTTCAGTATCAAAGAGGAACTCGGCCAAGGCCTTGCACAGCTCGGTCTTACCCACACCGGTCGGGCCGAGGAACATGAACGAGCCGCTCGGGCGATTCGGGTCGGACAAACCGGCCCGCGAACGCCGCACCGCGTTAGACACCGCCACCACGGCCTCTTCCTGACCGATCACACGTTCGTGCAACAGGCTTTCCATTTTCAACAGTTTGTCGCGCTCACCTTCGAGCATTTTCGACACCGGAATGCCGGTCCACTTCGAGACGACTTCGGCAATTTCTTCCTCGGTCACCTTGCTGCGCAGCAACTGGTTCTCAGGCTTGCCATGCTGATCGACCATCTGCAGGCTGCGCTCCAGGTCCGGGATCACCCCGTACTGCAACTCGGCCATGCGGTTCAGGTCGCCTTTACGGCGCGCTGCTTCCAGTTCCTGGCGGGACTGCTCGATTTTCTGCTGGATCTGGGCAGAGCCCTGCACTTCGGCTTTTTCCGAAGTCCAGATTTCTTCCAGGTCCGAATACTCGCGTTCCAGGCGGACGATTTCTTCCTGGAGTTTTTCCAGGCGTTTCTTCGCCGCGTCGTCTTCTTCTTTCTTCAGGGCCTGGGACTCAACTTTAAGCTGAATCAGGCGCCGATCCAGACGGTCGAGCACTTCCGGCTTGGAGTCGATCTCCATGCGAATGCGGCTGGCCGCTTCGTCGATCAGGTCGATGGCCTTGTCGGGCAACTGCCGGTCAGTGATGTAGCGATGGCTCAATTTGGCCGCCGCAATGATCGCACCGTCAGTAATCGCCACCTTATGGTGGACCTCATAACGCTCTTTCAGGCCACGCAGGATCGCGATGGTGTCCTCTTCGCTCGGTTCTTCCACCAGCACTTTCTGGAAGCGACGCTCAAGGGCCGCGTCCTTTTCAATGTACTGGCGATACTCATTGAGCGTAGTGGCACCGACGCAGTGCAACTCACCCCGCGCCAAGGCCGGCTTGAGCATATTGCCCGCATCCATCGAACCTTCGCCTTTACCGGCGCCGACCATGGTGTGCAGTTCATCGATAAACAGAATGATCTGCCCTTCCTGCTTCGACAGTTCATTAAGCAGGGATTTCAGGCGCTCTTCGAACTCACCACGGAATTTGGCACCCGCGATCAATGCCCCCATGTCCAGGGACAACAGACGCTTGCCTTTAAGGCCGTCCGGCACTTCACCATTGATGATGCGCTGGGCCAAACCTTCGGCAATCGCGGTTTTACCCACGCCCGGCTCACCGATCAGCACCGGGTTGTTCTTGGTGCGACGTTGCAGCACCTGGATGGTGCGACGAATTTCGTCGTCACGGCCGATCACCGGGTCGAGCTTGCCGTCTTCGGCGCGCTTGGTCAGGTCGACGGTGTATTTATCCAGGGCCTGGCGCGACTCCTCATGGTTGGGGTCGTTGACCGCGTCGCCGCCGCGCAGGTTGTTGATGGCATTTTCCAGGGCTTTCTTGCTCACGCCCTGGCCCAGCAACAATTTGCCGAGCTTGCTGTTTTCGTCCATGGCGGCGAGCAGTACCAGCTCGCTGGAGATGAACTGGTCACCTTTCTGCTGGGCCAGGCGATCCGCCTGGTTGAGCAGACGCGCCAAGTCCTGCGACATATTCACGTCGCCAGTTGGATTTTGGATTTTCGGCAGTTGGTCGAGCTCTTTGCTCAACTCCTTGCGCAGGCTGTTGACGTCGAAGCCCACCTGCATCAGCAAGGGTTTGATAGAACCACCTTGCTGTTCCAGGAGCGCCTGCATCAAGTGCGCAGGCTCGATGGCCGGGTGGTCGAGACCCACCGCCAAGGATTGAGAATCAGACAATGCCAACTGCAATTTGCTGGTTAAACGATCAATACGCATTAGTCACCTTCCTTTTGAGCAGGCCGGAGCTATAAAACATCCTGAATGAAGAAACCTGCCAGATACCCTTATAGATGGGGTGGATTCTGGGAGTTTCAAGCGTCGGACAGTTGACGCAAGTCAGAAGAGTCTAGCGTTCGAGCCAGATAAGGGAGGCAAACCGACCAGTGCGAGGGCTGCGACGGTAAGAAAAGAAGCGGGCATCGGTCACGGTGCAGAAACCGCCACCATAAACGGCGGTGACACCGCGTGCGGCGAGGCGCAAGCGGGCCAGCTTATAGATGTCAGCCATGAACTTGCCGGGATTGCGGCTGGGCACAAAGGCTTCGGCGGTGATCGGCAGTTGCTGCATGAAGGCTTCACGCACTTCCGGGCCGACTTCAAAGGCTTGTGGGCCAATGGCCGGACCCAGCCAGACCAGTACATCGGCAGGCTCGGCGTCCAGGCTTTCGTACGCAGCTTCCAGCACGCCAGCCGCCAGCCCCCGCCAACCGGCATGCGCCGCAGCCACACGAGTGCCGGCACGGTTACAAAACAATGCTGGCAGGCAATCGGCGGTCATTGACGTGCAGGCGACGCCAGGGGTACTTGTCCAACTGCCGTCGGCTTCAACCGTGCGGCCAGGGTCGGCCTCAACCACGGCCACGCCGTGGACCTGACGCAGCCAGGCAGGTTGAATATCGAAGGCATCGCGGAGACGGCGGCGATTTTCGAGAACGGCTTCCAGGCTGTCTTCGACATGATCGCCCAAATTGAGGCTGTCGAACGGCGCCAGACTGACGCCGCCCGCACGGGTGGTAACGCAGGCTTTCACCTGAGCCGGCGCAGGCCAGTCAGGAATCAGCCAGTCACTCATCCGACAAATGCCTCGCGATCCTGCTTGAGCAGCGTCAGCAACCAGACCAGATCGTCCGGCAACGGCGATTCCCAGCTCATCCGCTTACCGCTCGTCGGATGATCCAGTTCCAGGAAGCGCGCGTGCAGTGCCTGGCGCGGGAAGTTTTTCAGCGATTCAACCATGGTCTGGCTCGCCGCCGGTGGAATACGGAAGCGGCCGCCGTAGGCCGGATCGCCGACCAACGGGAAGTTGATGTGGGCCATGTGCACACGAATCTGGTGGGTACGGCCGGTTTCCAGCTTGACCCGCACATGGGTATGGGAGCGGAAACGCTCCAGTACACGGTAGTGGCTCACGGCCTGCTTGCCGCCTTCCATCACCGCCATACGCTGGCGCTGCTGGCCGTGACGACCGATCGGTGCGTTGATCTTGCCACCTGCCACCACCACGCCGATCACGATGCACTCGTAGATCCGGCTGACGCTGCGGCTCTGCAGCTGTGTGACCAACTGCGTCTGTGCCTGAATGGTCTTTGCCACCACCATCAAGCCGGTGGTGTCCTTGTCCAGACGGTGCACGATGCCGCAGCGCGGGACATTGATGATGTCCGGCACGTGGTGCAGCAAGGCATTGAGCAAGGTGCCATCAGCGTGCCCGGCAGCCGGGTGAACCACCAGGCCTGCGGGTTTGTTGATCACCAGGATGTCGTCATCTTCATAGACGATGTCCAGCTCGATGTCTTGGGCGACCCATTCTCCTTGGGCTTCCTGCTCGGCAGTCAGCTCAAGAATCGCACCGCCATGGACTATGTCTCGCGGGCGGATAACCGCTCCATCCACAGTCAGGCGGCCGTCTTTGATCCAGGCGGAAAGGCGCGAGCGCGAGTGCTCAGCGAATAATTGTGCGGCGACTTGATCGAGGCGTTGGCCGCCCAATTCGGACGGCACCTCTGCGCGAAGTTCAATTTTATCGGACATGCTCAGACTAGGCGTGGCACAGCCTTTGGTTTCGGCTGCGCGCTTGTGGTTAAATACGGCGTCTTTTGCCCCGAGGCTTTCAACGGGGCGCTCATCATAACAGGACGGCCCCGCCCAAGACAGCGGCCGTCATAGGGACGCAAGCCGCCATGCAAGTGAAACACCTGCTGCTGATCGCCATCCTCGCCATGACTGCTGCTTGCTCGTCAACAAAGGAAGTCGTCGACGAAAACCTGAGCGAAGTCGAGTTGTACCAACTGGCTCAGAAAGACTTGGACAACAATAGCTACACCAGCGCCACAGCGAAGCTGAAGGCCCTGGAGTCGCGCTACCCGTTCGGCCGTTACGCCGACCAGGCCCAGCTTGAGTTGATCTACGCCAACTACAAGAACGCCGAGCCGGAAGCCGCCAAGTCCGCCGCCGAGCGTTTTATCCGCTTGCACCCGCAGCACCCGAACGTGGACTACGCCTACTACATGAAGGGCCTGACGTCGTTCGACCGGGACGTTGGCCTGCTGGCCCGCTTCCTGCCGCTGGACATGACCAAGCGTGACCCGGGCGCTGCCCGCGACTCCTACAACGAGTTCGCCCAGCTGACCAGCCGCTACCCCAACAGCCGCTACGCGCCGGACGCCAAGCAGCGCATGATCTACCTGCGCAACCTGCTGGCCTCCTACGAGATCCACGTTGCCCACTACTACCTGACCCGTCAGGCCTATGTAGCTGCCGCCAACCGTGGCCGCTATGTAGTGGAAAACTTCCAGGAAACTCCTTCGGTGGGTGACGGCCTGGCCGTAATGACCGAGGCTTACCAGCGCCTGCACCTGGACGCCCTGGCGGCCACCAGCCTGGAAACCTTGAAGCTCAACTACCCGGATCACCCAAGCCTGAAAGACGGCCAGTTCGTACCGCAGGTCGCCGAGGCGGACAACCGCTCGTGGCTGAGCAAGTACACCCTGGGTCTGATCGAGTCCCGTCCACCGCTGCCGCCGGGCGAAACCCGCGCCAACCAGGACGTGATCAAGCAGTTCCAGGATGCGAAGGACGCCATTCCTTCGGACCTCAAGCCGCACGACGAGAACGGCGATGTGATCGAAGAAGAAGCACCGCAGGCCCTGGGCAACAACCAGGACCGTTCGTGGTTCAGCTACATGACCTTCGGTGTGTTCGACTGATAGCTGTCGACACAACGCAAAAAGGGAGCCCCTCGGGGCTCCCTTTTTTGTGGCCAAGCATTATTGCGCTGTGCGCCTGCAATGTCCTTGGCTAAACTGGCGCATTCCTTGTCGAGAAGCTCACCATCATGGTTCGTCTACTGTTCTGGATTGCCGTTATTGCCGCCGCGGTATGGTTCTGGCGCAAATTCAAAAGCCCGGCCGCCAAACAACAACGCGCCAGCGAACCCGACGCAGCCTTGATGGTGCGCTGCGCCCACTGCGGCGTGCACCTGCCGCAGGACCGCGCCTTGAGCTCGCGCCAGGAGTGGTACTGCACCCAGGCGCACCTGGAGCAGGGGCCGAAGTCTATCCAGCGGTGATCCGACCTTCCGGCGCATAAGGCGCAGGGTCAATTATCGGTGTACGTTCCAGCAACAAGTCAGCAAACAACTGACAGGATGCCGGCGCAAGCACCAGGCCATTGCGGTAATGCCCGCAGTTGAGCCACAGACCTTCAAAGCCCGGTACGGTGCCGATGTAGGGAATGCCCTCCGGCGAGCCGGGGCGCAAGCCGGCCCAATGCCCCACTACCTTGGCGTCTGCCAGGGCCGGGATCAGCTCTACCGCCGAGGCCTTGAGACTTTCCAGGGCCGACTCGGTTGGCGTCTTGTCGTAGCCCTCATGCTCCAGGGTGCTACCGATCAGGATGTGCCCATCACGTCGCGGGATCGCATAACGCCCCTTCGCCAGGACCATGCTCGACAAAAAGTCGGAGGCGCACTTGTATAGAATCATCTGGCCTTTGACCGGCTCCACCGGCAACGCCAGCCCTAGCGTGCCGAGCAAGTCACCACTCCATGCGCCTGCAGCCAGCACGACCTGATCGCCGAAGATCGGCCCCTCTGCGGTATTTACACCCACCACGCGAGCGCCATCCAGGGCGAACCCGGTTACCGCGCATTGCTCATGAATGGTCACGCCCGGCAATGCCAACAGCGCTGCCTTGAGGGATTTGACCAGGCGCGGGTTGCGTACATTGGCCACGTTGGCCATGTAGATCGCCTGGCTGTAGCCACCACCCAACACCGGCACCGCATCATGGGCGGCCGAGACATCCACTTTGCTCAGGGGCCGGCCTTCACGCGCGGCCCAGGCCAATGCATCTGCCTCATCGTCCAGATCGAGCCAGTACAACCCTGAGGTGTGAACCTCCGGGTCGACCCCCGTCGCGGCGAACAGACGCTCAGCCAGCTGTGGATAAAAATCCTGCGACCAATGGGCCAGCGCAGTCACTGCGGGGCTGTAGCGCCACGGGTACAACGGCGAAACAATGCCGCCACCGGCCCACGAAGACTCTTGCCCCAGCCCCGCACGCTCCAGCAGCACAACTGACTGCCCCTGGGTGGCGAGGTTGAACGCCGTCAACAAGCCGATGACTCCGCCACCGACAATCACTACCTGCTGCTTTGCCATCATTTGATCCAGCCGAAAAATAGGAACAGGCACTCTCGGCGCCCAGTCATCCAGCACCCTCATCATTGCCCCCAGCAAAGCTTGCGCGACATTTCTGGCGCCGCACCTGGGTTGCTCCGTGCGCCAACGCTGGTAAGGCTGAACTCACCGCAAGCATCGCCCGCCATCATCGACTCAGCGACCGGGGTGGCTACAAGATGGAAATCCTGAGGGTTCAATGCAGCGGTGATTCTATAGCGATCATTGCCCGCACTGACGCCGCTTGCATCAATAAAAGTACCGTTCCTCGTATAAAAGCGCTCCAAGTGCTGAGCCTGCTCGGTCAGCAGCGCGATAATTTCTGCGCGATACACCTTTTTCATGTGGCCCGCGTAACCGGGGTAAGCGATCCCGGCCAAAAGCCCGATGATCGCCACTGCGATCAGTAACTCGACAAGAGTAAAACCTTGGCTGTCCATGCTCATCCCACTGCTCCTTATTGAAGTTGCCGCCATGTCACTCGCACAAACCGCGCACCACCCTCCACCTCCACCCGCGCGTACATGCTTTCCAGCACCGTACGCGACTGACCACTAAGCCCAACCGCCGTCACTCGATAAAGCACGGCAGGGGTTTGTGCCGGTAAACGGGCCACCCCCAAGGTAGGCCCCAGAAATTGAATGCCATAGAGCCCTCCCTTAAGCGCAACCCAGTTAACTCTCGAAATAGGATTAATCCCGCTGCCGACCACCGCATACGCTTCATCAGGGGGCGCACAGGCGCGGGCCGATTGGCATAACGGCAATGCTGCTGGTGTTCGTCTAACACCCTCCTCTCCAAACCTCAGGCCACTTTCGGCACTTTGAAACGACTGGTTGCGATGCCAAATGCTGCCGGCGATCTTTTGTTGGGCGACAGCACCTTGCATCGACGACAGGCCAACCAATGACAACAACAGCAAGAACACCAGGCTGATCAGCAGAACCATGCCGCGCTGATGTGCATAACCGCCGACTAAAAGCATCATGTCCTCGTTACCCCAAACGATTTCGTAGCGCCGCTACGACGCTGTAGGTCTGATCCTTTACCCGACCTGAAGGGTCTCGCAGCGTCATCTGGATTCTCACGCTACGTATCAGCGATTCGTCGGAAGGGTTGGCGTCGTAGCGCACCACGGCGACCGATGCAGACTTGGCGGCCACACCAAAACTGATGTCGAACGCCTCAACGTTATCCACCAACACAGCCTTGGCTGGTGCTGTGGGCGTACTCAGCTTCAACTGGCCCGCTTCAAAGGTGTAAGTCAGCTGGCGTATGGCAAAACGCGTCTGCCCAGGCGCTGGCACTGGGGAGGTTCCTGCATAGGCCTGGGCCTCGCTCGAACAGTCGGACAACACCGTCCAGTCAGGCGTGCCACGTCCGCCGACATCGGCAGTCACCAATGTCAACGCCCTTGAGCTACTCCCCGCCCCCCAATAAACCGGCCGATCAAAGGCCAGCGGGGCATTGTCGATATAGGCCGTGGCCAGGCAACCAAACATCCCCGCCTGACGGATGTCCTGCATCAGCTTGCCAAGGACAAACCGAGCATCGTCCTGCAGCAGCATGGCGGCCTGCTGGCTGGCCTGGGTTGCTCGGGAACTAATGACCACCTGACTGACACCGAGTACCAGCAACAGGCCCAGGGCAAGGGCCAATAGCAATTCCACCAGGCTAAACCCCCGAGCACGGCGGTTCATTGCACGCCCTGCATACGGCTGGTCAGCGTGAAGGTTTCCCTGGCAGCCAACGTGCTGGAGCCCCGGTGGTCATCCCAACTCACACTGACAGTCACCTCTCCCCCACTGATTGCCACCGAACCTTCGGCACTCTCCCCTGCAAAACCGAGGATATTCGCTTCAAAATCATGCAAGTCCACATCACGCACGCTAGCGGTCGCGGTGCTGGCAGGAGCGCGCTCGGCTCGGCCCCACGAATAGTCTGCGTCAGGGTTGGCGCGAATTCGGTCGAGCATGTCGTAGGCGATGAAGCTGGCCTGGCTGGTCATCCTGGAACTGTCAGTGTGCTTGAGGGCATTCAGTTGGATTCCCGCAGCACCCAGCAAGCCGGTGGCCAGAATCAGCACCGTTACCAGTACCTCAATCAGCGTCATGCCAACTTGGTGCAGAGGTGAAAGGCGGGGAAAAGTCGTTTTCAGGCAAACAAGCATTACCGTCGTCATCCATGTCGAGGGCCGGAAAGGGCAGAAAGATCTGCTGTGCGGCCCAAGACTAGCGCCGGTTTTTCGTCCGTGCTGCTCCAGGAATAAAGGGAAATACTTTGGACACAAAGGCCATCATTCATCTCCGCAGGTAGAGCGCTATACCTAGGTCAGCGCCCTAATCCACGGACGGAGTTTCCATGAAACAGCACGGTTTCACCCTGATCGAACTTCTGCTCGGACTGATCATGAGCGGCATCCTGGCGCACCTGGCAGTGCCAAGCTTCAAGCGCTTGCTGGATTCACAGCAACAGCAAAGCGCAGCGCAAGCGCTGGCGCAGGGGCTGCGTTACGCGCGCACTGAGGCTGTTGCACGCAACCAGGCAGTGGTCATTCATGCGCTGGGCGACGACTGGGGCCAGGGCTGGCGAGTGATTTTGGATGTGAGTGGACGCGGCCGACCGGACGACGACAATCCGGTGCTACTGATGCGTCAGGACAGTGGGCGTGTTCCAGTCGTGGGCAACGGGTCGGTTAAGAGTGAGATCCGCTTCAGCGGGCTGGGCGATCCGGTATTTTCGGGAGGGGGATTTCGCGCAGGTACCGTGCACATTTGCGCCACGGGCGAGCCGCACAGCGTGTATCAAATAGTACTGGCACCCAGTGGGCGCATCAGCCTGCGCAGCGATAAAACCGAGCAGGCGTTGTGCCGGGGCTAACCGGCACTCTGGCATTCAGAGCAACGAGCGAACCCGCAATTCCTTGGGCATCGAGAAGGTGATGTTTTCTTCACGACCGGCCAGCTCGTCGGCGCCCGTTGCGCCCCAGGCGTGCAACTGCTGGATCACGCCGCGCACCAAGACTTCCGGGGCCGAAGCGCCGGCCGTGATGCCGATACGTTCGACGCCATCGAACCAGCTGCGCTGCAGGTCCTCGGCGCCATCGATCAGGTACGCCGGCGTCGCCATGCGCTCGGCCAACTCCCGCAGGCGGTTGGAGTTGGAGCTGTTAGGGCTGCCGACCACCAGGACCACATCGCATTCATCAGCCAATTGCTTGACCGCATCCTGGCGGTTTTGCGTGGCATAGCAGATGTCATCCTTGCGCGGACCGCCAATAGCCGGGAAGCGACTACGCAGCGCGTCGATAACACGGCTGGTGTCGTCCATGGACAAGGTGGTCTGGGTCACGAATGCCAGGCGCTCGGGGTTGTGCACCTGCAGGTTGGCGACGTCTTTTTCGTCTTCCACCAGGTAGATGGCGCCGCCATTGCTGGCGTCGTACTGACCCATGGTGCCTTCTACTTCGGGGTGGCCGGCGTGACCGATCAGGATGCACTCACGGCCATCGCGACTGTAGCGCGCGACTTCGATATGCACCTTAGTCACCAACGGGCAGGTGGCATCGAAGACTTTCAGGCCACGGCCTGCCGCTTCCGTACGCACTGCCTGGGAAACACCGTGCGCACTGAAGATAACGATAACGTCGTCCGGCACCTGGTCCAGTTCTTCAACGAAAATGGCGCCGCGTGCACGCAGGTCCTCGACCACGAATTTGTTGTGGACGACTTCATGGCGCACGTAAATCGGCGGCCCGAAGACTTCCAGGGCGCGGTTGACGATTTCGATCGCCCGGTCCACGCCGGCGCAGAAGCCACGGGGGTTGGCGAGTTTGATTTGCATGCTGTGCCTCGTGTCTTGCTGGGCAAGAAATTGGATCAACTCAGCTCTATAAGAGTAAGCCTCTGTGGGAGCCGGGCTTGCCCGCGATGCAGACGACTGGGTGTATCAGGTACACCGAGGTGATGCAATCGCAGGCAAGCAAGCTCCCACACAAGCCAACACCCGCATGAACCGGTTTCGTCAGTTAAAGCGCTTTAACGTCGATGATTTCAACGTCAAAGGTCAAGGTTTTACCGGCCAACGGGTGGTTGAAGTCGATGGTTACTTGCGCGTCATCGAAGGTTTTCACCACGCCAGGCAATTCGGTGTTCGCCGCATCATTGAAGATCACCAGCAAGCCTTCCGACAGGTCCATGCCTTCGAACTGCGAACGCGGGATGATCTGCACGTTTTGCGGGTTAGGCTGGCCAAAAGCGTTTTCCGGCAGGATCTGCAGGGTGCGCTTGTCGCCGGCCTTGAAACCGAACAGGGCCGCTTCGAAACCCGGCAGCAAGTTGCCGTCGCCGACCTTGAAGGTGGCCGGGGCTTTGTCGAACGTGCTGTCGACCGTGTCGCCGTTTTCCAGGCGCAGTGCGAAATGCAAGGTGACTTCCGTGTTCTGGCCGATGCGTTGCTCAGCCAATACCTGATCAGTCATTGACGGTCTCTCCGGTTTTCTTACTTTTGAACATATCCAACGCCAGCATGATTGCACCGACGGTGATGGCGCTGTCGGCAAAGTTGAACGCCGGGAAGTACCAGCGGTTCTGCCAATGCACCAGAATAAAGTCGATCACATGGCCCAATGCAATGCGGTCGTAGAGGTTGCCCAGCGCGCCACCCAGCACCAAGGCCAAGGCAATCGCCAGCCAGGTGTCATCGCGGCCCAGGCGTTTAAGCCACACCACCAATACCGCACTGACCACCACGGCGATCAGGGCGAACAACCAACGCTGCCAGCCGGAGCTATCAGCCAGGAAGCTGAACGCAGCGCCGGTGTTATAGGCCAAGGTCCAGCTGAAGTAGTCGGGAATGACCACGATCTGCTGGTACATCTGCAAGGCGCCCTCGAAATGAACCTTGCTGACCTGGTCGATGACCAGGACCAGCACGCTCAGTACGAGCCAGCCCAGACGTCCGAAACGACTGGCTTTAGGCATAGTGGCGAACCTCGCCAGCACCGCTGATGTTGTCGACGCAACGACCGCAGATTTCTGGATGCTCAGGGTTCACGCCGACATCTTCACGGCAGTGCCAGCAACGGGCGCACTTGGCAAAGGCCGACTTGACCACTTTGAGCTTGAGGCCCGGTACTTCGGTAGCCACGGCGTCTGCCGGTGCCTGGGCAAAAGGAGCCAGGCTGGCGGTTGAAGTGATCAACACGAAGCGCAGTTCGTTGCTCAGTTTGGCCAGGTCGGCGGTTAGGCCTTCCTCGGCAAACAGGGTGACTTCGGCTTGCAGGTTGCCACCGACGGCCTTGGCCGCACGCTGAACTTCCAGCTCCTTGTTCACCGCAACCTTGACGGCCATCACGCCTTCCCAGTACTCGCGGCCCAGTTCGAAGTCGGCCGGCAGTTCGGTCAAGCCTTCGTACCAAGTGTTGAGCATCACGGACTCGTTGCGCTCACCCGGCAGGTATTCCCACAGTTCGTCGGCGGTGAAGGCCAGGATCGGGGCGATCCAGCGTACCAGCGCTTCAGAGATGTGGTACAGCGCGGTCTGCGCCGAACGGCGTGCCTTGCTGTTGGCGCCGGTGGTGTACTGGCGGTCCTTGATGATGTCGAGGTAGAAGCCGCCCAACTCCTGCACGCAGAAGTTGTGGATCTTCGAGTAGACGTTCCAGAAGCGGTATTCGCCGTAGTTTTCCTGCAACTCGCGTTGCAGCAACAGGGTACGGTCCACGGCCCAACGGTCCAGGGCGAGCATGTCCTCGGCCGGCAGGATGTCGGTGGCCGGGTTGAAACCGGTGAGGTTCGACAGCAGGAAGCGTGCAGTATTGCGGATGCGGCGATAGGCATCGGCGCTACGGGCCAGGATCTGGTCGGAAACTGCGATTTCGCCCGAATAGTCAGTCGACGCTACCCACAGACGCATGATGTCGGCGCCCAAGGTGTCGTTGATCTTTTTCGGCTCAATCACGTTTTTCAGCGACTTGGACATCTTGCGGCCCGTCTCGTCTACGGTGAAGCCGTGGGTCAGCAGTTCGCGGTACGGCGCGTGGTTGTCGATAGCGCAACCGGTCAGAAGCGACGAGTGGAACCAGCCACGGTGTTGGTCCGAGCCTTCCAGGTACAGGTCGGCACGCGGGCCGGTCTCGTGGCCCATCGGGTGCGAGCCACGCAGGACGTGCCAGTGGGTGGTACCCGAATCGAACCATACGTCGAGGGTGTCGCTGATCTTGTCGTACTGCGGTGCTTCATCGCCCAGCAGTTCGGCAGCGTCCATCTTGAACCAGGCTTCGATGCCTTCCTGCTCGACGCGCTGGGCCACTTCTTCCATCAGTTCGACGGTACGTGGGTGCAACTCGCCGCTTTCCTTGTTCAGGAAGAACGGGATCGGCACGCCCCAGTTACGCTGACGGGAGATGCACCAGTCTGGACGATTGGCGATCATCGAGTGCAGGCGCGCCTGGCCCCAGGCCGGGACGAACTTGGTGTCTTCGATGGCTTTGAGCGAACGCACGCGCAGCGTGTCGCCGCTGGTTGGCTCTTTGTCCATGCCGATGAACCACTGCGCAGTGGCGCGGTAGATCAGCGGGGTCTTGTGGCGCCAGCAGTGCATGTAGCTGTGTTGGATGGTGGCGGTTTGCATCAGCGCACCGACTTCGCGCAGTTTTTCGATGATCGGCTGGTCGGCCTTGAAGACGAACTGGCCGCCGAAAAACTCCAGCGAAGAGGCATAAACGCCGTTGCTTTGCACCGGGTTGATGATGTCGTCGTTGACCAGGCCGTACTTCTTGCAGATCACAAAGTCGTCTACGCCGTAGGCAGGCGAGCAGTGAACGATACCGGTACCTGAACCCAGCTCAACGTAGTCAGCCAGATACACCGGCGACAGGCGGTCATAGAACGGGTGACGGAAGTTGATCAGCTCCAGCGCGGTACCGGTGGTGGTAGCGATGACCGAACCTTGCAGCTCGTAACGCGCCAGGCAAGCCTCGACCATTTCCTCGGCCAGCACCAGCAGGCGATCACCGACGTCCACCAGGGCGTAGGTGAACTCCGGGTGCACGTTCAGCGCCTGGTTGGCGGGGATGGTCCACGGGGTGGTGGTCCAGATCACGATGGCAGCGGGTTTGGCCAGCGACGCCAGGCCAAAAGCCTCGGCCAGCTTGGCGTCGTCGGCGATCGGGAAAGCCACGTCGATGGTCGACGATTCTTTGTTTTCGTACTCGACTTCCGCTTCGGCCAGGGCCGAACCGCAGTTGAAGCACCAGTTCACGGGCTTGAGGCCCTTGAACACAAAACCGCCCTTGACGATTTCGGCCAAGGCACGGATTTCACCGGCCTCGTTCGTGAAGTTCATGGTCTTGTACGGGTTGTCCCATTCGCCCAACACGCCCAGGCGGATGAATTCGGACTTCTGGCCTTCGATCTGCTCGGTGGCGTAGGCACGGCACAGTTCGCGGGTTTTATCCGCGTCCAGGTTCTTGCCGTAGGTCACTTCGACTTTATGTTCGATCGGCAAGCCGTGGCAGTCCCAACCCGGGACATACGGCGCGTCGAAACCCGACAGGGTTTTCGAGCGCAGGATCATGTCCTTGAGAATCTTGTTCAGCGCATGACCGATGTGAATCGTGCCGTTGGCATAAGGAGGGCCGTCGTGCAGGACGAATTTCGGACGATCCTTGCCAATTTCGCGCAACTTTCCGTACAGGCCAATACTGTCCCAGCGCTGCAAGATCTGCGGTTCGCGCTGTGGCAGGCCGGCCTTCATTGGGAAGGCGGTGTCCGGAAGGTTTAGCGTGGCTTTATAGTCGGTCATTTAAGGCTCTTCGGTTAGCGATGGGCGCTAGGTGCGGCTAGTGCACGGGCGGCGGCGACATCCGCATTGATCGCCGTTTTCAACGCCTCAAGGGAGGCGAAACGCTGCTCTTCACGCAGCTTCTGGTGGAAAACCACCGTCAAACGCCGGTCATACAGATCACCGGCAAAATCCAAAAGGTGAACTTCCAGGTGGGCCTTGCCATCACCTGCAACCGTGGGCCTGACGCCTATGTTGGCGACTCCCGGCCACGGTTGGCCGTCGATATCGACGCTGACCAGGTAAACCCCAGTCAGCGGCACACGACGGCGCTTGAGTTGCACGTTGGCGGTTGGCGTGCCCAATTGGCGCGCCAGCTTCTGCCCGTGCAGTACCCGACCGGCGATGCGGAACGGGCGACCGAGCAAGCGCTCGGCCAAGGCGAAGTCGGCAGCGGCCAGGGCGTTACGCACCTGGGTACTGCTCACACGCAGGCCGTCCAGTTCGACGGTTTGCGCGGCTTCGACGGTAAAACCCTGGCTGACGCCGGCGTGTTGCAGGAAATCGAAATCCCCAACGCGGTCGCAACCAAACCGGAAGTCGTCGCCGACTTCCAAATGCTGCACGCCCAGGCCATCCACCAGGATACGGTCGACGAACTCGGCAGCGCTGAGGCTTTGCAGGCGCTGGTTGAAGGCCAGACAGAGGACGCGGTCCACGCCTTCTTCGGCCAACAGTTGCAGTTTGTCCCGCAGGCGGGCCAGGCGCGCCGGCGCCGTCTCGGGGGTAAAGTATTCCCGCGGCTGTGGCTCAAAAATCACCACGCAGCTGGGCACGCCCAACTCGACCGCGCGCTCGCGCAGCCGGGCCAGGATAGCCTGGTGGCCACGGTGAACACCGTCAAAGTTGCCAATAGTGGCGACGCAGCCCCGATGCTGGGGGCGCAGGTTGTGGAGACCTCGAACCAGCTGCATAACGCGCTTCTTGCTCATAAAGTGGTCGATTATAACCACACCCGGCCCCGGGCGACAGGCAACAGGACGGGCCAAATGGATCGAATCGATAAAACAACGGTTTTATCGCGGCAAACGCTCTAGCTGATCGACTTGCGATTGAAATCCCGCAGGCGGAAACCCTGCAACAGCAACATCCCGAAGTACACCACCACGCCTGCCACGACCAATACCCCCAAACGCATGAAGCGCTCCAGCATATGGCCTTGGTCCCAGGCCGGCATAAAGTGCATCAGCCCCAGCAATACCGCCGACATTGCCGCCACCGCCACCAGCAACTTGAGCGCAAACATGCCCCAGCCCGGTTGCGGCTGGAACATCTGCTGCTTGCGTAGCTGATAAAACAGCAGGCCCGCGTTGATGCACGCACCCGCACTGATCGCCAGCGCCAGGCCGGCATGGGCCAACGGGCCGATAAACACCAGGTTGAGCAGTTGCGTGACCACCAGCGTGAAGATCGCAATCTTCACTGGCGTACGAATGTTCTGCTGCGCATAGAAGCCCGGGGCCAGCACCTTGATCACGATGATACCGAGCAGGCCAACCGAGTAGGCGACCAACGCATGCTGGGTCATCAGCGCGTCATGCGCGTCAAACTGGCCGTATTGGAACAGTGAAACCGTTAGCGGCTCGGCCAGGATCCCCAGAGCCAGAGAGCACGGCAGCACCAGCACAAAGCACAGGCGCAGGCCCCAGTCGAGAATTCGCGAGTATTCCTGGCGGTCCTTGCTGGCGTAGGTACGCGCCAGAGTCGGTAGCAAGATCGTGCCCAACGCCACGCCCAGCACGCCGGACGGCAACTCCATCAGGCGGTCGGCGTAGTACATCCACGACACGGAGCCCGAGACCAGCAGCGAAGCAAACGCCGTGTTGATGATCAGGGAGATCTGACTGACCGACACGCCGAGGATCGCCGGCAACATGTTGCGCATCACGCGCCATACGCCGGTGTCCTTGAGGTTAAGACGCGGCAACACGAGCATGCCGATTTTTTTCAGGTGCGGCAGCTGGTAGAGCAGTTGCGCCAAGCCACCGGCCAGCACGGCCCAGCCAAGCGCCATCACCGGCGGATCGAAATAAGGTGTCAGGAACAGCGCGAAGATGATCATGCTGACGTTAAGAAGGGTCGGCACAAAGGCGGGCACCGAGAAACGGTTCCACGTATTGAGGATCGCCCCGGCCAAGGATGACAGCGAGATCAGCAATATATAAGGAAAGGTCACGCGCAGCAGGTCGGTGGTCAGCGCGAATTTTTCCGGGGTGTTGGCAAAACCGGGGGCCGTGGCCCAGATCACCCAGGGGGCGGCGAGCATGCCGAGAATGGTCACCAGCATCAGCACCAGGGTCAGCAGGCCCGAGACATAGGCAATAAAGGTGCGCGTCGCCTCCTCGCCCTGCTGGGTCTTGTATTCAGCCAGAATCGGTACGAAGGCCTGGGAAAATGCGCCCTCGGCGAAGATCCGCCGCAGCAGGTTGGGCAGTTTAAAGGCAATAAAGAACGCATCCGTGGCCATGCTTGCGCCAAAAATGCGTGCCAGCAGGGTGTCACGCACAAACCCCAAAACGCGGGAGATCATCGTGATAGAGCTGACGGCGGCCAACGATTTGAGGAGGTTCATTGAAAGAGTTTGCGCCTATTAGATAAACAGCAGGCGAACAACGCGCCTACTTATGCGATACTGCGCGCCTGCAACAGCACAGAGCCAAAGCTCGCGAGTTTACAGGTCAAGCGCCGGAAATAAATCACCCGCCTCTTCAGATCGACCACTCAGCAGTTCGCATCAGCCGCTCTTGACAACCCATCAAGTCATCGGCATGATTCGCGGCCTATTTTGTTTGCTATTTCCTAAAAAGTCTTTCGAGGAGCTCGACGGTGGCCAACACACCTTCCGCCAAAAAACGTGCAAAACAGGCTGAGAAGCGTCGCAGCCACAACGCCAGCCTGCGTTCCATGGTTCGTACCTACATCAAGAATGTAGTTAAAGCCATCGACACCAAAGACGCTGAAAAAGCTCAAGCTGCTTACGTTCTGGCTGTGCCTGTTATCGACCGTATGGCCGATAAAGGCATCATCCACAAGAACAAGGCTGCTCGTCATAAGAGCCGTCTGAATGGCCACATCAAGGCTCTGAGCGTCGCTGCTGCAGCCTAAGTGGTAACAACTGAATCGCAACCCAGGTTGCGTAACAGTTAAAAAATGCCCCGTACCGAAAGGTCCGGGGCATTTTTGTTTGTGCGCGAACATGCAGACAAAAAAACGCCCCGAACCAGTCGGGGCGTTTTTGCTACCAGCTGATCAACGCATCAATCAGTGGTGGTGACCGCCTTCACCGTGGACGTGGCCGTGAGCCACTTCTTCCTGGGAAGCATCGCGGATCGCAACGATCTTCACTTGGAAGTTCAGGCGCTGGCCTGCCAGAGGGTGGTTGCCGTCAACGGTAACGTCGTCGCCGTCCAGGTCACGGATGGTCACGATCTGCATTTGGCCGTCCGGTGCGGAAGCATGGAACTGCATGCCCACTTCCAGCTCGTCGACGCCTTCGAACATGCTGCGGCTCAGGGTGCTGACCAGCTCAGCCGAGTATTCGCCGTAGGCATCTTCAGGTTCTACGGCAACAGTCAGTTCATCACCGACGTTCTTGCCTTCCAGAGCCTTCTCCAGGCCTGGGATGATGTTACCTGCGCCTTGCAGGTAGACCAGCGGCGCGCCGCCGGCGGAGCTGTCGATGACCTCACCAGCGTCGTTGGTCAGGGTATAGTCGATGGAGACAGCCTTGTTAGCGGCGATCGTCATGGGGCGAGACCTTTTGCATAAGAATGAAGAACGGACAAGTCTAAACAAGGATTTGCCCGAAAGCGAACAGAACCCGGACGGACGGGACCGATCAACGGCATCCTTCATCATTGGGTTCCACCAGGACGACGAACAGCACTGGGTTGCCGAGCTGTCTTGCGGCCACACCCAGCACCTGCGCCACCAGCCGCCATGGCAATCCCGCGCCTGGGTGCTCGACCCCGCGCAGCGCCTGGAAAAAATAGGCCAGCCCTTTACCTGCGGCTGGTGTGCGCAAGCACTCGAATAACGATAACCTTGGCGCCTGATTCCCGGTAGACGCTCAGCCATAGAGCGCCACCGAAGCCATGCACCTCCAGAGAATTCGCATGCAGACTTTTTTTATCGCACCCACCGATTTTGGTGTGGGTCTGACCTCCATCAGCCTTGGGCTGGTGCGCACCCTTGAACGCGCCGGGCTGAAAGTCGGCTTCTTCAAACCGATTGCCCAACCGCACCCCGGCGACACCGGCCCCGAGCGCTCCACCGAACTGGTGGCGCGCACTCACGGACTCAAGCCGCCACAGCCGCTAGGCCTGGCCCACGTAGAGCGCATGCTCGGCGACGGCCAACTCGATGAGTTGCTGGAAGAAATCATCACGCTGTATCAACAGGCAGCTGTAGGCAAGGACGTGCTGATCGTTGAAGGCATGGTGCCGACTCGCAATGCCAGCTATGCCGCACGGGTCAACCTGCACCTGGCCAAGAGCCTGGATGCGGAAGTGATCCTGGTCTCGGCCCCGGAAAACGAAGTGCTCACTGAGCTTTCCGGTCGCGTGGAATTGCAGGCCCAGCTGTTTGGCGGCCCGAAAGACCCAAAAGTGCTGGGCGTAATCCTCAACAAGGTGCGCACCGAAGAAAGCATGGAAGCCTTTTCCGCGCGCCTGAAAGAACATTCGCCATTGCTGCGCAGTGGCGACTTCCGCCTGCTCGGCTGCATTCCCTACCAGCCGGAACTCAACGCCCCGCGCACCCGTGACGTCGCCGACCTGATGGGCGCGCAGATCCTCAACGCCGGCGACTACGAAACCCGGCGCATGACCAAGATCATCATCTGCGCCCGTACCATGCGTAACACCGTGGAGCTGCTAAAGCCCGGCGTGCTGGTGGTAACCCCAGGCGATCGTGACGACATTATCCTCGCCGTCAGCCTGGCCGCGATCAACGGCGTGCCACTGGCCGGCCTGTTGCTGACCAGCGACACCCTGCCCGATCCACGCATCATGGATTTGTGCCGTGGCGCGTTCCAAGCGGGGCTGCCTGTGTTGTCGGTGAGCACCGGCTCCTACGACACGGCCAACCAACTCAACAGCCTGAACAAAGAAATCCCCATCGATGACCGCGAGCGCGCAGAGATCATCACCGACTTCGTCGCCAGCCACCTCGATGCGCGCTGGCTGCACCAACGCTGCGGCACGCCGCGAGAGATGCGTCTGTCGCCGGCGGTGTTCCGCTACCAATTGATCCAGCGCGCCCAGGCCGCCAACAAACGCATCGTGCTGCCGGAAGGCAGCGAACCGCTGACCGTGCAAGCCGCCGCCATCTGCCAGGCACGCGGGATTGCCCGCTGCGTATTGCTGGCCAAGCCGGCGGATGTGGAAGCCGTCGCGCGTGCCCAAGGCATCGAATTACCCGACGGCCTGGAGATTCTCGACCCAGACCTGATTCGCCAGCGCTATGTCGAACCAATGGTCGCCTTGCGCAAGAGCAAGAGCCTCAACGCGCCAATGGCCGAGCAGCAACTGGAAGACACCGTGGTGATCGCCACCATGATGCTCGCCCTGGATGAAGTGGACGGGCTGGTGTCCGGTGTCATCCACTCCACTGCCAACACCATCCGCCCTGCCCTGCAGCTTATTAAAACGGCGCCGGGCTGCACGCTGGTGTCGTCGGTGTTCTTCATGCTGTTCCCCGAGCAGGTGCTGGTGTACGGCGACTGCGTGATGAACCCGCACCCAAGTGCGGCAGAACTGGCGGAGATTGCCCTGCAAAGCGCCGACTCGGCGGCAGCGTTCGGTATTACGCCGCGCGTGGCGATGATCAGCTACTCCAGCGGCGACTCGGCCAGCGGCGAAGAGGTGGAGAAGGTTCGCGAAGCCACCTTGCTCGCCCACGAGCAGCAAAGCTCACTGCTGATTGACGGCCCGCTGCAATACGACGCTGCCGCCAACGAAACCGTGGCCCGCCAACTGGCGCCCAACAGCCAGGTCGCTGGCAAGGCTACCGTGTTCGTGTTCCCGGACCTGAATACTGGCAATACCACGCACAAGGCCGTGCAGCGCAGCGCCGACTGCGTCAGCCTGGGGCCAATGCTCCAGGGCCTGCGCAAACCGGTCAACGACCTGCCGCGCGGCGCCCAGGTAGACGACATCGTGTACACCATCGCGCTCACAGCGATCCAAGCCGCCAACCGACCTATGGATATCTAAATGCTGGATTTTCTACCTGCCCCCGTGCGTGGGGTGATCGCGTCGTTGCTGCTGGCGCTGAACACGATCCTGCTGTGCTCGTTCCTGTTTATCGTGGCGCTGTTCAAGGCGCTGCCGTTTGCCAAGCGCTTCAGCGAATGGCTGATGAACCACACGCATGAAGCGTGGGTCACCAACAACAAAGGCTGGATGAACCTGGTGCGTCGCACGCGCTGGCACATCACTGGCCTGGAAGGGTTGGATTATCAGCACTCGTACCTGGTGACCAGCAACCACCAGAGTTGGGTCGACATCATGGTGCTGCAATATGTGCTCAACCGCCGCATTCGCCCGCTCAAGTTCTTCCTCAAGCAGGAGCTGATCTGGGTGCCGGTGATCGGCCTGGCGTGGTGGGCTTTGGGCTTTCCGTTCATGAAGCGCTACACCAAGGCTTATCTGGAAAAACACCCGGAGAAGAAAGGCAAAGACCTGGAAACCACTCGCAAGACCTGTGCGAAGTTTCGCGACAACCCGGTGGGCATTTTCAACTTTGCCGAGGGCACGCGGTTTACCCCAGGCAAACATGCGCAGCAGAAGTCGCCATTTCGCTACCTGCTCAAGCCTAAGGCGGGCGGGATTGCGTTTGTGCTGGATGCCATGGGTGAGCAGTTGAAGTCATTGGTCAATGTGACCATTCACTACCCTGCAGGACGCCCTGGGTATTGGGATTTGTTGTGCGGGAATGTGAAGGACGTTGTTGTGCAGTTTGAAGAGGTGCAAATCCCGGCCGAGTTCATTGGCAAGAATTATGAGCAGGATGGGGAGTACCGGACGGCGTTCCAGGGTTGGATCAACAAGTTGTGGGAAGACAAGGATGCGCTGCTAGGCACGCTGCACACACAGTTTCCAGGCAAACAGTGATCAAAATGTGGGAGCGGGCTTGCTCGCGAAAGCGGTGGTTCAGCCAACACATTCGGCGACTGACACGCCGCCTTCGCGAGCAAGCCCGCTCCCACATTTGACCGAGCTGTCTTCAATACTGCATAAAAAAGCCCGGCACCGAGTGATCGGTGCCGGGCTTTTTATGATCGCGAGGTTTAGATCGCGCCGCGCTGACGCAACAGCTCCAGCACTTGCTTGACGCTCTCTTCCAACGACAACGCCTGGGTGTCGATCACCAGGTCGGCATTCAACGGCACGTCGTACGGGAACGACTCGCCAGGGATGTTATCCCCACCCGCCGCGTACAAACCTTGCGGATCACGCTCGGCGCACACCAACGGCGACGCTTGCACGTAGACGGTCAACAGGCGGTCGCCACCGATCAGCGCCTTGGCCTGTTCACGGCCTTCGGCATCCGGTGCGACGAACGCCGCCAAGGTCAGCAGGCCCGCTTCGTTGAATTGGCGCGCCACGTGAGCGGCACGACGCCAGTTCTCGGTGCGGCCGGCACGATCCTGCGGCAAGCCTTTGTTCAGGTCGTGACGCAAGTTCTGGCCATCCAGTACGAACACCGCACGGCCCATGTCGAACAGCTTGCGCTCAACCGCGTAGGCCAAGGTGCTCTTGCCCGCGCCCGACAGGCCGCTGAACAACACGGTGGCCGGCTGCTGGCCGAAGCGCTGGGCACGTTCTTCGGTGGCCACGTGGGCCAACTTGCCGTGCTGCGCCGAGCTGCCGTGGGTAACCGGCGGCGCGATGATCATGCCCGCTGCCACGGTGCCGTTGGTCAAACGGTCGATAACAATGAACGCGCCAGTGGTGCGGTTGCTGTCGTAACCGTCCAGGGCAATAGCGGCATCAAGGCTGACCTTGACCCGGCCAATCTCGTTCAACTGCAAGGAGCTCGCCGGGCCTTCGGCCAGGGTGTTCACGTCCACACGGTGCACGATGCTGGTGATGGAACCGGGCACATAGCTGGTGGCGCGCTTGATGTCGTATTTCTTGCCCGGCAGCATCGGCTCTTCGGCCATCCACACCAGCATGGCGTCGAAGGCGTCAGTCACTTGCGGCACGTTGTCGGCGTGGACCAGCAGGTCGCCACGGGAGATGTCGATCTCGTCTTCCATGGTCAGGGTCACGGCCTGGCCTGGGCCTGCGTGCTCCAGTTCACCTTCGAAGGTGACGATGGATTTGACGCGACTGCTCTTGCCCGACGGCAGCACCACGACTTCGTCGCCCTTGTGCACGATGCCGCTGGCCAGGGTACCGGCGAAACCACGGAAGTTCAGGTTTGGACGGTTGACGTACTGCACCGGGAAACGCAGGTCGGTGTAGTTGCGGTCGTTGGCGATCTCGACGGTTTCGAGGATCTCCATCAGCGACTGGCCGGTGTACCAAGGCGAACGCTCGCTCTTGTTCACCACGTTGTCGCCCTTGAGCGCCGACATCGGCACAAAGGCCATGGTGCTCGGCTTGAACGCGATGCCTTCGGCAAACTTCAGGTAATCGGCCTTGATCGACTCGAAGACGCTTTGGTCAAAGCCATTGATGTCCATCTTGTTGACGGCAATCACGATGTGCTTGATGCCCAGCAACGAGGCGATGTAGCTGTGACGACGGGTCTGGGTCTGCACGCCGTAGCGGGCGTCGATCAGGATGATCGCCAGGTCACAGGTGGACGCACCGGTGGCCATGTTGCGGGTGTACTGCTCATGGCCGGGGGTGTCGGCGATGATGAATTTGCGCTTGGCGGTGGAGAAGTAACGGTAGGCAACATCAATGGTGATGCCCTGCTCACGCTCGGCCTGCAGGCCGTCGACCAGCAAGGCCAGGTCGATGTCGTCACCGGTGGTGCCGACTTTCTTCGAATCGCGGGTGATGGCTTCCAGGTGATCTTCGTAGATCATCTTGGAGTCGTGCAGCAGGCGCCCGATCAGGGTGCTCTTGCCGTCGTCGACGTTGCCACAGGTCAGGAAGCGCAACATTTCCTTGCGCTCATGCTGGCCCAGGTAGGCGAGGATGTCCTCGCTGATCAAATCAGATACGTGCGACATGACAACCCCTTAGAAATAACCCTGACGTTTTTTGTCTTCCATCGAGCCTGCACCATCGTGGTCGATGACACGGCCCTGGCGCTCGGAAGTTCGCGTGAGGAGCATTTCCTGAATGATGTCCGTGAGCGTCTCGGCTTCGGACTCCACCGCACCCGTCAACGGGTAGCAGCCAAGGGTACGGAAACGTACTTTCTTTTTGACGATTCGAGCTTTGTCTTCGTCGGACAAGTGCTCAAGAATGCGGTCGTCGTCGATCATGATCAACGTGCCGTTCTTCTCGATCACTTCACGTTCGGCGGCGAAGTACAGCGGAACGATCGGGATGCCTTCCAGGTAGATGTACTGCCAGATGTCCAGCTCGGTCCAGTTGGACAGCGGGAACACGCGGATCGACTCACCCTTGTTGACGTTGCCGTTGTAGACGTTCCACAGCTCCGGGCGCTGGTTCTTCGGGTCCCAGCGGTGCTTGCTGTCGCGGAACGAGTACACGCGCTCTTTGGCGCGGGATTTCTCTTCATCGCGACGGGCACCGCCGAACGCTGCGTCGAAACCATGCTTGTCCAGGGCCTGCTTGAGGCCTTCGGTCTTCATGATGTCGGTGTGCTTGGCGCTACCGTGGGTGAACGGGTTGATGCCCTGCGCCACGCCGTCCGGGTTGACGTGGGTAATCAAGTCCAGGCCAAGCTCTTCGACCATCTTGTCGCGGAACTTGTACATCTCCTGGAATTTCCACTGGGTGTCGACATGCATCACCGGGAACGGCAGCTTGCCCGGGAAGAAGGCCTTGCGTGCCAGGTGCAGCATCACGGCGGAGTCTTTACCGATCGAGTAGAGCATCACCGGGTTGTCGAACTCGGCGGCGACCTCGCGGATGATGTGGATGCTTTCCGCCTCCAGCTGTTTCAGATGCGTCAGTTTGTCGACCATGGTTACTCACGGAAAAACGATCTTATGGACGGCCTGCGGGCCGTGTTCGAGCGGGGCATGCTAGCACAGCACCTTCTTCTATTCAGGGAGCGGACTAGATCGAAACGGTATATGAATATGCCCCCAAGTTTGGGCTTCCTGTGGGAGCTGGCTTGCCTGCGATGCAGACACCTCGGTGTATCAGTTACACCCCAGTGATGCTATCGCAGGCAAGCCAGCTCCCACATTTGTTCGGCGGTGTTTGTCAGATGGGGTTGGGGCAGTCGATGAACAGGTGTTCCAGGGCAAAGCGCCGCGCCAGGTAATCACCCAAGGCCTGCACACCGTAGCGTTCGGTGGCGTGATGGCCGGCGGCAATAAAGCTGATGTCGTTTTCGCGGGCGCTGTGGAAGGTCTGCTCGGAGGCTTCGCCGCTCAGGAACAGGTCGACGCCGGCCGCGATCCCGTGGTCGATGTAGCCCTGGCCACCGCCGGTGCACCAGCCGACGCGACGGATCATTTCACTGCCTTCGATCAGCAGCGGCTCGCGGCCCATGACCTCCTGAACGCGGCGGGCAAAGTCACGCGGCGACAACGGTTCGGCGAGTGAGCCGATCAGGCCGACGATCTTGGGGTTGCTCGGGTCCAACGGGCCTTCGACGGTAATGTCCAACTGACGTGCGAGCTGCACGTTGTTGCCGACCTCGGGGTGCAGGTCCAGCGGCAGGTGGTAGGCTAGCAGGCTGATGTCGTGCTTGAGCAGCGTCTTGAGACGACGCTGCTTCATGCCGGTGATACAAGGGTTTTCGCCTTTCCAGAAATAGCCGTGGTGCACCAGCACCAGGTCGGCCTGGGCTTCGACCGCCGCATCCAGCAGGGCTTGGCTGGCGGTCACGCCGCTGACGATGCGCATCACCTGCGGACGGCCCTCCACTTGCAGGCCGTTGGGGCAGTAGTCGGCTATTTTGGCGCTGCCGAGGTAGCGGTCCGCTTCCTCGACGAGGGTGGTAAGGGCAACGGCCATAAAAGACTCCTAAATATCCCGTTCGAAGGCGCTCGCAGCCTCGTATAATGCGCGACATTATGGGCGCTCTCCCGCCCCCTGCAACCTGTCAGGACTTACTTGATGCTCAAGGCGCTGCGTTTTTTTGGATGGCCATTGTTGGCTGGCGTGCTGATCGCGATGTTGATCATTCAGCGATACCCTGAGCTGGTGGGTCTACCCAGCCTGGATGTGAACCTGCAACAGGCCCCGCAAACCAACTCGGTGGTGCAAGGTCCAGTCACCTATGCCGACGCGGTAGTCATCGCCGCCCCTGCTGTGGTCAATCTGTACACCACCAAGGTCATCAACAAACCCGCGCATCCGCTGTTTGAAGACCCGCAGTTTCGCCGCTATTTCGGTGACAACGGGCCCAAGCAGCGCCGCATGGAATCCAGCCTGGGTTCCGGGGTGATCATGAGCCCCGAGGGTTATATCCTCACCAACAACCACGTGACCACCGGCGCCGACCAGATTGTGGTGGCCCTGCGTGACGGTCGCGAAACCCTGGCGCGTGTAGTCGGCAGCGATCCGGAAACCGACCTCGCGGTGCTCAAGATCGATTTGAAAAGCCTGCCGTCGATCACCATCGGCCGCTCCGAAGGGCTGCGCGTGGGTGATGTGGCACTGGCCATCGGCAACCCGTTCGGCGTAGGCCAAACAGTCACCATGGGCATCATCAGCGCCACCGGGCGTAACCAGCTCGGTCTGAACAGCTACGAAGACTTCATCCAGACTGACGCGGCGATCAACCCGGGCAACTCCGGCGGGGCGTTGGTGGATGCCAATGGCAACCTGACCGGGATCAACACCGCCATTTTCTCCAAGTCCGGCGGCTCCCAGGGCATTGGCTTTGCGATCCCGGTGAAGCTGGCGATGGAAGTGATGAAGTCCATCATCGAGCACGGCCAGGTCATTCGTGGCTGGCTGGGGATTGAAGTGCAGCCGCTGACCAAGGATCTGGCGGAATCGTTCGGCCTGACCGGACGCCCAGGCATCGTGGTGGCCGGGATCTTCCGTGATGGCCCGGCGCAGAAAGCCGGCCTGCAGCTGGGCGACGTAATCCTGAGCATCGACGGTGAGCCGGCCGGCGATGGCCGCAAGTCGATGAACCAGGTGGCGCGGATCAAGCCCACCGACAAGGTGGCGATCCAGGTAATGCGCAATGGCAAAGAGATCAAGCTGATGGCGGAGATCGGCCTGCGTCCACCGCCTGCCCCGGTAAAAGAAGAGGAATAAGCGCCTCGTTCAGGTACCCGTTCGCGGGTACCTGTAAGGTAATATTTCAAAGCGATTCATTCTCATTGGTCATGTTATATTGTTTCAATATCGCTATTGGAACGCTCTATCATGCCGTCTCGAAAAATCGCCCCCTTGGCTGGCCTGGCCTTGGGCTTGTTGCTCGACCCTGCCTTCGCCGAAGAAAACACCCTAGAGCTAGACACCATCAGCGTCACCACCGACGCTTACGAATCCGCCACCGGACCGGTCAAGGGCTACCGCGCCACCCGTTCCGCCAGCGCGACCAAGACTGACACCGCCCTGCGCGACATCCCACAATCCATCAGCGTAATTCCCGCCACTGTCCTCACGGACCTGGGCAGCACCAATGTGGAACGCGCCCTGGAATTTGCCGGCGGCGTGTCCAAGCAAAACAATTTCGGCGGCCTGACCTTGTACGAATACAGCGTGCGGGGCTTCACAACGTCGGAGTTCTACCAGGACGGCTTTAGCGCCAATCGCGGTTACCCGAGCACTCCGGACGCCGCCAATATCGAGCGCATCGAAGTGCTCAAGGGCCCCGCCGCGAGCCTGTATGGCCGTGGTGACCCTGGCGGCACCGTAAACATCGTCACCAAAAAGCCCCAGCCGGAGGCTTTCACCACCTTGCAAACCAGCGCCGGCAGTTGGGATCGTTACCGCACCGCGCTGGATATCAACACCCCGCTGGACAGTGAGGGTACCGTGCTCTCGCGGGTCAACCTGGCGGTGGAAGACAACCACAGCTTCCGCGACCACGTGCAGAGCAAGCGGGTGTTTGTCGCGCCTTCGTTCAGTTGGCAATTGGACCCGGACACCAGCCTGCTGGTGGAGAGCGAATTCGTGCGCCACCGCTCAACCTTTGACCGTGGCATCGTCGACGCCTCCGGCGTATCGCGCTCAACCTTCCTCGGCGAGCCCAACGATGGCGACATCAGCAACCACAACAACCGCATCCAGGCCGCGCTTGAGCACCACCTTAATGACGCCTGGAAACTGCGCCTCGCCAGCCATTACAAACAAGGCAGCCTGTGGGGCGACGCCTCGGAAAACCGTGCGTTGAATGCCGATGGGCATACCCTCAACCGACGCTATCGCGAACGCTCCACCGGTTGGCATGACAGCATTACCCAGCTTGAGCTGCGGGGAATGTTCGACATCGGCAGCTGGCAGCATGAACTGCTGATCGGCACCGAATACGAGGACTACCGCAAGAAGGAACGTGTGACCGCTATCGCTGGCAGTCCCTACGCTATCGATATCTACAACCCGGTCTACGGTCAGCCCAAACCCAACGGCACGCGCTCCGGCACCAACTTCTTCGAACAGACCAAAAGCCACGCCCTGAACCTGCAAGACCAGATCATCTTCACCGACCGCCTGCGCGGCATGCTCGGCGCACGCTTTGAGCATTTCGACCAAAGCATCGAAGACTTCAACGGCGCGCCCAAGAGCCATCAGACCCACGACGCCCTCACCCATCGCGCCGGCCTGCTGTATCAACTGACGCCGCAAGTGGGGGTATTCGCCAACGCGTCCACCTCGTTCAAGCCCAATAGCGGCCTGGATGCCAACAGCAAATCCTTCAAGCCGGAAGAAGGCGTGGGTTATGAAGTGGGGCTCAAGACCGAGCTGTTCGACGACCGCCTCAGCGCCACCGTCGCCGCGTTCCATATCGAAAAGGAAAATGTGCTCACCCTGGACCCGGCCACCAACCTCAACCGCGCCATGGGCAAGGCGCGTAGCCAGGGTGTTGACCTGCAACTGACCGGGCAAGTGACCGATGCCGTACGGGTGATCGGCGCCTTTGCCTACATCGACGCCGAGGTCACCAAAGGCGACAAAGCCATTCCCGCCGGCAGCCGGATTCTCGGCGTGGCCAAGCGCAGCGGCAGTCTGTTGGGGGTGTATGAATTCCAGGATGGCGCGTTGCGCGGATCTGACCTGGGGGCGGCGTTTACGTATGTGGGGGATCGCTCGGGTGAAGCGGGCACGCGCTTCGAATTGCCGGCCTATCACACGGTGGATTTGTTGGCGCATTACAAGGCCACGGAAAATGTCACGGTAGGCCTGAACCTCAACAACCTGTTCGATGAAAAGTATTACGAGCGGTCCTACAGCAGTTATTGGATAAACCCCGGCGAACCGAGAAACCTCACCGTCAGCCTTACGTTAAACCTGTAACACGACCAAAAAAATGTGGGAGCGGGCTTGCCCGCGAATGCGGTATATCAGCCAACCAATCTATCGACTGACACACCCTCATCGCGGGCAAGCCCGCTCCCACAGTTTGATTTCTATCCGGCAGCTTTTTCGCACAAGGTATTCAGCGCCGCCGCCCACTGCGGATCATCATTCAGGCACGGCACCAGCACCAACTCCTCGCCTCCCGCCTCGCGGAACTGCTCCAGCCCGCGATCCCCGATCTCTTCCAGTGTCTCGATGCAATCGGCTACAAACGCCGGGCACATCACTAGCAGCTTTTTCACACCTTGCTGGGCCAGGCTTTCCAAGCGGGCCTCAGTATACGGTTCGATCCACTTTGCCCGGCCCAAGCGTGATTGGAACGCCACCGACCACTTGTCCTCCGGCAGACCCATGCGCGCCGCAAAGTCCCGCGCCACGCTGAAGCACTGCCCGCGGTAACAGGTGGCGCGCACCTCAGGCGATGCGTTCACGCAGCAATCGGTCGCACCGTCGAAGGTATGCCCCGGGTTGAGCTTTTGCAGGTGCCGTTCCGGCAACCCGTGGAAGCTGAACAGCAGGTGATCATAGTCCTGCTGCAGGTGCGGCTTGGCACTGGCCACCAGGGCGTCGAGGTACTCGGGTTGATCGTAGAACGGTTGCAGAATGGCAAATTGCAGATCGAGTTTTTTGTCGCGCACCACACGTCGTGCTTCTTCGACCACGGTGGTCACGGTGCTGTCGGCAAACTGCGGATACAACGGCGCCAGGGTGACCTTGCGAATGCCTTGGGCAACGAGGCGGGTCAGCACGCTTTCAATGGACGGCTCGCCATAACGCATCGCCAACTCCACCGGGCCGTGGGTCCACTGCGCGGTCATCTGCTGTTGCAGTCGACGGCTGAGCACCACCAGCGGCGAACCTTCGTCCCACCAGATCGACGCATAGGCGTGGGCTGACTGCTCGGGGCGCTTGATCAGGATCAGCGACACCAACAAGCGTCGCACTGGCCAAGGCAGGTCGATCACGTAAGGGTCCATCAAAAACTGATTGAGGTAGCTGCGCACATCGGCCACCGAAGTGGACTTGGGCGAGCCCAGGTTGACCAGTAACAACGCGTGATCCGTCATGCAACATCCTATCTCTAGAGGCGGCTGGACAAGTCGTCCAAAGCCGCACGCAACTCAGTGAACTGGAAAGTGAAACCCGCCGCCAACAACCGCTCGGGCAGCGCCTTCTGCCCGCCCAGCAACAAACCGGACAACTCACCCAGGCCCACCTTCAACGCAAAGGCCGGCATCGGCATGAACGCCGGGCGGTGCAGCACTTGGCCCAGGGTCTTGGCGAACTCGCGATTACGTACCGGGTGTGGCGCGCAGGCATTATAAGGACCGTTGGCATCAGGCTTGTGCAGAAGAAAATCAATCAGGGCGATTTGGTCCTTGATATGCACCCAAGGCATCCATTGCCGACCATCGCCGATCGGCCCGCCCAGCGCCAGCTTGAACGGCAATAGCAGCCGCGACAAAAAGCCACCCTCGGCTGCCAGCACCAGGCCCGTGCGCACCAGCACCACACGCATACCCAAGGCTTCGGCGCGCTGGGCGGTTTCTTCCCAGGCAACACACAGTTGGCTCGGGAAGTCATCCCGTACGGGGCCACTGGCTTCGGTCAACTCGCGCTCGCCACCGTCGCCGTACCAGCCCACGGCCGAACCGGAAATCAGCACCGCCGGTTTCTGCTCAAGCCCTTCAAGCCACGCCAGCAGGGTTTCGGTAAGGCTGATGCGACTGCTCCACAACAACGCCTTGCGCTTGTGTGTCCAAGGCCGATCCGCGATGGGCGCACCGGCGAGGTTAATGACCGCGTCCACCGGGCCGACAACCTGTTGTAGGCGGTCAACTCCCGACACCTGAGCGCCGCATACCTTGGCGACGTGTTCCGGGTGGCGGCTCCATACGGTCAGGCGATGGCCCTGCGCAAGCCAGTGTTGGCAAAGTTGGCGGCCGATCAGGCCAGTACCGCCGGTCAGCAAAATATGCATGGGACGCTCCTCATGTAACGTTCGCCGCCGATCACTGGTCTATTTTATATGCAGGGATCATTTGTAACCGGGCGTGGCATTTGTTTAAGCATCTGGCTTAAGCCTCAGCTTTAACCATAGGTCACGCCGTAAGAACTGGTACGCCAAAACTTATACCAAAAAACAATATTGTACAGCTATTGGTGTCGGCGTAGTCTGTGCACAACGGTAAAACGAGGCCTCCCATGACTGTTCCCATCGCGATCATCGGCACCGGCATCGCCGGTCTCTCCGCCGCCCGAGCGTTACGAGACGCGGGGCACGTTGTACAACTCTTCGATAAAAGCCGTGGCAGTGGCGGCCGCATGTCCAGCAAGCGCAGCGATGCCGGCTCACTGGACATGGGCGCACAATACTTCACCGCCCGCGACCGACGCTTCGTCAATGAAGTGCAGCGCTGGCAAAGCAACGGCTGGGCCGAGCAGTGGAAACCCCAGCTGTACAACTTCAAGTCCGGCCAACTCACGCCCTCCCCCGATGAGCAGATCCGCTGGGTCGGCACGCCGCGCATGAGTGCAATCACCCGCGCCCTGCTTGATGACCTGCCGGTGGAGTTCGGTTGCCGCATCACCGAAGTATTCCAGGGCACCCAGCATTGGAACCTGCTGGACGCCGACGGCGGCAACCACGGCCCGTTCAGCCACGTGATCATTGCCACCCCAGCGCCCCAAGCCACTGCCCTGCTCGCCGCCGCGCCGAAGCTGGCGAGCGCCGCCGCTGGCGTGAAGATGGACCCCACCTGGGCCATCGCCCTGGCCTTCGACACCCCGCTGGACACCCCCATGGAAGGCTGCTTCGTGCAGGACAGCCCCCTCGACTGGCTGGCGCGCAACCGCAGCAAACCGGGACGCGACACGGCCCTCGACACTTGGGTGCTGCATGCCACCAGCGCCTGGAGCAGGGCCCACCTGGACCTGCCCAAGGAAGCAGTGATCGAACACCTGCACGGCGCATTTGCCGAACTGCTGCACAGCGCCATGCCTGCGCCGTCGTTCAGCCTGGCGCACCGCTGGCTCTACGCGCGCCCCTCCAGCAGCCATGAATTCGGTGTGCTGGCCGACGCCGACCTGGGCCTGTACGTGTGTGGCGATTGGTGCCTGTCAGGCCGAGTCGAGGGTGCGTGGCTCAGCGGCCAGGAAGCCGCGCGACGCTTGATCGAACACCTGCAATGAACCGCATCAATCCCGCCAAATTGCTGCTGTCGAAGTGGACAGCAGCACGCCCCCAGAACAAGGAAAAACATTTCCTGGTCACAGAACTGTTCCGTGACGAAGAAGGCACCGTGCTGGAAATCGAACTGCAGGCCGTCATGACCCGACGCGTCGAACGCCTCGCCTGGCAAACCCTGCAAAATGCCGAAGACTGGAAAATCGGCTGGCAGTAGCCCCCTCGCAAAACTTGTACAAATAATTTGACTTGTACAGGATCAAACCTATGATGAGATTTAGTTGTACAAGCTTTCGATCTTGTACAGGAATCTTGCAGAGGTTCGAACATGTCCAGCACCCACAAACCGAAGATCGCGATCAGCGCCTGCCTGCTGGGCGAGAACGTGCGCTTCAACGGCGGACATAAACAATCCCTGCTGTGCAGCCAGACCCTCACCGACTACTTCGACTTTGTGCCGCTGTGCCCAGAAGTCGCCATTGGCCTGGGCATTCCCCGTGAGCCGATACGCCTGGTGGGCGATCCGGCGCATCCGCAAGCCGTGGGTACTGTGCACCGCGAACTGAACGTGACCCAGCCACTGGATGATTACGGCCAGCAGATGGCCTCGGAACACACCGACCTGTGCGGCTATATCTTCATGCAGAAATCGCCGTCCTGCGGCCTGGAACGGGTCAAGGTCTACCGCGACAACGGCACCCCGGTGGACGGCGGCGGGCGCGGCATCTACGCCCAGGCCTTTTGCACACGCCACCCCAACCTGCCCGTCGAAGAAGACGGCAGGCTGAATGACCCGGTGCTGCGCGAAAATTTCCTGACCCGCGTTTTTGTCTACGCCAGTTGGCAACAGTTGCTCGCCGAAGGCCTGACCCGCCACCGACTGCTGGCCTTTCACTCGCGCTACAAATACCTGCTGATGGCCCACAGCCCGGCGCATTACAAAAGCCTCGGCCACTTGTTGGGCAGCATGGGCAAGGATGCCAACCTCGATGAGCTGGCCGCCTGTTATTTCAGCGAGCTGATGACCGGCCTCAGCAAGTGCGCCACCCGTGGCACCCACACCAACGTGCTGCAACACATCAGCGGCTACCTCAAGCAGGTCATCAGCGCCGACGACAAACAGGAAATGCAGACCGTCATCGGCCAGTACCGCCACGGCATCGTGCCGCTGGTGGTGCCGTTGACCTTGCTTAAACACCACTTCCGCCAACACCCGGACCGCTACATCGCGCAGCAGGCCTACCTGCAACCGCACCCGGAAAATCTCAGCCTGCGTAACGCGATCTAACCCATGAAAGCAGCCCTGCAAGAAGACCTCACCCAAGCCATCGAAGACGGCTGGCTGCCGATTCGCGAAGTGGCGCGCCAGACCGGCGTCAACGCCGTGACCCTGCGCGCCTGGGAGCGCCGCTATGGCCTGATCGTGCCCCAGCGCACGCCCAAGGGCCATCGACTGTTCAGCGATGAACATGTGCAACGCATCCACACCATCCTCACCTGGCTCAATCGCGGCGTGCCGGTCAGCCAAGTCAAAGGCTTGATCGATTCCGCCCAGCCGATTCCCGATGCGGTAGAGAACGAATGGCACACCTTGCGCCAAAACCTGGTGCAAGCCATCAGCGAACTGGCCGAACGCCGGGTCGACGATGCCTTCAACCAGGCCATGGCGCTCTATCCGCCACGCACCCTGTGCGAGCAACTGCTGATGCCGTTGCTGCATGAACTGGAACAACGCTGGCAGGGCCAGTTTGGCGCGCAGATGGAACGGGTATTTTTCCTGTCTTGGCTGCGCAGCAAGTTTGGGGCGCGCATCTATCACAACAACCGCCAATTGCAGGGGCCGGCGTTGCTGCTGGTCAACCAGTCCGATCTCCCCCTGGAACCGCATTTGTGGCTGAGCGCATGGCTGGCCAGCAGCGCCAACTGCCCGGTGGAAGTGTTCGACTGGCCGCTGCCCGCCGGCGAGCTGGGCCTGGCAGTGGAACACCTGCAACCGCGCGCCGTGCTGATGTATTCAAGCAAGGCGCTCCACCTGTCGGCATTCGCAAAATTTCTGGGCGGCGTCAGTTGCCCAAAGTTGATCGTCGGACCAACGGTATGCATCCACCAGGCCGAGTTGGCCGTATTAACCCGTGACACCCCTGAATTGTTCGTGGCCGAAGACCCACTGTCGGCCCACCAGATACTGATCCAGCGTGGACTTCTTTAAATGCATTTGATCTGGCTGCGCACCGACCTGCGCCTACACGACAACACCGCCCTGGCCGCCGCGAGCCAGCGAGGCCCGATCGCGGCCGTTTACCTGATCACGCCTGAGCAGTGGCGAGCCCACGATGATGCGCCGTGCAAAGTGGATTTCTGGCTGCGTAATGTGCAGCACCTGAGCCAAGCGCTGGCTGAACTGAATATTCCATTGCTGATTCGCAATGCCGCGACCTGGGACCAGGCGCCAGCCGTGTTGAGCCAGTTGTGCCGCGAGCTGTCGGTGGAGTCGGTACACGTCAACGAGGAATACGGCATCCACGAAAGCCGTCGTGATGTAGCCGTGTCCAAGGCACTGGAAGCTGACGGTGTGAGCTTCCACAGCTACCTGGACCAGTTGTTTTTCCAACCCGGCAGCGTGCTGACCAAGACCGGCACGTACTTCCAGGTGTTCAGCCAGTTCCGCAAGGTTTGCTACACCCGCCTGCACAGCAGCTTGCCGCGTCTGGTGGCTACGCCGAAGGCCCAGGCAAAACTCGCGATAAAGGGCGACACCGTACCGCAAACCGTCGAGGGCTTCGAACCGCCCAGCGACACCCTGCGCGCCCTCTGGCCAGCCGGTGAGGACGAAGCCCGCCGCCGTCTCGAGGCCTTCGCCGACCAGCAGATCAGCTATTACAAGGACGAACGCGACTTCCCCGCCAAGCCCGGCACCAGCCAGCTCTCGGCGTACCTTGCCGCCGGCGTCGTTTCACCGCGCCAGTGCCTGCATGCCGCCCTGCAAACCAATCAGGGTGAATTCGAAAGCGGTGACATGGGCGCCATCACCTGGATCAACGAGCTGCTGTGGCGCGAGTTCTACAAACATATCTTGGTGGGCTACCCACGGGTCTCTCGCCACCGCGCATTCCGCCCCGAAACCGAAGCGGTCGCCTGGCGCGATGCCCCTAAGGATCTCGCCGCCTGGCAGGAGGCCCGCACCGGCTTGCCGATCATTGACGCGGCCATGCGCCAATTGCTCGAAACCGGCTGGATGCACAACCGCCTGCGCATGGTGGTGGCGATGTTCCTCACCAAGAATTTGCTGATCGACTGGCGCGAAGGCGAGCGCTTCTTCATGCGTCACCTGATCGACGGCGACCTGGCCGCCAACAACGGCGGTTGGCAGTGGAGCTCATCCACCGGCACCGACTCGGCACCGTATTTCCGGATTTTCAGCCCGCTGAGCCAATCGGAAAAATTCGACAGCGAAGGCGTCTTCATCAAGCACTGGCTGCCGGAACTGGCCGCGCTGAATAAAAAGGACGTGCACAACCCCGAAGCGGTCGGCGGATTGTTTGGCGTGGCCGATTACCCACGTGCCATCGTCGACCTGAAAAAATCCCGCGAACGCGCCTTGGCCGCCTTCCGCAGCCTGCCGTCGCGCGAAGCCGCCGGAGGCATTCATGAGTGACTTCCTGCGCCGGTTCGCCCAGACCTTCGCCACGCTGGACAAGCACAACCTGCACCTGCTCGACAGCTTGTACAGTCAGGACATCGCCTTTGCCGACCCGCTGCATGAAGTGCATGGCCTGCCTGCCATGCACCGCTACTTCGCCGAGCTGTACAGCAATGTCAGCCAGCTACGCTTCGACTTCTACGGTTTTGACCAGGTGGCCGAAGGCGAAGGTTACCTACGTTGGAAGATGAGTTTTTGCCACCCGCGCCTGGCCAACGGCAAGGTGATCCGGGTGGAAGGTTGTTCTCACTTGATGTGGCGCGACAAGGTCTACCGCCACCGCGACTATTTCGATGCCGGCGCCATGTTGTACGAACACTTGCCCGTGCTGGGCAATGTCGTCGGCTGGCTGAAAAGGAGAATGGCATGAACGCACCGACGCCCCGTCGTTATTGGCTGACCGGCGCCAGCAGTGGTATCGGTGCCGCGCTGGCCATCGAGCTGCTCAACAGCGGCGCTCATGTTGCCGTGAGTTCACGCTCCAAAGGCCCTTTGGACACGCTGGCCGCACACTATCCGGGCCAGGTGCTGGTGGTGGCCGGCGACCTGACCAACAGCCAGACCGTGCGTGAAATCGGCGAACAGATCGAGGCAGCCTGGGGCGCGCTGGACACCGTGATCCTGAACGCCGGCACCTGTGAATATGTCGACGCCAAGCAATTTGATTCATCGATCATCGAGCACGTGGTGCGTACCAACCTGCTGGCCAGCAGTTACTGCATCGAGGCCGCCTTGCCGTTGCTGCGCGCAGGTCGCACGCCTCATCTGGTAGGCGTCGCAAGTGCGGTGACCTACCTGCCGATGCCGCGCGCCGAAGCCTACGGCGCATCGAAGGCAGGCCTGCGCTACCTGTTCGAATCCCTGCGTATCAGCCTGTCACCGGAAAACATCGACGTGACGGTGATCAGCCCGGGGTTTGTCGACACGCCGCTGACCGAACGCAACGACTTCCCGATGCCCTTGAGTTGGCCGGCGGACAAGGCTGCGCGGCATATCTTCGCCAAGCTGGAAAAGCGTCCGCTGGAAATCGCCTTTCCCGCGCTGTTCATCGCCACCCTGTGGCCGCTGTCGAAGTTGCCCAACCGCGCCCAGTTGATCATCGGCAAACGCATGCTGCGTAGCCCGCCACCGAAAAAGGACGACCTGTGAAGATCGCCATTATCGGCAGCGGTATCGCCGGACTGACCAGCGCCTACCTGCTCAGCCGCCAGCATGAGATCACGCTGTTCGAGGCGGGCGACCGTATCGGCGGGCATACCCACACGGTCAATGTCACGGTCGAGGGTAAACGCTATGCGGTGGACACCGGTTTTATCGTGTTCAACGACTGGACCTACCCCAACTTCATCCGTCTGCTGGGGCAGATCGGGGTCAAGTTCAAACCCACCGAAATGAGCTTTTCGGTGTGCGACGAACAGACCGGGCTTGAGTACAACGGCAACAACCTCAACAGCCTGTTTGCCCAGCGTCGCAATATCCTGTCGCCGGGGTTTTGGGGCATGCTGCGCGACATCCTGCGCTTCAACCGCCAGGCGCCGCAGGACCTGCAAGAGCAGCGCATCAGCGCCGAGATGACCCTGGGCGATTACCTCAACGCGGGCGGCTACGGCGAACGGTTTATCCGGCATTACATCGTGCCGATGGGCGCGGCGATCTGGTCGATGTCCCTGGCGGACATGCTCGGCTTTCCATTGCAGTTCTTTGTGCGTTTCTTCAAGAACCATGGCTTGCTCTCGGTGAGCAATCGCCCGCAGTGGTGTGTGATCGAGGGCGGATCCAGCAGCTATATCGAGCCGCTGACCCGCCGCTTTCGCGAACAGATCCGCCTCAACTGCCCTGTGGATAAAGTTGAGCGTACCGGCGACGGCGTGGTTATCCACAGCCCAGCTGGCAGCGAGGCCTTTGACCGCGTGGTGCTTGCCTGCCACAGCGACCAGGCACTGGCGTTGCTCGCCGACCCCAGCCAGGCCGAGCAAGAGATCCTCGGCGCCCTCCCCTATGCCGACAACGACGTGGTGCTGCACACCGACACCCGCCTGCTGCCCGACCGCAAACTGGCCTGGGCCAGCTGGAATTACCGGCTGAGCGGCAACGCCCAAACCCAGGCTGCGGTCACCTATGACATGAACATCCTGCAAGGCATCGACAGCGACACTACCTTTTGCGTCAGCCTCAACCAGACGCCGGCGATCAACCCGCTGAAAGTGCTGGCTCGCTACACCTACGCCCACCCGCAATACAGCCTTGCGGCGGTGGCGGCCCAAGCACGTTGGGAAGAATTGTTCGGCACCCGCAACACCTTTTACTGCGGCGCTTACTGGGCTAACGGCTTTCACGAAGACGGCGTGGTCAGCGCCCTGCGCGTGGCCCAAGCGTTCGGGGAAAGCCTGTGAACAGCGCCCTGTACAGCGGCTGGATTGCCCATCGCCGGTTTGCGCCCAAGGCTCATGCCTTTCGCTACCGCATCGGCCTGCTGTATTTGGATTTGAGCGAGGAACATGAGGTACTTGGGCTATCGCCCCTGGCCGGACCCAGCCGCTTTGCGCCGTTCGGTTTTCGCCAGCAGGACTACCTGCGTGAATTGACGCGTACCGGCATGAGCTTGAGCGATGCCGTGCGCCAAGAAGTCGGCAAGGCCCTGGGGCGTACGCCCCAGGGCGTTATCTGCCTACTGACCCAGGCCCGCAGTTGGGGCCTGGCCTTTAACCCCGTGAGTTTCTTCTACTGCTTCGAGGCCGACGGGCAACTGGCCGCGATCCTGTGTGAAGTGACCAACACCCCATGGCGCGAGCGCTATCACTACGTGCTGCCGGCCATGGCACTGGGCGCCGATGAGCACCAGCATTTCGCCGTGGCCAAGGCCTTTCATGTGTCGCCGTTCCTGCCGCGTGACCTAGAATACCGCATGAGCTTCAGCCCGCCCGCCGCCAGGCTTGGCGTGCATATGGCCGACTGGCAGGGCGCGCAAAAAGTCTTCGATGCCACCTTGAGCCTGCAAAAGGAAGCCCTCAACCGCGCCAGCTTGCATCGCTACCTGTGGCGCTTTCCGTGGATGACCGCCAAGACCTGCCTCGCTATCTACTGGCAGGCTCTGCGCCTGTTGCTCAAACGCACACCGATTTTCCCCCACCGGGCCGCCGATGGCGACGCTCGTATTGCAGTCGGGTATCCCAAGGATCGCCGCCATGAAAACCCCTAGCTTATCGGTCAAGGCCAACCGCCTGAACGTCAACGGCATGACCAGCGCACTGCTGCGCAAGGCCGTACTGCGTCAACTCAGCCAACTGCGCCACGGCCAGTTGGTGGTGATTGAGGAGGGCGAACGCCAAGTGTTCGGCGCGCGCGAGGCGCACCTGTTGGGGGAAATCCAGATCCTCGATCCGGCGGTGTGGGGCCTGGTGGCGGCCAACGGCTCCATCGGCGCCGGCGAGGCGTTTATCCATGGTTACTGGAGCAGCCCGGACCTGACCGCGGTGGTGCGCGTGATGGTCAGCAACCTGGACGTGCTCGACGCGATGGAAGGCGGCCTGGCGCGCCTGGCTCGGCCACTCACCCAGGGTTTGCACTGGCTCAACCGCAATACGCGCAAAGGCTCGCAAAAAAACATCGCCGCCCACTACGACCTGGGCAACGACCTGTTCGAGGAATTCCTCGACCCGACCATGATGTACTCGGCGGCGCAGTTCCTGACACCCGACGACACCCTGGAACAGGCGCAGTTGAACAAACTGGAACGTATCTGCCAGAAGCTCGCGCTCAAGCCCGACGACCATCTGCTGGAAATCGGCACCGGCTGGGGCAGCATGGCGTTGTATGCCGCGCAGCACTACGGCTGCAAGGTCACCACCACGACCTTGTCCAAGGAACAGTTCGCCTATACCGAAAAACGTATCGAGGCCCTGGGGCTGCAAGGCCAGGTCACCCTGCTGTTGCAGGACTACCGCGACCTCACTGGCCAGTACGACAAATTGGTGTCCATCGAAATGATCGAAGCGGTGGGCCATCGCTTCCTGCCGACCTACTTCAAACAGTGCGCGCACCTGCTCAAGGACAATGGCCTGATGTTGCTGCAAGCCATCACCATCCGCGACCAACGCTACGAACAAGCCAAGAGCAACGTCGACTTTATCCAGCGTTACATCTTCCCCGGCGGCGCCCTGCCCTGTGTGCAAAAGATGCTTGAGATCGTCAGCCGCGACACCGACATGAACCTGATGCACATGGAGGATTTCGGCCTGCACTACGCGCGAACCCTGCGCCTGTGGCATGAGAACTTTCGCCGCGCCCATGGCCGTCTGGCAGAGTTGGGCTACGATGAGTACTTCCTGCGCTTGTGGGAGTTCTACTTGTGCTACTGCGAGGGTGGGTTTATGGAACGCACGATTGGTACCGCACAATTACTGTTGGCCAAGCCGGCCGCGCTCAACCCGCCATTGCTCGGGCGTTTCAGTGCTTAAACCGTTGGCGAATGCCGTACTGTTCCAGTGTGGCTGGTTTGCCTGTGTACTCGGCGGGAATAGTCGATGGTTGCTGGTGGGGCTGGCGGTTCTGGCCATCCACCTGCTGTGGATAAGCGCCTGGTCCAAGGACGGCCAAGTGATCCTCGCCGTGACCTTGCTGGGAACAGTGATAGACACCTCGCTGCGCACCTTCGGCGTGTTTCATTTCAGCCTGCCTGGGCCGTTGATTCCGTTTTGGTTGATCCTGTTGTGGGCATTGTTGGCGACCACGTTGCGCCATTGCCTGGCCTGGAGTGCACAGCCCTGGTGGCGATCCAGCCTGTTGGGCGCGGTGGGTGGACCGCTGTCGTATTACGCGGGCAGCCAATTGGCCGGGGTCAGTTTCGGCTATGGCACCGCCACCACGCTGATCGGCCTGGCCCTGCTTTGGGCGCTGCTGTTTCCCGTGCTGCATTGGGTTGCGGACCAACTCGGACACTGACGCCCGTCAGAGCATTCATACGCACGACACCGGCTTGCCTTACACTGCGCGCCTATGACCAACATCCCCCACACCCAAATCACCGAACCCGCCGTCACCTGCTCGACGTGCGCAGCCTGCTGCTGCCAATTGGAAGTGATGCTGATCACCGACACGGGCGTGCCGGAGCGCTATATCGATACCGACGATTGGGGCGGCGAAGTGATGCTGCGCCTGGACGACGGCTGGTGCGCCGCGCTAGACCGCGACACCATGATGTGCACGATCTATGAACGACGGCCGTTGATTTGCCGGGAGTTCGAGATGGGTGCGCCGGAGTGCCTGGAAGAGCGGCAGGGGATTGCGACGGCGTATCGCTGACTTTCAGATAAGAACAGAACCAAATGTGGGAGCGGGCTTGCTCGCTCCCACATTGGTTATGCGGTGTTTTGAAGGGTTACAGCGGCAAGGTGTAGTGCAGCGAGTAGCTTTCTACCCCATCGTTGTTGCTGCTGATGCCCGCGTTGGAATAGTGCGTGGCACGAATCCCCACTTCATGCCCACCGGCAAAGCGCAGGCCGAAACCCAAACGGTCTTCGAACTGAAAGGCCTGGCCGATATTGTTGTCCTCGACCTGCGTGCGCGAGAACACCGCCACGCCAATCCCCGCCTCGATGTAGGGCTTGACCTTTTCCCCGGCAAATTCGTACACAAACACCGGCGAGAACGACAGGCTGCTCACGCTCGCGCGCTTGTCACCGTCCCAGTAGGTGTAGGCGCCACTCCAATAGCCGGTAAGACGACCTGTTTCGCTCTGCCACCAGCTTTTGTCCCAGTCCGACGTCAGCCCCAGCCGATAGGTCATGGTCGAATCACTGGTACTCCCCACCCCCAATTCCAGGCCAGCGGCCTGGGCTGAAACCGAGTGTCCTACAACAACGGCCGCAATCGCAGCCAAACAGAACAAGCGCTTCATAAGAAACATCCCTTCCGAACAAAGTTTATGGTTTTTGTACAGACTAACTGGCTATAGAAGCTGGCGCGTAGACAGAAGTTCCAGCTTATTCCCCCGATATTTCACGAATTTTTCACGCATCGAAGCTTCGCACAACGCCTGGGTATTTCCATAGTGTTGGTAGGATATTTCTTAGGTGATACACGTCGCCGCTGGTCCAGAACTGTGCCGGTTCAGGATTGCCGTCGGCCAACAGGTCACGCTCGCCCAGCAAACGCTTGAGCTGACGCGCCACGGCCGCGCCGGTGTCGATGAGGATGATGCTGGGTGGCAGCATCTGCGCCAAAAGCGGCTTGAGGAAGGGATAGTGGGTGCAGCCGAGGATGATGGTGTCGCAGCCGGCGCTGAGCAACGGCGCCAGATAGCCCTGCAGCATGTGGCGCAAAGCCGGGCTGTTCAGGTCGCCGGTTTCGATCAACTCCACAAGACCCGGGCAGGGCTGGGTGATGACCCGCACATCAGTGGCAAACCGGTCGAGCAAGGCGGCAAATTTTGCGCTTTGCAGCGTGCCGGTGGTAGCGAGTACACCGACCACGCCACTGCGGGTGGCGGCAGCCGCCGGTTTGACGGCAGGCTCCATGCCCACCAGTGGCCAGTCCGGGTAGTCCTGCCTCAGGTCCGCAACCGCCGCGACCGTCGCGGTGTTACACGCAATTACAAATGCCTTGGCGCCTTTTTCGCGAAAAAATTCAGCAACCCTTCGCGAGCGCTCAAGAATGAATGCAGGGCTTTTTTCGCCGTAAGGGATATGCCCGCAATCGGCCACATACAGCAGCGATTCGTGGGGCAGCAGTTGCTGGATTTCATCCAGCACCGACAACCCGCCGACGCCGGAATCGAACACACCGATGGGCGCGTCCTTAACCATGTTGCGTCCCGCACACGCTGCAACCGGGATCACGCTTGACGCGTAGCTCGCGAAAACGTGTGGTCAAGGCATCGATCAGCAGCAAGCGCCCCACCAGCGGCTCGCCGAAACCGGCCAGCAACTTCAAGGCTTCCAAAGCTTGCAGGCTACCGACCAGGCCCACCAGCGGCCCCACCACACCGGCTTCGCTGCAGGTGAGTTCGGTGTCGCTGCCGTGCCCGTAGATACAGTGGTAGCAGGGGCTTTCGGGGCGGCGCGGATCAAACACCGACAACTGCCCTTCCAGGCGAATCGCGGCGCCGCTGATCAGGGGCTTGGCGGCGGCCACACAGGCGGCGTTGACCGCTTCGCGGGTAGAAAAGTTGTCACTGCAATCAAGCACCACGTCTACCGCTTCGACCGCCGCCGCCAGTGAATCGGCATCCAGCGCGCTGCGATGGGTAACCAGCGTGATCTCGGGATTGATCGCAGTCAGCCGGCGCAGGGCCGAATCGACTTTGGTCTGCCCGACGCTGTCGGTGTCGTGAATGATCTGGCGTTGCAGGTTGGTCAGGTCGACGGTATCAAAATCGGCAAGATGCAGTTCACCCACCCCCGCCGCTGCCAGATACAGTGCTACCGGTGCACCCAACCCGCCGAGGCCGATGATCAGGGCGCGGCCGTTTTTCAAGCGCAATTGCCCATCGATGTCGACCTGCTGCAACAGGATCTGCCGGCTATAGCGCAACAGCTCCTGGTCGGTCAGCACGGGCGGCGTCCCAACGTGATGCGTTCGTGACCGCCGAGGTCGATACGGCTGTGCACGTCTTCAAAACCCTGGCTTTGCAACAGGTCGCGCACAGCGGGGGCCTGGTCGTAGCCATGTTCAAGCAACAGCCACCCACCGGCATTCAAATGCGCGGGGGCTTCCTTGATGATCTGGCGCAAGTCGTCCAGGCCGTCATGGCCCGCCACCAGCGCACTGGCCGGTTCAAAACGCACGTCACCGGCCACCAAGTGTGGGTCGTTGGCGGCGATATACGGCGGGTTGCTGATGATCAGGTCGAAGCTGTGGCCTTGCAGGGCGCTGAACCAATGACTGTTCAACACTGTGGCGTTCTTGAGGTGCAGGCGCTGGCGGTTGCGTTCGGCCAGGGCCACGGCTTCCAACACGCGGTCGACGGCGGTAACGTGCCAGGCCGGGCGTTCGCTGGCCAGGGCCAAGGCGATGGCGCCGCTGCCGGTGCCCAAGTCCAGGACCTGGGTGGGCGTAGCCGGCAACAACTCCAAGGCGGCTTCCACCAGCAATTCAGTGTCTGGGCGCGGGATCAGTGTGTGGGGCGCTACTTCCAGGTCGAGCTTCCAGAAGCCCTGCTGGCCGAGGATGTACGCGACCGGCTCACCGCCGCGACGGCGTTGCAGGTAGCCCGCAAAGGTCAATGCGTCTTCGCTGCTGACAATTTTTTCCGGCCAGGTGTGCAAGTAACTCCGGGACTTGCCCAAGGACGCGGCCAGCAACAATTCGGCATCCAGGCGCGCGGTAGGCGAGTCGGGCAGGTCGGCGGCGCGTAGCAAGCTGGCAATGATGGTCATTTATTCACCTATCGCTGCCAGTTGGTCAGCCTGGTATTCGGCGAGCAAAGGCTCGATCACCGCGTCAACGCCACCGGCAAGAATCTCGTCGAGGGAATAGAGGGTGAGGTTGACCCGGTGGTCGGTGACCCGGCCCTGGGCAAAGTTGTAGGTACGGATGCGCTCGGAACGGTCGCCCGAGCCCACCAGCAACTTACGCTCGCTGGCAATCGCGTTGGCAGCGGCACTGGTTTGCTGGTCGTTGAGCTTGGCCGACAGCCAGGACATCGCCCGCGCCCGGTTCTTGTGCTGGGAACGTTCTTCCTGGCACTCCACCACGATGCCCGACGGCAAGTGAGTAATGCGGATTGCCGAGTCGGTCTTGTTGACGTGCTGGCCGCCGGCGCCCGACGAACGGTACGTGTCGACTCGCAGGTCTGCCGGGTTGATCTCGATGGCTTCCTGCTCGTCCGGCTCGGGCAACACGGCCACGGTGCAGGCGGAGGTGTGGATACGCCCCTGCGATTCAGTCGCCGGAACACGCTGCACGCGATGGGCACCGGACTCGAACTTGAGCTTGCCGTAAACGTTGTCGCCTTCAACCCGCGCGATGACTTCTTTATAGCCGCCGTGCTCGCCCTCGTTCTCCGAGAGGATTTCCACGCGCCAGCCACGACGCTCGGCATAGCGCGAATACATGCGGAACAGGTCGCCGGAGAAGATCGCCGCTTCGTCACCGCCGGTGCCCGCACGGATTTCGAGGAACACGTTACGGCCGTCATTCGGGTCTTTAGGCAGCAGCATGCGTTGCAGGTCGCTTTCCAGCTCCGCGAGCTTTTCCTTGGCTTCGCGGACTTCTTCCACGGCCATTTCACGCATGTCCGGGTCGCTGTCCTTGAGTAGCGCCTGGGCGCCTTCAAGGTCGGCCTGTACTTTCAGCAGGTTTTTATAGGTGGCCACCACGGGTTCAACTTCGGCGTATTCCTTGGAATAGGCACGAAACTTGGTCTGATCGGCAATGACTTCGCCATCGCCAAGCAAGGCGGTCAGTTCTTCGAAACGGTCCTGGAGCACGTCCAGTTTATTGAGCAGTGACGCTTTCATTGCGGTTTTTTATCCGAAGAGCTATCTGACGCGCCCTCACCGAGGGCAAAAAGTTCTTGGGCCATGGCCAGCGCATCGAGGCGGCCTTCGGCAGTCAATTTTTTAAGCTGTACGCTAGGCGCGTGGAGCAATTTGTTGGTGAGGCCTCGGGCCAGTTGCATCAGCACTTCTTCAGCGCTGCTGCCATTGGCCAGCAAGCGCTGGGCCTTGCTCAGTTCCTCGTCGCGCAGGCGTTCGCCTTGCTGACGATACGCCTTGAGCACATCCACCGCCGCCAGTTCGCGCAGGCGCACCATGAAGTCTTCGGCGCCGGTGCTGACCATTTCTTCGGCGGCCTGGGCAGCACCCTGGCGGCTCTTGAGGTTTTCGGCGACCACTTCATGCAGATCGTCGACGCTATAGAGGTAAACGTCGTCCAACTCGCCGACTTCGGGCTCGATATCCCGTGGGACGGCGATATCCACCATGAAGATCGGCTTGTGCTTGCGCAGCTTCAACGCGCTCTCCACCGCGCCTTTGCCCAGGATCGGCAATTGACTGGCGGTGGAGCTGATGACGATGTCGCTGCGCACCAATTCAGCCGGAATATCCGAGAGCAGCACGGCATGGGCGCCGAACTGTTCGGCGAGGATGCTGGCGCGCTCAAGCGTGCGATTGGCCACCACAATGCGTTTCACACCCAGGTCATGCAGATGACGGGCGACCAGGGTAATGGTCTCGCCGGCGCCGATCAGCAGGGCCTGGCTGCGCTGCAAGTCACTGAAAATCTGTTTGGCCAAGCTGACGGCGGCAAATGCCACGGACACCGGGTTTTCACCGATGGCGGTGTCGGTGCGCACCTGCTTGGCGGAATTGAACGTGGCCTGGAACAAACGGCCCAGCAGTGGGCCGACGGTACCGGCCTCACGCGCCACAGCGTAGGCGGATTTCATCTGGCCCAGGATCTGCGGCTCGCCCAATACCAGCGAGTCGAGACCGGCGGCCACACGCATCATGTGACGAACTGCCGCATCCTCTTCGTGCACATATGCGCTTGCGCGCAGGTCGTCGAGGCTCAAATGGTGGTAATCAGCCAGCCAGCGCAGCACCACATCCGCTGAAAGATGTTCCTGCTCTATATAAAGCTCGCTGCGATTGCAGGTTGAAAGGATCGCAGCTTCGCGGCTGTCGGTGAGCCGGCAGAGCTGCTGCAAGGCCTCAACCAACTGCTCCGGCGTAAACGCCACGCGCTCGCGCACGTCCACGGTGGCAGTTTTATGGTTAATACCGAGTGCGAGGAAGGCCATTCAATATCGCTGATGATGTCGAGAAGCCGACAATTGTCCTACTTCGAATGATTCAGAACAACCACCGTAGGCTATTGTCCTAATGCCTTGTGTCTATAAAGGCACCAACTGAGACTCGGTTATGTTTGGCCGAAGGCTTGTGTCATGATGATCCGACCGCAGGTTAGTCGTCCTCTTCCTATATGAATAGATCTTCCGCGTTGCTCCTTGCTTTTGTCTTCCTTAGCGGCTGCCAGGCCATGGCCCCCGTGTCGCCGGACGGTACGCCGCCGGTGGAAGACAGCACCCCCGCCCCTGAAAAGCCCAAGGTTTATTCTTCGTTCAGTGAAGAAACGATCTACAGCCTATTGTCGGCAGAACTCGCCGGCCAGCGTAATCGTTTCGATATTGCCCTGGATAACTACGTGACCCAGGCCATCAACACTCAGGATCCAGGGATCTCGGAGCGGGCATTCCGCATTGCCGAATACCTGGGGGCCGACCAGGCAGCATTGGACACGTCGCTGATCTGGGCGAAAAACGCGCCGGACGACCTGGAAGCGCAGCGGGCTGCGGCCATTCAATTGGCGCGCGCCGGGCGCTATGACGACTCCATGGTTTATATGGAGAAGGTCCTGCAGGGCAAGGGTGACACGCATTTCGACTTCCTTGCATTGTCGGCCGCCGACACCGACCAGGACACTCGCAATGGCCTGATGAAGAGCTTCGACCGCCTGCTGCAAAAGCACCCCAAGAACAGCCAGCTGATTTTCGGCAAGGCCTTGCTGCTGCAACAGGACGATGAGACCGACGCCGCGCTCAAGTTGCTGGAGCAGAATCCGCCGGAAGAAGGCGAAATCGCCCCGATCCTGCTGCGTGCGCGCCTGCTGCAAAACCTCAATCGCGGCAAGGAAGCGATTCCGCTGCTGGAAAAAAGCATCAAGAAGTACCCGGACGACAAACGCCTGCGCCTGACTTACGCGCGCATGCTGGTAGAGCAGGACCGTATGGAGGACGCCAAAGTGCAGTTCGCCAACCTGGTCCAGCAGTACCCGGATGACGACGAACTGCGTTACTCCCTGGCGCTGGTGTGCCTGGAAGCCAAGGCCTGGGACGAGGCCAAGGGGTACCTTGAAGAACTGATCCAGCGCGAAAGCCATGTGGATTCAGCGCACCTGAACCTCGGCCGCATTGCCGAAGAGCGCAATGACCCACAAGCAGCCTTGCTTGAATACGCTCAGGTCGGCCCCGGCAATGACTATCTGCCAGCCCAACTTCGCCAAGCCGATATCCTGATGAGCAACGGCCGCACCGACGAGGCAGAAAAACGCCTGGCAGCGGCACGGGATGCCGAACCGGACTACGCGATCCAGCTCTATTTGATCCAGGCCGAAACATTGTCGGCCAATAATCAAGGCGAGCGTGCCTGGAAACTGCTGCAACAAGCCTTGCTGCAGTACCCCGACGACCTCAACTTGCTGTACACCCGCGCCATGCAGGCGGAAAAACGCAATGACCTGGCGCAGATGGAAAAAGACCTGCGCCTGATCATCAAGCGCGACCCGGACAACGCCATGGCGCTCAATGCCTTGGGCTATACCCTGTCGGACCGCACTACGCGCTACGCCGAAGCCAAGGTGCTGATCGAACAAGCCCACAAGCTCAACCCGGAAGACCCGGCCGTGCTCGACAGTCTGGGCTGGGTGAATTACCGCCTGGGCAACCTGGACGAGGCCGAACGTTTGCTGCGCCAAGCGCTGGAGCGCTTCCCCGACCAGGAAGTCGCCGCCCACCTGGGCGAAGTGCTATGGGCCAATGGCAAGCAGCGCGAAGCGCGACAAATCTGGGAAAAATTCCTCAAGGAACAACCCGAAAGCCCCATCCTGCGCGGCACCATCAAGCGCCTGACCGGATCCGAGACCCTTTAATCTTATGTTCTTGCGCCACGTTGTAGTGTTCAGTCTCATCGCCCTGCTCGCCGGTTGCGCGGGCATAGGCAGCCGTGAATCCGTCGAAGGCCAGGGCAACCCGGCGCAATGGAAACAGCACAAAGACCAGCTCAGCAGCATCGACGGCTGGCAGATCGAAGGCAAAGTCGGCGTTCGCGCACCAAAGGATTCGGGCAGCGGAACGCTGTTCTGGCTGCAACGCCAAGACTATTACGACATTCGCTTGTCTGGGCCGCTGGGCCGTGGTGCAGCACGCCTGACGGGCCGACCGGGGCAAGTCAGCCTCGAAGTCGCCAACCAGGGACGCTATGAAGCGACCTCTCCGGAAGCGCTACTGGAAGAACAGATTGGCTGGAAATTGCCGGTATCTCACTTGGTCTGGTGGGTGCGCGGGTTACCTGCGCCTGACAGCAAGAGCCGCTTGAGCCTAAACGGCGATAGCCGCCTGGCCACCCTGGAGCAGGATGGCTGGCAAGTCGAATACCTGAGCTACGTAGAACAAGGCGGTTACTGGTTGCCCGAGCGCATCAAACTGCACGGTACCGACCTTGACGTCACGCTAGTGATCAAGGACTGGCAACCGCGCAAGCTGGGGCAATAACGTGACCGTAGAACGCCTGACCCTGCCCTCCCCCGCAAAACTCAATCTGATGCTGCATATTCTGGGTCGCCGTGAAGACGGCTACCACGAGTTGCAGACGCTGTTTCAATTTCTCGACTACGGCGATGAACTGACCTTCGCCGTTCGCGACGATGGTGTGATCAAGCTGCACACAGAATTCGAAGGCGTACCCCACGACAGTAATTTGATCGTGAAGGCGGCGAAAAAACTTCAGGAGCAATCCGGCAGTTCGCTCGGCATCGACATCTGGATCGAAAAAATCTTGCCTATGGGCGGCGGCATCGGTGGTGGCAGTTCGAATGCGGCGACCACGTTGCTGGGCCTGAATCACTTGTGGAAGCTGGGCTGGGACCACGATCGCCTCGCGGCGCTGGGCCTTTCACTGGGGGCTGACGTCCCGGTTTTCGTGCGTGGACACGCCGCATTTGCTGAGGGCGTCGGCGAGAAACTGACCCCTGTAGAGCCCGAAGAGCCTTGGTATCTCGTGCTTGTGCCGCAAGTATCTGTAAGTACAGCAGAAATTTTTTCAGATCCGTTGTTGACACGTAACTCTTCTCCCATTAAAGTGCGCCCCGTTCCCAAGGGAAACAGTCGAAATGACTGCTTACCGGTTGTAGCAAGGCGTTATCCAGAGGTACGTAACGCTTTGAATTTGTTAGGTAAATTTACCGAAGCAAAATTAACCGGAACTGGAAGTTGTGTGTTTGGGGGCTTCCCAAGCAAAGCTGAAGCTGATAAAGTCTCGGCCCTTCTTACAGAGACCCTTACAGGGTTTGTAGCAAAGGGAAGCAACGTTTCGATGTTGCATCGCAAGCTGCAAAGTCTGCTCTAAAAGGAACCGAGTGTTAGGCACTCGTTGCAACAGATACAGGGGCGTCGCCAAGCGGTAAGGCAGCAGGTTTTGATCCTGCCATGCGTTGGTTCGAATCCAGCCGCCCCTGCCATTTTCTAATACTCATCCAGGTTACCCTCAGCCTCTAGGTACTGCGCGTGTCCAAGATGATGGTCTTTACGGGGAATGCTAACCCCGATCTGGCTCGACGTGTCGTACGTCAGCTGCATATCCCTCTCGGTGACATCTCTGTCGGTAAGTTCTCCGACGGCGAAATTACAGCCGAGATCAATGAAAACGTCCGCGGTAAAGACGTCTTCATTATTCAGCCGACTTGCGCTCCGACCAACGATAACCTGATGGAACTCGTCGTGATGGCTGATGCCTTCCGCCGCTCCTCAGCGACTCGAATCACAGCTGTAATCCCTTACTTTGGTTATGCCCGTCAGGACCGCCGTCCGCGTTCCGCACGTGTAGCTATCAGCGCGAAAGTCGTTGCTGACATGCTGACCGTGGTAGGTATCGACCGTGTTCTCACGGTTGACCTGCACGCTGACCAAATCCAGGGGTTCTTCGATATTCCGGTAGATAACATCTACGGCTCCCCCGTATTGGTGGATGACATCGAAGACCAGCGCTTTGAAAACCTGATGATCGTGTCCCCGGACATTGGTGGCGTCGTGCGTGCACGGGCTGTTGCCAAATCCTTGGGCGTGGACCTCGGGATCATCGACAAACGCCGTGAAAAAGCTAATCACTCTGAAGTGATGCATATCATCGGTGATGTCGAAGGGCGTACCTGTATTCTGGTTGATGACATGGTCGACACCGCCGGCACCCTGTGCCACGCGGCGAAAGCCTTGAAAGAGCACGGTGCAGCAAAAGTCTTCGCCTACTGCACACACCCTGTGCTGTCGGGCCGAGCGATCGAGAACATCGAGAACTCCATGCTGGACGAACTGGTGGTGACCAACACCATCCCGTTGTCCGCTGCAGCTCAAGCCTGTTCGCGTATCCGTCAACTGGATATCGCACCGGTAGTTGCCGAGGCGGTTCGCCGCATCAGCAATGAAGAATCGATCAGTGCGATGTTCCGTTAAGGGTCAAACCTTCGGATTATCCCACTGACGAAAAGCGCCCCGCCCCGACATTTTGTTGGGGCGGGGCTTTTTTGCCCATATCGAGCCAGGCGCTGGTCGCAAACGCCACTCGATGATGGCTATTTTGGAGATACAAAATGACTGACTTTACTCTGAACGCTCAAGCGCGTACTGACCTGGGGAAAGGTGCGAGCCGCCGCCTGCGTCACGCCGCCAACATCCCTGCTGTTGTTTACGGTGGCAACAAGCCTGCTGAATCCGTAACCATCCTGGCCAAAGAAATCGCCAAACTGTTCGAAAACGAAGCTGCCTACAGCCACGTTATCGAGCTGAATGTCGATGGTGCCAAGCAGAACGTCATCGTTAAAGCGATGCAGCGTCACCCGTCCAAGCAGTTCATCATGCACGCTGACTTCATTCGCGTTGTAGCTGGCCAGAAACTGACCGCTACCGTGCCTGTGCACTTCATCGGTGAAGAAGCACCGATCAAGAAAGGCGGCGAGATTTCTCACGTTGTGAACGAAATCGAAGTGACCTGCCTGCCAAAAGATCTGCCTGAGTTCATCGAAGTCGACCTGTCGGCCGCTGAAGTTGGCGCCATCATCCACCTGTCCGACCTCAAAGCCCCTAAAGGCGTTGAGTTTGTCGCACTGGCTCACGGTGATGACAAAGCTGTTGCCAACGTTCACGCTCCACGCGTTGCTCCAGAAGCTGAAGAAGGCGCTGCAGAGTAATTCACTCTGTAATGTCGGAGCTTGAGGAAACATCGCGGACCGAAACGTAGCGAGAAAGCGGGCGATAACGCGGCGTTTACTCTTGAGTAAATGAGCTACTGTTGTCCACTTTCGCCGCAGCTAGGTCGGGCGATGTTATCCACAACTCCAAAGGAAGGGCCCCTGTCGTGACTGCCATTAAACTGATCGTTGGCCTGGGAAATCCAGGCGCCGAATACGAACAGACCCGGCATAACGCGGGGGCCCTTTTTGTTG
>NZ_NKIG01000093.1:0-946 GCF_002255865.1 Pseudomonas sp. PGPPP1 | reverse complement strand
TGCGTTTTCTGTTCCTGGCGATTATCGTCTACCGAATAGGCGCACACATCCCGGTTCCAGGTATCAACCCGGACCGACTCGCAGACCTGTTTCGACAGAATGAGGGGACCATTCTTAGCTTGTTCAACATGTTTTCCGGCGGCGCGCTGGAACGGATGAGCATCTTTGCACTGGGGATCATGCCGTACATTTCGGCATCGATCATCATGCAGTTGATGACCGCCGTCAGCCCGCAGCTGGAGCAGTTGAAGAAGGAAGGTGAAGCTGGCCGTCGCAAGATTAGCCAGTACACCCGCTACGGCACTGTCGTCCTCGCCCTGGTTCAAGCTATCGGCATGTCCGTTGGCCTGGCAGGGCAGGGCGTTGCGTTCACTGGTGACTTTGGCTTCCATTTCGTCGCGGTATCCACGTTTGTGGCTGGTGCGATGTTCATGATGTGGCTGGGTGAGCAGATTACTGAGCGTGGTGTTGGTAACGGTATCTCGATGTTGATTTTCGCAGGTATCGTCGCCGGTCTTCCGAGAGCAATTGGGCAGTCTTTCGAGTCTGCACGTCAGGGTGATATCAATATCTTCGCTCTGGTTGCCATCGGTTTGCTGGCAGTAGCGATTATCGGTTTTGTGGTGTTCATTGAGCGTGGTCAGCGTCGTATTGCTGTTCACTACGCCAAGCGTCAGCAGGGCCGTAAGGTCTTTGCTGCGCAGACCAGCCACTTGCCGCTGAAAGTGAATATGGCCGGTGTTATCCCGGCAATTTTCGCGAGCAGCATTTTGCTGTTTCCGGCTTCGTTGGGTACCTGGTTTGGTCAGTCTGAGAATTTGGGCTGGCTGCAGGACCTCTCTCAGTCGATCGCTCCTGGTCAGCCGTTGAATATTCTGCTGTTTAGTGCAGGGATTATTTTCTTCTGCTTCTTCTATACGGCGTTGATGTTCAATCCGAAAGACGT
>NZ_NKIG01000092.1:0-947 GCF_002255865.1 Pseudomonas sp. PGPPP1 | reverse complement strand
CCATATTGGCTCCCCTGGTCGCTGTGAAAGAGCACCTCTCGAGGCCGACCGCGCTGCTCGTAAGCCCTGTCCAAGGCCTGGATGACCAAATCAGCATCAGGCGTGGCGGAAAACGCCCAGCCCACGACGCGACGGGCAAACAAGTCCATGACTACCGCGACATAATGCCAGCGACCCTGCGCCCAGACATAGGTGATATCGCCACACCACACCTGGTTCGGTGACGAAGTCTCGAAGGTTCTCTCCAGTCTGTTGGGTATGTCTGGCCGTTCTTCGGTTTTCCGTCTGCAGACAGGCGCGCCAGGCTGCTTGCTGACCAAGCCCATCTCGCTCATCAGCGCACGCACCTTGAATCGCCCAATCACGATGCCTTCTTCACGCAGTTGATGCGTGAGGCTTCGGCTGCCAGCCGCGCGGCGACTCTGGGTAAAGAGTTCGCCCACTCGCACCCGCAACGCTAGCCGGGCAATGTCCGGTGAGCGCTGCCTGCGACGGTAGGCGTAGTAGCACGAGCGGGTGACTTCAAATACCGAGCACAGCAGTTCGACAGGCGCTTCGCTGCGAAACTGATCGATCAACGCGAGCGCTCGTGTTCCTCGGCCATCAAGAGCGCGGTAGCCTTTTTTAGGATCGATTTCTCCCGCTCCAAGCGATTGATCCGCGCTTCCAGCTCCTGGATCTTCTGCTGCTCGGGCGTAAGGGCCTTGCTCGCCGGTGTGACTCCGCCGCGTTCTGCCTGCAGTTGATTGACCCATCGGCGTAGTGCCGACTCGACCAGCCCAAGCGAACGGGCTGCATCGATACAGCTGTAGCCCTGATCCAGCACCAAACCTGCGGCCTCGCGCTTGAACTCGGGCGTGAAAGAACGACGTTGTTTGCTCATGGAACACCTCTGTGTGGCGATCATCTTCGCCTAAAAAGGTGTCCGGGGTGAGTGGACCACTACA
>NZ_NKIG01000091.1:0-961 GCF_002255865.1 Pseudomonas sp. PGPPP1 | reverse complement strand
TCCGTCGTAAAGAAGCCAAGAAGAAGTAGGGCATAGCAAATGACCGACAAAAAAGTTACTCGACTGCGTCGCGCTCGCAAAGCACGCCTGAAAATGCACGAACTCGAAGTCGTGCGTCTCTGCGTGTTCCGCTCGTCGCAGCACATCTACGCCCAGGTCATCTCGGCCGACGGCAACAAAGTCCTGGCAAGCGCCTCGACTTTGGATAAAGAACTGCGTGATGGTGCCACTGGCAACATCGACGCGGCCACTAAGGTTGGCCAGCTGGTCGCTACGCGTGCTAAGGCCGCTGGCGTCTCGCAAGTGGCTTTCGACCGCTCTGGCTTCAAGTACCACGGTCGCGTGAAAGCGCTGGCTGATGCTGCTCGTGAAGCTGGGCTGGAGTTCTAAGTTATGTCAAATAACGACCAAAAGCGCGACGAAGGCTACATTGAGAAGCTGGTTCAAGTTAACCGCGTAGCCAAAACCGTTAAAGGCGGCCGTATCTTCACTTTCACCGCGTTGACCGTGGTTGGTGATGGTAAAGGCCGTGTTGGCTTCGGCCGTGGCAAGTCGCGTGAAGTGCCTGCTGCGATCCAGAAGGCAATGGAAGCTGCTCGTCGCAACATGATCCAAGTTGATCTGAACGGCACCACTCTGCAGTACGCAATGAAGTCCGCTCATGGCGCTTCGAAGGTGTACATGCAGCCTGCTTCTGAAGGTACCGGTATCATCGCTGGCGGCGCTATGCGTGCTGTCCTCGAAGTTGCTGGCGTTCAGAACGTTCTGGCCAAATGCTACGGCTCGACTAACCCGGTAAACGTGGTTCACGCCACTTTCAAAGGTTTGAAAGCTATGCAATCTCCTGAGTCCATCGCTGCTAAGCGTGGTCTGACTGTCAAGGAGATCTTCTGATCATGGCTACCGTTAAAGTAACGCTGATCAAAAGCATGACCGGCCGCATTCCTAACCACAAACTGTG
>NZ_NKIG01000090.1:0-966 GCF_002255865.1 Pseudomonas sp. PGPPP1 | reverse complement strand
GGCTGGAGTACGAAGTACCGGCAGCGATGAAGGAGCTCATGGCGCCCGCTTCGTTGATGCCTTCTTCGAGGATCTGGCCCTTCTTGTCTTCCTTGTAGAACATCACCTGGTCTTTATCGACTGGCTCGTAGAGCTGGCCGACGGAGGAGTAGATGCCCAACTGACGGAACATGCCTTCCATACCGAAGGTACGGGCTTCGTCCGGGATGATCGGGACGATGCGTGGGCCGATGTCCTTGTCCTTGACCAGCTGCGCCAGGATGCGCACGAAAGCCATGGTGGTGGAGATTTCACGGTCGCCCGAACCGTCCAGGATTGCCTTGAGCGTGCTCAGGTCCGGGGTCGGTACGGCAAAGCTGTTGGCGCGGCGCTGTGGCACGAAACCGCCCAGTGCAGTGCGACGCTCGCTCAGGTAGCGGGCTTCGGCGCTGTTTGGCTCTGGCTTGAAGAACGGCAGGTCTTCCAGCTCTTCGTCCTTGACCGGGATGTCGAAGCGGTCGCGGAACAACTTCAGGCTGTCGACATCGACTTTCTTGGTGTTGTGCGCAGTGTTCTTCGCTTCGCCGGCACCGGTGCCATAACCCTTGATGGTCTTGGCCAGGATGACGGTCGGTTGTTCTTTGTGGTTGACCGCTTCGTGGTACGCCGCGTAGACCTTGTACGGGTCGTGGCCGCCACGGTTGAGTTTCCAGATCTCGTCGTCGGACAGGTCTGCAACCATCGCCTTGAGTTCAGGCGTGTTGAAGAAGTGTTCACGTACGAACGCGCCGTCTTTGGCTTTGTAGTTCTGGTACTCGCCGTCGATGACTTCGTCCATGCGACGTTGCAGGATACCGTCGACGTCCTTGGCCAGCAGTGGGTCCCAGAAACGGCCCCAGATGACTTTGGTCACGTTCCACTGAGCACCGCGGAACACGCCTTCGAGTTCCTGGATGATCTTGCCGTTGCCGCGAACCGGGCCGTCGA
>NZ_NKIG01000089.1:0-972 GCF_002255865.1 Pseudomonas sp. PGPPP1 | reverse complement strand
TTCCTGCGTCGTCAGGCCGATTGATGGAATGTATCAGGGCTATGAAGGTGATTGGTGTTCAGCAAAGGTCTGGTCTGCTATTATCGCCAGCCTTTGTTGATACCAGTTCGCAATTTGCGCTCAAGCGGTCCAAGCCATGATTAAACAACGCACCCTGAAGAATATTATCCGTGCCACAGGTGTAGGTCTGCACTCCGGGGAGAAGGTATACCTGACCCTCAAACCTGCACCTGTCGACACCGGCATCGTGTTTGTTCGTGCCGACCTGGACCCTGTGGTGCAGATTCCTGCTCGCGCGGAAAACGTTGGCGAAACCACGATGTCGACCACATTGGTCAACGGTGACGTCAAAGTGGACACGGTGGAGCACTTGCTCTCGGCCATGGCTGGCCTGGGCATCGATAACGCCTACGTCGAGCTCTCCGCGTCCGAAGTCCCTATCATGGATGGCAGCGCTGGACCCTTCGTATTCTTGATTCAATCTGCCGGCCTGGAAGAACAGGACGCAGCCAAGAAGTTCATTCGCATTCTGCGGGAAGTGACAGTAGAAGACGGCGACAAGCGCGCCACCTTCGTCCCGTTCGAAGGCTTTAAAGTGAGCTTTGAGATCGATTTCGATCACCCGGTATTCCGTGACCGCACCCAAAGTGCAAGCGTGGATTTTTCCAGCACTTCGTTTGTAAAAGAAGTCAGCCGCGCCCGTACCTTTGGTTTCATGAGTGACATCGAGTACCTGCGCAAGCACAACCTCGCACTCGGCGGCAGCGTTGAAAACGCCATTGTGGTCGACGCGGATGGTGTACTGAACGAAGACGGCCTTCGCTACGAAGACGAATTCGTGAAGCACAAGATCCTCGATGCAATCGGTGACCTCTACCTGCTGGGCAATAGCCTGATAGGCGAGTTCAAAGGCTTCAAGTCGGGCCACGCCCTTAACAACCAGCTGCTGCGCAAGTTGATTGAGCAGACAGA
>NZ_NKIG01000088.1:0-1009 GCF_002255865.1 Pseudomonas sp. PGPPP1 | reverse complement strand
TTGGCGGCATCAAGCTCAACTAGTAGCTCGTGGCATCTAAATCTAAAATCATCTATGTCTTCCATATACTCACCTTGCGACAGGTCTAGCCGGATATACCGGGTCATGCCCATTTTCGTAATGACAAGTCCCCAAAGACAAAGGTTCATTGAGCAGCCGAGTTTCTATTCGGCATGTTTTGAACAGACTGCATCGCACAGCAGCTCCAACAACTCATTCGCCAGGACCGCCGCTTCTTGTCGATAGTCGGTGTTCCAGCGGCACGACCAGTTATCAGGTTTTCCCTCATCCTCCCATTGCGCCAATGCAAGCCCGTTGAGTATTTCCAGCTCGAACCAAACACGCTGCCAAGCGACGGCGTCCTGGACTGACGCCGTGTCTTGCCATAGGAATTCTGTTTGCACGACAAATGCCGACCATGCAAACAGATCCTCTGAGGCTCGCTCACCGATCATTCGGAAGTATTTTGCGCTAGCCAATCAACGATTCCTTGTAGTCGTTTACCTGTTTAGTAAACGTCTATCCCCGGATAGAGATCCGCGGGTGGACGATAATTGGGGTTCTCAAAGCGGCTGTTCTCGTAATGGGTTTTGGCCGTCGGTCCATCGCCGTTATAGGTCACCTGCGGGTTTGGCGTGAGATGCCAACCGCTTCCTTCCTTGTCGCGCTCGATCAGAGATGCGTACAAGCTACAGTTGCCTGATGAGCCGGATGTCAGCCTGAACTGGTAATAGCGTCCGGCTTGGGGCGTGAACTTCGTCGAGACATAGCAGGAACGAGTGCGTGTCCCCTCCCAGAATAGATCCACTTGCGTTTCGATACCGGGTCGGATCTGCGTTTCGTAATAGTCCCATGTAAGGTCTTGCCCTGCCTTTGGCATGCCCACGTCCTGTGTGTGGGTGAACGGCAGGGGGCCGGTGCGAACGGCGCCGCCCGAACGTTTGCCGTTTTCGTATTGGTAAATTTCGGCGTGCTGCGTGTAGTCGACGATACGTACCCAGGCAGGGTT
>NZ_NKIG01000051.1:0-16464 GCF_002255865.1 Pseudomonas sp. PGPPP1 | reverse complement strand
CCTGATGAACTGCGTGATTTGATCCTGTGACTATTGATAGCGGCTTTAACCACATCACCGTACTGCTTGACGAAGCCGTTGAGGCTCTCGCCGTACGCGCGGATGGCTGCTATTTGGATGGCACCTTCGGCAGGGGCGGGCACAGCCGGTTGATACTCAGCCAGCTCGGGTCCGACGGTAAGCTCCTCGGGTTCGACAAAGACCCTCAAGCGATTGCCACCGGGCAAGCGCTAGCGGCCGAAGACGGCCGCTTTGTCGTTGTGCAGCGTAGCTTTGCCGAGCTGGGTGCAGAAGTGGCCGAGCGTGGCATGGCGGGCAAGGTGGCCGGGGTTTTGCTCGACCTGGGCGTGTCTTCGCCACAGCTCGACGACCCGGAGCGCGGTTTCAGTTTCATGAACGACGGCCCACTCGATATGCGCATGGACCCGACGCGGGGCATCAGTGCTGCCGAGTTCATTGCCACCGCACCCCATGAAGAAATCACTCGCGTATTCAAGGAATACGGTGAAGAGCGCTTCGCCGGCCGTATGGCGCGCGCCGTGGTCGAGCGTCGGGAAATCCAGCCGTTCGAACGCACCGCCGACCTGGCCGAAGTGCTGAAAGTCGCCAATCCCGCCTGGGAAAAGGGCAAGAACCCGGCGACCCGTGCATTCCAAGGCCTGCGCATTCACGTCAACAACGAATTGGGCGACCTTGAGGCTGGCCTCGAGGCTGCCCTTGACGCGCTGGAAGTGGGCGGTCGCCTGGTGGTGATCAGCTTCCACTCCCTGGAAGACCGCATCGTCAAATTGTTCATGCGTCGCCTGGTTAAAGGTGAGTCCGACAACCTGCCGCGCAACCTGCCGGTGCGTTTCGAAGCCTTTGTGCCGAAAATCAAAATCCATGGCAAAGCGCAGTTCGCTTCCGAAGCCGAACTCAAGGCCAACCCACGTTCCCGTAGCGCCGTCATGCGTGTCGCGGAGAAGTTGCGGTGAGCAAGCTTTTCGCCAAGCCCCTTCCGGGCGGCAGCTTCTTCATGATGCTGTTGTACGTCGGCGTCCTGGTGTCCGCGATAGCGGTGTCCTACAGCGCGCACTACAACCGCCAGTTGCTCAACACCCTGTATGGGGAATTGAGCGTGCGCGACAAGGCGCAAGCGGAGTGGGGTCGGCTGATCCTGGAGCAAAGCACCTGGACGGCTCACAGTCGTATCGAAGTGCTGGCCACCGAACAACTGAAAATGCACATCCCTGGCGCGGCTGAAGTCCGCATGGTGGCGCCATGATGAAACTCGAAGGCGCACTCTACCCGTGGCGCTTCCGCCTGATGCTCGGCTTGCTGGCATTGATGGTGGGGGCGATTGCCTGGCGGATCATCGACCTGCAAGTGGTCGATCGCGACTTCCTGATCGGCCAGGGCGATGCCCGTAGCTTGCGTCATATCCCGATTCCTGCGCACCGCGGCCTGATCACCGACCGCAACGGCGAGCCTCTGGCCGTCAGTACGCCGGTGACGACCCTGTGGGCCAACGCCAAGGAACTGCAGGTTGCCAAGGATCGCTGGCCGGCACTCGCCGCCGCCCTCGGCCAAGACCCTAAAGCCCTGGCTGAACGCCTTGAAGCCCAGGCCAACAAAGAATTCATCTACCTTGTTCGCGGGCTTACCCCCGAACAAGGCCAGCAAGTGCTCGACCTTAAAGTCCCCGGTGTCTATGGCATCGAAGAATTCCGTCGTTTCTACCCAGCCGGTGAAACCACCGCGCATATGGTCGGTTTTACCGACATCGATGACCACGGTCGTGAAGGTGTGGAACTCGCCTACGACGAATGGCTGGCCGGGGTTCCCGGCAAACGGCAAGTCATCAAGGATCGGCGTGGCAGACTGATCAAGGATGTCCAAGTCACTAAAAACGCCAAGGCCGGTAAGCCCTTGGCGTTGTCGATTGACCTGCGTCTGCAATACCTGGCCAACCGCGAGCTGCGCAACGCGATCATCGAGAACGGCGCCAAGGCCGGCAGCCTGGTGATCATGGACGTGAAGACCGGCGAGATCCTTGCCATGGTCAACCAGCCGACCTACAACCCGAACAACCGTCGCAACCTGCAACCGGCGATGATGCGCAACCGCGCAATGATCGACGTGTTCGAGCCGGGTTCGACCATGAAAGCCATCTCGATGAGCGCTGCCCTCGAAACCGGGCGCTGGAAACCCAGCGACAAGGTCGAGGTGTATCCGGGCACCTTGCAGTTGGGCAAATACACCATTCGTGACGTATCCCGTACCGAAGGCCCAGTGCTGGATTTGACAGGTATTTTGATCAACTCCAGTAACGTCGGCATGAGCAAGGTTGCCTTCGATATCGGCGGCGAAACCATCTACCACCTCGCGCAAAAAATCGGCTTGGGCCAACCCACCGGCCTCGACTTCCCTGGCGAGCGAGTGGGCAACCTGCCGAACTACCGCGACTGGAAAAAAGCCGAGACTGCCACGCTTTCGTATGGCTACGGCCTGTCTGTGACCGCGATCCAACTGGCCCACGCCTTCTCTGTGCTGGCCAACAATGGCCGCATGGTGCCGCTGAGCCTGATCCACGTCGACGAAGCACCGAAAGCCACCCAGGTGATCCCGGAAAACGTCGCCAAGACCATGCAAGGCATGCTGCAACAAGTGATCGAAGCGCCACGCGGTGTATTCCGCGCCCAAGTGCCGGCGTATCACGTGGCAGGCAAGTCCGGTACTGCCCGTAAGACATCGGTCGGCACCAAGGGCTACGCCGAGAATTCCTACCGCTCACTGTTTGCCGGTTTCGGCCCGATGAGCGACCCGCGCTACGCCATCGTCGTAGTGATCGATGAACCGAGTAAAGCGGGCTACTTCGGTGGCCTGGTATCGGCGCCGGTGTTCAGCAAAGTGATGTCCGGCACCCTGCGCCTGATGAACATCACCCCGGACAACCTGCCGCCGACCCAACAAGCGAACGCCGGACCACCGGCCGCTGCTGCAAAAGCCAATGGAGGGCGCGGCTGATGTCTCTTAGCCTGAACAAGATTTTCGCCCACGCCGGTCGCGATCTACTGATCCGTGAGCTGAGCCTGGACAGCCGCAATGTACGCGCCGGTGACCTGTTCCTGGCGGTACCGGGCGGCAAGTACGATGGCCGTGCGCATATCGCCGATGCCTTGCAGCGCGGTGCTGCAGCGGTGGCTTATGAAGTGGAAGGCGCCACCGTGCTGCCGATCACTGATGTGCCGTTGATTCCGGTCAAGGGCCTGGCTGCGCAGTTGTCCGATATCGCCGGGCGTTTCTATGGCGACCCGAGCCGTCAGCTCAATCTTGTGGGTGTCACCGGCACCAATGGCAAGACCAGCGTGACCCAATTGATCGCCCAGGCGCTTGATCTGCTGGGCCAGCATTGCGGCATTGTCGGCACGCTCGGCACGGGCTTTTATGGCGCGCTGCAAAGCGGCCTGCACACCACGCCGAACCCTATTGCCGTGCAAGCGACCCTGGCCGACCTGAAAAAGGCCGGTGCAAAGGCGGTTGCGATGGAAGTCTCGTCCCACGGCTTGCACCAAGGCCGCGTTGCTGCGCTGGCCTTTGATGTGGCGGTGATGACCAATCTGTCCCGCGATCACCTGGACTACCACGGCACCATGGAGGCCTACGCCGCCGAAAAGGCCAAGCTGTTTGCCTGGAATGACCTCAAGTGCCGGGTGGTGAATCTGGACGACGAATTCGGTCGCCAGTTGGCTGCGCAAGATCGTGAATCGCGTCTGATCAGCTATAGCCTTCTGGACGCCAGCGCGTACCTGTATTGCCGTGAAGCCCAATTTGACGACGAAGGCGTACGTGCCACGTTGGTCACGCCTCAGGGCGAGCATCACCTGCGCAGCACCTTGCTTGGGCGCTTCAACCTGAGCAACGTTCTTGCCGCCATCGGCGCGTTGCTTGGCCTGGATTACGCCCTGGATGAAATCCTGCGCGTGCTGCCCAAGCTGGAAGGGCCGGTCGGTCGTATGCAGCGCCTGGGTGGCGGCAAGCAACCGCTGGTAGTGGTCGACTATGCGCACACGCCGGACGCACTGGAAAAGGTTCTCGTCGCCCTGCGTCCTCACGCCAAAGGCCGGTTGTTGTGTCTGTTCGGTTGCGGCGGTGATCGTGATCGCGGCAAGCGTCCGTTGATGGCCGAAATCGTCGAGCGTCTGGCTGACGGCGTACTCGTCACCGACGACAACCCGCGCAGCGAAGACCCGAGCCAGATTTTCGACGACATCCGCACAGGCTTCAAAGACGTGTCCAAGGCCACCTTCGTCGCCGGTCGCGGTGCGGCCATCGCCCAATTGATCGCCAGTGCCAATGCCGACGACGTGGTGGTGCTGGCTGGCAAAGGCCACGAGGACTACCAGGAAATCAATGGCGAACGCCATGCCTTCTCCGATCTGGTCGAGGCCGATCACGCCTTGACCGCCTGGGAGGTCGCCCATGCTTAAAGCTATGAAATTCAGCGAACTGACCCAGGCCCTATCGGCCCGCGTACTGTCGAGCGATTGCAACTTCGACGGGGTCAGTATTGACAGCCGCAACATCAAACCCGGGCAACTGTTTGTCGCACTGGCAGGCCCGCGTTTCGATGGTCACGACTACCTGAATGACGTCGCCGCCAAAGGTGCAGTGGGTGCCTTGGTGCAGCGTGAAGTGGCAGATTCCACCTTGCCGCAATTGCTGGTAGCCGATACCCGGTTGGCCCTCGGCCAATTGGGTGCCTTGAACCGCGCCGCTTTCGACAAGCCCGTTGCAGCCGTTACCGGCTCCAGCGGCAAAACCACGGTCAAGGAACTGCTGGCGGGCATCTTGCGTACGCGCGGGCCGGTCCTGGCTACCCGTGGCAACCTGAACAATGATTTCGGTGCACCGCTGACCCTGCTCGAACTGGCCCCGGAACACACGGCGGCGGTGATTGAACTGGGTGCATCGCGTGTTGGCGAAATCGCCTACACCGTGGCGCTGACCAAGCCCCACGTGGCCATTATCAACAACGCCGGTACGGCCCACGTGGGCGAGTTCGGCGGCCCGGAAAAGATCGTCGAAGCCAAGGGCGAAATCCTTGAGGGGCTCGATGCCTCGGGCACCGCTGTATTGAATCTTGACGACAAGGCCTTTGAGACCTGGCGTGTACGCGCCGCCGGTCGCAAGGTGCTGACGTTTGCCGTGCTCAACGCTACGGCTGATTTTCATGCGTCCGACATCACGGTCGATGCGCGTGGATGCCCGTCCTTCACCTTGCATACTCCGCAAGGCAGTGAGCACGTGCAGTTGAACTTGCTGGGCAACCACAACGTTGCTAACGCCTTGGCTGCTGCTGCAGCCGCCCATGCCTTGGGCGTATCGCTGTTCGGTATCGCCACTGGCCTGGGCGCGGTGCAGCCGGTCAAGGGCCGCACCGTGGCGCAGTTGGCGACCAATGGCATGCGCGTGATTGACGACACCTACAACGCCAACCCGTCCTCGATCAATGCTGCGGTAGACCTGCTTAAAACCTTTGCCGGGCGCAAGGTGCTGGTGCTGGGCGATATCGGTGAGTTGGGCGACTGGGCTGAGCAAGGCCACCGCGAAGTCGGTGCCTACGCCGTTGGCAAAGCCGATGCGCTTTACGCCGTGGGTACAAATATGGCCCATGCCGTCAACGCCTTCGGCCCCGGCGCGCGCCATTTCGCCACCCAGGCCGAGCTGATCCAGGCGCTGACTGCGGCTGAACAAGACAAACACACAACCATTTTGATCAAGGGATCGCGCAGCGCGGTGATGGAAAACGTCGTCGCGGCCTTGTGTGGCTCAAGTACGGAGAAACATTAATGCTGCTGCTGCTGGCTGAGTATCTGCAACAGTTCCACAAAGGCTTCGCGGTCTTTCAGTACCTGACCCTGCGCGGGATCCTGGGTGTGCTGACGGCGCTGTCTCTGTCGCTGTTTTTAGGGCCGTGGATGATCCGCACCCTGCAGAACCTGCAAATTGGTCAATCGGTTCGTAATGACGGCCCGCAGTCGCACCTGTCCAAATCCGGCACCCCGACCATGGGCGGTGCGTTGATCCTGTCGTCCATCGGTATCAGCACCTTGCTGTGGGCCGACCTGCACAACCGTTACGTGTGGACCGTGCTGCTGGTGACCTTGTTGTTCGGCGCCATCGGCTGGGTGGATGACTACCGCAAGGTCATCGAGAAAAACTCGAAAGGGCTGCCAAGCCGCTGGAAGTACTTCTGGCAGTCGGTGTTCGGCCTGGGCGCGGCGATTTTCCTCTACACCACGGCGCCAAGCGCAGTAGAAACCACCCTGATCATCCCGATGCTCAAGGACGCCAGCATTCCACTGGGCGTCGGCTTCGTGGTGCTGACCTATTTTGTGATCGTCGGCTCCAGCAACGCCGTTAACCTCACCGATGGCCTCGATGGCCTGGCGATCATGCCGACAGTGATGGTGGGCGGCGCGCTCGGCATCTTCTGCTACCTGTCGGGTAACGTGAAATTCGCTGAATACCTGCTGATCCCCTATGTACCGGGCGCGGGTGAGTTGATCGTGTTCTGCGGCGCACTGATCGGTGCCGGCCTGGGCTTCCTGTGGTTCAACACCTACCCGGCGCAAGTCTTCATGGGTGACGTCGGCGCACTGGCGCTGGGCGCGGCCCTGGGCACCATCGCAGTGATCGTTCGCCAAGAAATCGTGCTGTTCATCATGGGCGGTGTGTTCGTGATGGAAACCCTGTCGGTGGTCATCCAGGTGGCCTCCTTCAAATTGACCGGGCGCCGCGTGTTCCGCATGGCGCCGATTCACCACCACTTTGAACTCAAGGGCTGGCCCGAGCCGCGCGTGATCGTGCGCTTCTGGATCATCACCGTGATTCTGGTACTGGTTGGCCTTGCCACCCTGAAACTGAGGTAGAAACGAGTGTCCCTGATCGCTTCAGACCACTTCCGCATCGTTGTCGGCCTCGGCAAGAGCGGCATGTCCCTGGTTCGCTTCCTGGCGAACCGGGGCAAGCCGTTTGCCGTGGCCGATACGCGGGAAAATCCACCGGAGCTGGTCACGCTGCGCCGTGACTACCCGCACGTGGAAGTGCGTTGTGGCGAGCTGGATGTCGAGTTTCTGTGCCGCGCCGATGAGCTCTACGTGAGCCCTGGCCTGGCCCTGGCGACACCGGCCCTGCAAGCGGCAGCCGCGCGTGGCGTGAAGCTGTCCGGCGATATCGACCTGTTCGCGCGTAACGCGCAGGCGCCGATCATCGCCATCAGCGGTTCCAACGCGAAAAGCACCGTCACCACGTTGGTCGGCGAGATGGCGGCTGCGGCGGGCAAGCGTGTCGCGGTGGGCGGCAACCTTGGTACGCCGGCGCTGGACCTGCTCAGCGATGACATCGAGCTGTACGTGATGGAGCTGTCGAGCTTCCAACTGGAAACCACTCATGATCTCGGTGCCGAAGTGGCAACCGTGCTGAACGTGAGTGAAGACCACATGGACCGCTACAGCGGCCTGCCGGCTTATCACTTGGCCAAGCACCGGATCTTCCGTGGCGCCAAGCAGGTCGTGGTCAACCGTCAGGATGCCCTGAGCCGTCCGCTGATGGGTGAGGGCCTGCCATGCTGGACCTTTGGCCTGAGCAAACCCGACTTCAAAGCTTTCGGTATTCGTGAAGAGAACGGTGAGAAATACCTGGCCTTCGAATTCCAGAACCTGATGCCGGTGCGCGAGTTGAAAATTCGTGGCGCCCATAACCAGTCCAATGCCCTTGCGGCCCTGGCACTGGGGCATGCCGTTGGCCTGCCCTTCGACGCCATGCTGTCGGCCCTGCGTACCTTTGGCGGCCTAGAGCATCGCTGCCAATGGGTACGCGACCTCGACGGCGTCAGCTATTACAACGACTCCAAGGCCACCAACGTCGGTGCAGCCCTGGCTGCCATCGAAGGCCTGGGCGCCGATATCGAAGGCAAGCTCGTGCTGATCGCCGGTGGTGACGGCAAGGGTGCCGATTTCAAGGACCTCAAAGGCCCTGTGAGCGAGCATTGCCGCGCCGTGGTGCTGATGGGCCGTGACTCCGACCTGATCGCCGCCGCCCTGGGTGACGCTGTGCCGCAAGTGCGTGCCTCCTCCCTGGACGACGCGATTACCCAATGCAGGGCCCTGGCCCAGCCGGGCGACGCGGTGCTGCTGTCGCCGGCGTGTGCCAGTTTCGACATGTTCAAGAACTACGAAGAGCGCGGCCAGTTGTTCGCACGCGCCGTGGAGGGCTTGGCATGAGCATCAATTTCCGGAACATCATCAAGCCGTACCCGTCGCCGATCATTACCGGGCGCGGTATCGACCTCGATTTCCCAATGCTTGCCGGTTGCCTGGCGCTTCTGGGCCTGGGCCTGGTGATGATCACCTCGGCATCGTCCGAAGTGGCTGCGGTGCAATCGGGCAACACCCTGTACATGATGATCCGTCACCTGGTTTACCTGGTGCTCGGCCTCGGCGCATGCATCGTGACGATGATGATCCCTATCGCCACCTGGCAGCGCCTGGGCTGGCTGATGCTTATCGGTGCGTTTGGTTTGCTGATCATGGTGATCCTGCCCGGCATTGGCCGGGAGGTGAACGGTTCGATGCGTTGGATCGGCTTCGGTGCGTTCAACGTGCAGCCTTCGGAAATCGCCAAGGTGTTCGTGGTGATCTACCTCGCCGGCTACCTGGTGCGCCGCCAGAAAGAAGTGCGCGAAAGCTGGATGGGCTTTTTCAAGCCGTTCATTGTGCTGCTGCCTATGGCTGGCCTGTTGCTGATGGAGCCTGACTTCGGTGCCACCGTCGTGATGATGGGGGCCGCTGCGGCGATGCTGTTCCTCGGTGGCGTGGGCTTGTTCCGTTTCACCTTGATGGTGGTGCTGGCGGTCGCTGCGGTAACGATTCTGGTGCAGGCGCAACCGTACCGGATGGCCCGTCTGATTACCTTTACCGACCCGTGGTCCGACCAGTTCGGTTCCGGCTACCAGTTGACCCAGGCACTCATCGCCTTTGGTCGCGGCGAGTGGCTGGGCGTGGGCCTGGGTAACAGCGTGCAGAAGCAGTTCTACCTGCCGGAAGCGCACACCGACTTCGTGTTCTCGGTACTCGCCGAAGAACTGGGCGTCGTGGGTTCGCTGTGCACCGTCGCGCTGTTCGTGTTCGTGTGTGTACGCGGCATGTACATCGGCCTGTGGGCTGAGAAGGCTAAACAGTATTTCGCCGCGTATGTGGCGTACGGCTTGTCGTTCCTGTGGATCGGCCAGTTCCTGATCAATATCGGTGTAAACGTCGGCCTGCTGCCGACCAAGGGCCTGACCTTGCCGTTCCTCAGTTACGGCGGCAGTTCGTTGGTGATTTGCTGCGCCTGTCTCGGTTTGTTGCTGCGCATCGAATGGGAGAGTCGAACCCACTTGGGTAGCGAAGAGATGGAATTCAGTGAAAGTGACTTTGCCGAGGAGCCGACCCATGGGCGCTAACGTGCTGATCATGGCAGGCGGCACCGGGGGCCACGTGTTCCCGGCCTTGGCGTGTGCACGTGAGTTTCAGAACCGTGGCTACACCGTGCACTGGTTGGGCACGCCGCGTGGAATCGAAAATGAATTGGTGCCGAATGCGGGTTTGCCGTTGCATTTGATCAACGTCACCGGCCTGCGCGGCAAGGGCAAGTTGTCCCTGCTCAAGGCGCCGTTCGTGTTGCTCAAGGCAGTATGGCAAGCACGTAAAGTGATTCGTGAGTTGAAGCCGGTCTGCGTGCTGGGCTTTGGCGGTTATGTGACCGGTCCTGGTGGCGTTGCGGCTCGACTCGCTGGCGTGCCGGTGATCGTGCACGAGCAGAACGCCGTGGCCGGTACCGCCAACCGTTTGCTGGTGCCCCTGGCAGCACGGGTGTGCGAGGCCTTCCCGAAGACCTTTGGTGCATCGGACAAACTGCGTACCACCGGCAACCCGGTGCGCACCGAACTGTTTATGGACATCGCCCGTGAAGCGTTGCCCGGACGCAAGGCGCACCTGCTGATCATGGGCGGAAGCCTGGGGTCCGAGCCGTTGAACAAACTGCTGCCGGAAGCGCTGGCGCAACTCCCTGTGGAATTGCGTCCGGAAGTCTTCCATCAGGCTGGCAAAAACCACGGTGAAGTCACCGCCACGCGTTATCGCGAAGCGGGTGTAGAGGCGAACATACAGCCCTTCATCAAAGACATGGCCCAAGCCTATGGCTGGGCCGACCTGGTGGTCTGCCGCTCCGGTGCGCTGACCGTCAGTGAACTGGCTGCCGCCGGTCTGCCGTCCTTGCTGGTGCCTTTGCCCCATGCGATCGACGATCACCAGACCCGCAACGCCGAATATTTGGCCGGGGAGGGCGCTGCCTTCCTGCTGCCGCAAAGAACGACTGGCGCCGCCGATTTGGCCGCACGCCTGACCGAGGTTTTGATGCAACCGGAACGACTCAACAGCATGGCGAGCACCGCAAGCCGCCTGGCCAAACCTGACGCAACCCGCACCGTGGTCGATATCTGCCTGGAGGTGGCCCATGGTTGAGAATCAGAAAGCCATGCCACAACCCGAGATGCGCCGCATCCGTCGCATCCACTTCGTCGGTATCGGCGGTGTGGGCATGTGCGGCATTGCCGAAGTATTGCTGAACCTGGGGTACCAGGTGTCTGGCTCCGACTTGAAAGAGTCGCCGGTCACTGATCGCCTGAAAACCTTCGGTGCGCAAATCTTCATCGGCCACCGTGCCGAGAACGCTGCCGAGGCCGACGTGCTGGTGGTGTCCAGTGCCGTGAACACCTCCAACCCGGAAGTGGCCACCGCCCTTGAACGCCGTATTCCCGTGGTGCCACGCGCCGAGATGCTGGCCGAGCTGATGCGCTATCGCCACGGCATCGCCGTCGCCGGTACCCACGGCAAAACCACCACCACCAGCCTGATCGCCTCAGTGTTCGCCGCCGGTGGCCTGGACCCGACCTTTGTGATTGGTGGCCGCCTGAATGCAGCGGGCACCAATGCCCAGCTTGGCACCAGCCGGTACCTGATTGCCGAAGCCGATGAAAGTGACGCGAGCTTCCTGCACCTGCAGCCGCTGGTTGCCGTGGTCACCAACATCGACGAAGACCACATGGCCACCTACGACGGTGACTTCAACAAGTTGAAGAAAACCTTCGTCGAATTCCTGCACAACCTGCCGTTCTATGGTTTGGCCGTGGTGTGCCTGGACGATCCGGTCGTGCGCGAAATCCTGCCGTTGGTCAAGCGCCCAACCGTGACCTATGGCTTCAGCGAAGACGCCGATGTGCGTGCGATCAATGTGCGTCAGGAAGGCATGCAAACCTTCTTCACCGTGTTGCGTCCCGACCGCGAGCCGCTGGACGTCTCGGTCAACATGCCGGGCAACCACAACGTACTCAACTCCCTGGCGACCATTTGCATCGCCACCGATGAGGGCGTCAGCGATGAAGCCATCGTTGAAGGCCTGTCGCGCTTTGCCGGCGTGGGTCGTCGCTTCCAGGTCTACGGCCAGTTGCCGGTAGAAGGCGGTGACGTGATGCTGGTGGATGACTACGGTCACCACCCGACTGAAGTGGCTGCGGTGATCAAGGCTGTCCGCGGCGGTTGGCCGGAGCGCCGTTTGGTAATGGTTTACCAACCGCACCGCTATAGCCGTACGCGCGACTTGTACGACGATTTTGTCAATGTACTGGCCGATGCCAACGTGCTGCTGCTGATGGAAGTCTACCCGGCGGGTGAAGAGCCGATCCCGGGAGCGGACAGCCGCAAGCTGTGCAACAGCATTCGTCAGCGCGGTCAATTGGACCCGATCTACATCGAGCGTGGCGTAGACCTGGCGCCGATCGTCAAGCCGCTGCTGCGTGCCGGCGACATTTTGCTGTGCCAGGGTGCCGGTGACATTGGCGGCCTTGCCCCTAAATTGCTGGCGAGCCCGCTGTTCGCTGCTGCCAAGGGAGCGTCGAAATGAACACTGATTACGCCTCCCTGTTTTCGACCATCACACCTGCCGATTTCGGTCGCGTGGCTGTACTGTTCGGCGGCAAGAGCGCCGAGCGCGAAGTGTCGCTCAAGTCCGGCAATGCCGTGCTCGAAGCGCTGCAAAGCGCCGGTGTGAACGCATTCGGCATCGACGTGGGCGATGACTTCCTTGCTCGCTTGCAGGCTGAGAAGATCGACCGCGCGTTCATCATCCTCCACGGCCGTGGCGGTGAAGACGGCAGCATGCAAGGCCTGCTGGAATGCGCCGGCATCCCTTACACCGGCAGTGGCATCCTCGCTTCCGCGTTGGCGATGGACAAGTTGCGCACCAAGCAGGTGTGGCACAGCCTGGGCATTCCAACCCCGCGTCACAGTGTGCTGTGCAGCGAAGACGATTGTATTTCTGCAGCCAAGGAACTGGGCCTGCCTTTGATCGTCAAACCTGCCCATGAAGGCTCCAGTATCGGCATGGCCAAAGTGAACTCGGCCGCTGAATTGATCGACGCATGGAAAGCGGCAAGTACCTACGATTCGCAAGTGTTGGTGGAACAGTGGATCCAGGGTCCCGAGTACACCATCGCCACCCTGCGTGGCCAGGTATTGCCGCCTATCGCATTGGGCACGCCCCACACCTTTTACGACTACGACGCCAAGTACGTGGCCTCCGATACCCAGTACCGGATCCCGTGCGGCCTCGACGCAGCCAAGGAACAGGAATTGATGGACCTCACGGCAAAAGCCTGTGAGGCGCTGGGTATCGCCGGTTGGGCGCGGGCAGACGTGATGCAGGATGACCAAGGGAATTTCTGGTTCCTGGAAGTCAACACCGCTCCCGGCATGACCGATCACAGCTTGGTACCTATGGCCGCTCGTGCCGCCGGTTTGGATTTCCAGCAGTTGGTGCTGGCGATCCTGGCCGCAAGCATTGAGCCAAGAGGCTAAGAACATGAACGGCGCATCGCTTCGTCATCAGCCCCCACAAGCACCCGGTCGCAAGCCGGTGCCCCGGGGTGCCAGCCGAATGGTGGCTAAAGAGCCGATGTCGGTGCGCTTGCCGAAAGCCAACTTTGGTTTCCTCAAGGCGCTGTTCTGGCCGGTGCTGCTGGTGGTGTTGGGCTTTGGAACCTACGAAGGCGCGCAGCGTCTGTTGCCCTATGCCGATCGGCCGATCACCAAGATCAGCGTGCAGGGCGACTTGAGCTACATCAGCCAGCAAGCGGTGCAGCAGCGTATCGGCCCGTACCTGGCGGCGAGCTTCTTCACCATCGACTTGGCGGGTATGCGCTCGGAGCTGGAGCAAATGCCGTGGATCGCCCACGCCGAAGTCCGTCGCGTCTGGCCGGACCAGGTGACGATCCGCCTGGAAGAACAACTGCCCGTGGCCCGTTGGGGTGACGAAGCGCTGTTGAACAACCAGGGCCAGGCGTTCACCCCGCGTGAGCTGGCCAACTACGAGCACCTGCCGCAGCTGTTCGGGCCGCAGCGGGCGCAGCAGCAAGTGATGCAGCAGTACCAGGCCTTGAGCCAGATGCTGCGGCCTATGGGCTTCTCCATTGCACGCCTGGAACTGCGTGAACGGGGTAGCTGGTTTTTGACGACCGGGGCAGGCAGTTCCGGCCCGGGCATCCAGTTGTTGCTGGGACGCGACCGCTTGGTGGAAAAGATGCGCCGCTTCATTGCCATCTACGACAAGACCTTGAAAGAACAGATTACGAACATTGCGAGCGTCGACCTGCGTTACGCCAACGGCCTTGCCGTCGGCTGGCGTGAACCGGCTGCGCCCACGGCAGCGCAACCCGCTGTCGCGAAGAATTAAGAAGAGGCAGGACCCATGGCAAACGTGCAAAGCGGCAAAATGATCGTCGGTCTCGATATCGGCACCTCCAAGGTGGTGGCGCTGGTGGGCGAGGTCGGTGAAGACGGCGTGATCGAGATCGTCGGTATTGGCACGCATCCGTCCCGGGGCCTGAAGAAGGGCGTGGTGGTGAACATTGAGTCCACCGTGCAATCGATCCAGCGCGCTATCGAAGAAGCGCAGCTGATGGCCGGTTGCCGGATTCACTCGGCGTTCGTCGGCGTGGCCGGCAACCATATCCGCAGCCTGAACTCCCACGGCATCGTGGCGATCCGCGACCGTGAAGTCAGCTCGGCCGACCTTGAGCGCGTACTCGACGCTGCCCAGGCCGTTGCGATCCCGGCTGACCAGCGCGTATTGCACACCCTGCCGCAGGACTACGTGATCGATAACCAGGAAGGCGTTCGCGAGCCGCTAGGCATGTCGGGTGTACGCCTGGAAGCCAAGGTCCACGTGGTGACCTGCGCGGTCAACGCCGCACAAAACATTGAAAAATGCGTGCGCCGCTGTGGCCTGGAAATCGACGACATCATTCTTGAGCAGTTGGCCTCGGCCTACTCGGTACTGACCGACGACGAAAAAGAACTGGGCGTGTGCCTGGTGGACATCGGCGGCGGCACCACCGACATCGCGATCTTCACCGAAGGTGCGATCCGTCACACCGCCGTGATCCCGATTGCCGGCGACCAGGTGACCAACGATATCGCCATGGCGCTGCGGACACCGACCCAGTACGCCGAAGAAATCAAGATCCGCTACGCCTGCGCCCTGGCCAAGCTGGCCGGTGCCGGCGAGACCATCAAGGTGCCAAGCGTGGGCGACCGTCCACCGCGCGAACTGTCGCGCCAGGCCCTGGCCGAAGTGGTCGAGCCGCGTTACGACGAACTGTTCACCCTGATCCAGGCGGAACTGCGTCGCAGCGGCTACGAAGATTTGATCCCGGCCGGCATCGTGCTGACCGGCGGTACTTCGAAGATGGAAGGCGCGGTCGAACTCGCCGAGGAAATCTTCCACATGCCGGTTCGCCTGGGCGTGCCTCACGGCGTGAAAGGCCTGGGCGACGTGGTCCGCAACCCGATTTATTCCACCGGTGTGGGCTTGCTGTTGTACGGACTGCAAAAGCAGACCGACGGCATTTCCCTGTCGGGCCCAAGCATCCGTGACAGCTACCGCAACGACGACGAAGCGAAAGCGCCGTTGTTCGAGCGGCTGCAGGCTTGGGTAAAAGGCAATTTCTAAAGATTTACCGCAGCACCGTTGTAAGCAGTAGGCGAAAAAACTAGAGAAATGAAAGGAGAGGGAACATGTTCGAACTCGTAGACAACATCCCCGCAAGCCCGGTTATTAAAGTAATCGGTGTCGGCGGTGGCGGCGGCAACGCTGTCAACCACATGGTCAAGAGCAACATTGAAGGCGTTGAATTCATCTGCGCCAACACTGATGCCCAGGCGCTGAAAAGCATCGGCGCGCGGACCATCCTGCAATTGGGCACCGCCGTGACCAAGGGCCTTGGCGCTGGCGCCAACCCGGAAGTCGGCCGTCAAGCCGCACTGGAAGACCGCGAGCGTATTGCCGAAGTGCTGCAAGGCACCAACATGGTGTTCATCACCACCGGCATGGGCGGCGGTACCGGTACCGGTGCTGCACCAATCATTGCCGAAGTGGCCAAGGAAATGGGCATTCTGACGGTTGCTGTTGTAACCCGTCCGTTCCCGTTCGAAGGTCGCAAGCGCATGCAGATCGCCGACGAAGGCATCCGTCTGCTGTCTGAAAGCGTCGACTCGTTGATCACTATTCCTAACGAGAAGCTGCTGACCATCCTGGGCAAGGACGCAAGCCTGCTGTCCGCATTCGCCAAGGCTGACGATGTACTGGCCGGTGCCGTTCGCGGTATCTCCGACATCATCAAGCGCCCAGGCATGATCAACGTCGACTTTGCCGACGTACGTACTGTCATGAGCGAAATGGGCATGGCAATGATGGGCACTGGCTGCGCCAGCGGTCCTAACCGTGCACGTGAAGCTACTGAAGCGGCCATCCGCAACCCGTTGCTCGAAGACGTGAACCTGCAAGGCGCACGCGGCATCCTGGTGAACATCACCGCCGGTCCTGACCTGTCCCTGGGTGAGTACTCCGACGTGGGTAGCATCATCGAAGCCTTCGCTTCCGAGCACGCCATGGTCAAAGTCGGTACCGTTATCGACCCGGATATGCGCGACGAGCTGCATGTAACCGTGGTAGCTACCGGCCTGGGCGCGAAAATCGAGAAGCCTGTGAAGGTTATCGACAACACCGTTCACACTGGCCATAACAGCCACGCCAGCCAGCAAGCTGCCGCTCCAGCGCCTGCGCGCCAGGAACTGCCGTCTGTTAACTACCGTGATCTGGACCGTCCGACCGTGATGCGCAACCAGGCTCAGGCCGGTGCTGCGGCGTCCCGTAGCCCGAATCCGCAAGATGATCTGGACTACTTGGACATCCCGGCTTTCCTGCGTCGTCAGGCCGATTGATGGAATGTATCAGGGCTATGAAGGTGATTGGTGTTCAGCAAAGGTCTGGTCTGCTATTATCGCCAGCCTTTGTTGATACCAGTTCGCAATTTGCGCTCAAGCG
>NZ_NKIG01000087.1:0-1061 GCF_002255865.1 Pseudomonas sp. PGPPP1 | reverse complement strand
AGCGGCAATGAGGGCGCGCTGGGCTTCCAGCACATCCAGCTGGGCAAAACGTCCCAGCGAGAAGCCGCGAGTTAGGTCATCGACCGTACGCTGGCCCGCCGGCAAAACCCGGTTGCGCAAGTCGTCGACGTCAGCTGATGCACTACGCCAGTCGCGCAGTGCCTGCAGGGTTTCGGCCTGGATCTGCAGCTCGGTCGCTCGCTGTAGATCCCGGGCCTGGTCAGCGCGACTGGACGCGGCGAGCAGGTTGCCCTGGTTGCGATCGAAGAGCGGTAGCGGGAGCGAGAAGCCCACCAGATTGACCCGCTCCCCCTCGAGCTCGTCGTATTGGCTGCCCAGGCTCACCCGCACGTCCGGATAGCGCTGGCTGCGCTGCAGATCGACGTCGGCATCCCCGGCGGCTACCTGCCGCCGCGCCTTGAGCATCGCCGGTGTCTGGCGGATCGCCTGCAGCAGTAGGGCTTCGCCGGGAGGTGCGGGCAGACGATCCAGGTCACCGACCGGCTCACCGAGCTCGGTCACGGAGACACCCAATTGGCGGGCAAGACTCACCCGCGCGTTGTCACGCTGCTGCAGTGCGCGTCTCAGCTCCAGCCGCTGGGTGACCTGTTCTACCTCCGCGCGGGTACCCGATACCGGTGAAATCTTGCCCGCTCGAATTTGCGCCCCTGAGCTGTCCAGGCTGCGCTGGGCCAGTGCCTGCGATTGCTCGGCGAGCCGCACCCCTTCAGCGGCCAGTAACAACTCGTAAAAACTCTGGATGACGTCCGCCCGGAGGGCATAGCGTCGCGCCTCGAGGTCCGCATTGACCACGCCAGCGTTGGCCTCGGCCACCGCCACCCGGGCGGCGCGCTTGCCACCCAGTTCAAAGGGCTGGGTGAGCGTGAGACTGCGCGTCTGACTGGCAGAGCGCGTGTCCTCGACCTCGAAGGCGAGTTCCGGGTTGGGCAGGAGGCCTGCCTGCTGCCGTGCACCTGCGGCCGCGGCGGTCTCCTGGCGGGCCGCCAGGTAGTCGGGATTGTCGCGCAGGGCCTGGGCCAGCGCCTGCTCCAGGGTCAGCG
>NZ_NKIG01000017.1:0-147075 GCF_002255865.1 Pseudomonas sp. PGPPP1 | reverse complement strand
TGATCAACCAGATCAAAATCGAAAACCCACATTTGTGGGATGCCGAGATGAAAGAAGAAGCGACCCAGATGATCCTGCAAGGGACTCAACTGGAGATCGAATACGCCCGCGATACCATGCCGCGCGGCGTGTTGGGCATGAACGCGGCGATGATGGAGGATTACCTCAAGTTCATCGCCAACCGTCGCCTGTCGCAGATCGGGTTGAAGGAAGAGTATCCGGGGACGACGAATCCGTTCCCTTGGATGAGCGAGATCATGGACTTGAAGAAAGAGAAGAACTTCTTTGAGACGCGTGTGATCGAGTATCAGACGGGTGGCGCGCTGAGCTGGGATTGATGATGGCGTAGAGCCATGATACAAAGGCCAACCTAACATGGACGTCGGGAAGCCTAAAAAGCCCTGCCATGCAGGGCTTTTTATTTAATAGGATATGAAAAAATGAACTCCGGACACATGAACTTCTTTAAGATCAATGAATGTGGTCTTTATAAAGTAGGGAAGCCAAAAGCACATGGATGTGAAATAACTGAATCCCTTGACCTAATTACCAAGTGGCTGGAAGAGACTCCTTTTCCGGAAACAATCCCTTGGGATAGCGCAAAAAAGAACACAAGCCGGACCAAGTGTTATTGCCAGGACATTTACAAAGATGATGCTACTGGTGATTTCGTCCTCGTACTATGGAAGTCAGACACTGACAGTGCCGGCACATTGTGGGGAGCTCGATCAGCAGAAAAAGGTAAAGTAGTAAAGTACACAAGCACCTACAAAGGTGACGATGTAATATGGGGACGCCCTTGTTATTACTGGATCATTCCAAGCCTCAACACTGTCATCTCGATAAAATTTGATACCTCCGTATGCGACTCCGCAATGCTACAAGATTGGATAACTAGCGCCATCACAAATAAAGTCAAACACACGAATCGCGTCAAACATACGACCGACACTGGCTTTGTGCGCTTATCTTTGACAGACTCTCCCGACGATCAACCCTACAAATTCTCCTATCGCTTCGACATCTCTCTACGCAGCTTAAACACTGCCAGCGTTGAACTAGCAGAACTTCAGCAAAAAATCACGCACATTATAAAAAGAGAGACCGTGACGGTCTCTACCAAAGACGAACGTGATGGCTGGGTTAAAATGTTTGATGCCCTTCCATATCTTGGTACAAAACCAGAAGCAAAAAAGAGAAGAATCGAGATCAAAGCGGAAGCAAAGCCAACTAAAAATGAATTAGAAAAAATTATTGAAACTTATGCATCTGAAAGAACTCAAGGCGAATGGGACCGTGTGGGATTCGAACTGCAAGACAAATCGATTACATGGGTAGATAAATACCGATTAAAAGAATATATCACTTTACCATCTGACAGCCCGGACATCTTGCCGGCCTCCTATCTTTATGATGTACTCAGCAAAAGTCGCGAAAGGTACATGCTACCAATCCAGCGCTCTGATGGCGCCGACCTAGTAGAGGCTGGTACAGGGACATGAAATTAAAAATAACTTTTTATGTTTTGATAAGCTTGCTAGTTTTTCTAGTTTGTTACAATCTTTCATTAAAAGTAAATATAGGTTATTTGAAAGACTACCTAGATACGCTGCTGAACGTTTCCGGGATGGTCTTCACCATTATGGGCATATGGATAGCCTTTTTATACCCTAACGCCCTAATGAAGTTAGTCAACCCCACAAAAATCGAACATGTCGACTTCAAAGACACATTAAAAGACACCCGACGACTTGAAGCAATTGTCGCAAGCGTTCTTAAGTCCGCACTAGTGGTCTCCATTATAATGTTGCTAAACCTATGCAAACTTGTATTATCTGAAACAGATTTTTACCACACCAACTCGGCCATCATTAACATAAGCGCTTTCACTTGCGTACTAACATTGACACTATTACAGATTGAAGCAATAGCAAACGTCATTTACTCCAACATTGCTTTTATCAACGAACTACATTCCCGTCGCCAAGATAGAGAGGCGGACAGAGACTTGTAGTATCAACCAACCAAAGAGAAGCTTCTTAAATAGAAGCTTCTACATAATTAATTTTTTACCGCCAAAAAAATCCACAATCAAAATATTCACCTCAATGCTTGACCATCCTCACCTAAACTCATAACCCCCAAATCCCGGCGCCTAAGAAACGCCTCAAGTAGCGGCCTGACCGCTCCCGAAAGATGTGGTTTTTTTGCGCCTACGGTTTTTTCGTGGGTGTAGGAAAAGACTCTGCTATGTCGGGAGTGGGCTAATACAAGACCCGAAAGGGGAATATGTCCGGCCTTCTACTTGGGGTTTCTTAACTCCCGGCACCTTAGCCCTAAGAAAGCTATCAAGTAGAGGTAAGGGAAATTCCCGAATTTACCTGCGCCACTTCACCTGCCCTCCTCATCCCGGAGGTGCATCATGCATGAACCCTTCGTCCCCACTGCTTTCACGCGCCACAACCTTCCTCTGCACGCCCTCCTCTTAGAAAACCAACCTTGGTTCTGCGCACGCGACCTCGGCCGTTTAATGGGTTGGCACCTAGACGAGCGGACAACCCGCAAACTCGACGATGATCAACGCAAAACGCTAACGCTGCTGTTCCACGGCCTGCCATCAGAGATGCTGATGATCAGCGAATCCGGCGCTTACGCACTGTTGATCTATCACTACACGCCCTCAAATCGCCTGCTACGCAGTTGGCTCACCCACGAAGTCGTACCGACCCTCTGGGACGAGCGCCAACCGCGAACCGTGGAGCGTCCCTTGCTCAGCATGCTGGACTGGCCCGAGATGTCACTGAACCTGCTGCACTGGCAAGACGAAGGCTGGATACGACTGCGAGACATGCCATATCTGCTGGTGAATCGAACCTACCGGAGCGGGTCAGCCAAAACGCCGTGGTGGCGTCGGCTCATTCAACCCTTCCGAATAAATCAACGAACCTTCTAACTTATACGGTCGCGAAGTCCTATCGACTCGTAGGAAATTTCGTAGACGTAATAATGGCCACTCAGTATCGTCCGAGGGTTTTCTACCCTCGGCGGCTGTATGGATATTACGAAAGACAAATCGGATTGGAGCGACGCCGAGCTAGCGGCGGCGGTAGCGGCCTACTTGAAGATGCTGGTGTGGGAGCAGAACGACCAGCCCTTCAATAAAGCCCATGAGAACCGCCTGTTACGCGAGGGCCTCGTGGCTGGCCGGGCGAAAGGTTCTATCGAATTTCGTATGCAAAATATCTCTACCGTTCTTGTTCGTATGGGCCGGGATCGCATTGAGGGCTACAAACCGGCGAAGAATGTAGGCACAGGCGTAGAGCTGCGCATCCGACAGGCGCTCAATGCCCAGGGCTTTTTTGAATCGGATGACACCGCCCAAACCGCCGATGAGCCAACGCTTATCCGCCGCGCCTCCAAACTACAGAAGCAACCCTTTCATACAGTGCCTGATGGCATTGTGCAGCCGCAAAAGGTCGCCACCGTGAGCACTTCCTTCGTTCGCGACCCGAGGGTCCGCGCCTGGGTGCTTAAAGAGGCCAAGGGCATTTGCGAAGGCTGCGACGTCAACGCGCCATTTGAAGTCAATGGCCAGCCATTTCTTGAAGTACATCACGTCAAGCACCTCGCCCAGAAGGGTTCGGATCGCACCAGCAATGCTGTAGCCTTGTGCCCCAATTGCCATCAGCGTTGTCACCGGTCCAGTGATCGGGAGGCTTTCACCGCCGGGCTTTACTCTAAAATCGAAAGATTGATACGCGAGTAAACGCCTGCTGTCACACCTGATGCACGCTCATAAAATAGTAGATAGGACCGAGGCCTCCCCGTGAACCCAGACATGCTCGAAGCCGGCCCCGCTGACGCCAAAGTACTCTCCGTCTTTGACTTCGACGGCACCCTGACCCACCACGACAGTTTCGTGCCGTTCCTCAAGTTTGCCTTTGGCCCCGGCGAGTTCTATGGCCGGATGGTGAAACTGGCGGTACCTGGACTGCGGTTTTTGTTGCGGCAGATCAGCCGGGATGAGTTGAAGGCGCAGTTGATCCGCACCTTTATGACCGGGGTGGAGAAAGCTTGGGTTCAGCAAAAGGCGCAGGAGTATTGCCAGCGGTACTGGACCAAGTTGATGCGCCCCAGCGGTTTGCAGTCGGTGGCCGATGAAGTGAAGTCCGGGGCGGTGGTGACGCTGTGTTCGGCGTCGCCGGCGTTGGTGTTGCAGCCGTTTGCGGATCGGCTGGGGATCAAGTTGATCGGCACTGAGCTTGAGGTGGTCGATGGGGTGTTGACCGGTAAGCTCACCGGGAATAATTGCCGTTGCGAGAACAAGGTGCTCAGGCTTGAGGCGGTGTACGGGGACTTGGGGGAGTATCGGCTGCGGGCCTGGGGTGATACGCGTGGAGACCGGGAGTTGTTGGCGGCGGCGCAGGATGCGCATTTTCGGCATTTTCATGCGAAGAAGAAGCGGGCTCGGTTGCAGCGGTGATTTGAGTGGGTGGGATCGTCAAGGACACCGAGGCGATCCCTTCGCAGCCTCGCTAAAGCTCGACAGCTCCCACATTTGATCTTTATCAGCCCGTTGATCTGTGTTCGGGGGTGGCTTATATCGCGGCTTTGAGGTCTACGCCCAGCGCAGCGGCGAAGGCTTTTACCATCGGGCTTCTGGGGGCGTTGTGACGCAGGATGAGGTTGAACGCGGTGCTCAAGTGGACGTGCTCCGGGCACAGTGCGCGCAGGCGCCCTTCCCTTACCAACGGCGCGGCGTAGTGTTCCGGTAGAAATCCGAGGAACCGACCGGTGAGGATCAGGATGGCGACCGCTTCCACTTGTGAGGCCGAGGCGGACTGGCTGTCGTAGGTGACGAAGTTGGTCTTGTCGCGGTGGATTGCGTAACGATGGTTCACCACTTCGTATTGGCGCAAGGCATCGGGGGTGATGTCATTGGCATTGAACAGTGGATGTCCTACAGCGCAGTAGGCGTGGGCCTTTTCTTCGTACAGCGGGAAGTAGTCGAACTCTTCACGACGCTGGTACACCGGCACAATGCCGACAATCAGACGGCCTTCCACGACGCCGCGCTCAACTTCGTCGAGTTGCGAGGCATGTAGGCGCAATCTTATTTTTGGCGAGTCGCTGTGTAATTTCCCCAGCGCGGTAATGAGCGGTGAATTAACGTCGGACACGGTGTTATCTATTACGCCCACACTAAGGTCGCCGATCAATTCGTTTTGCGCCGAACTAAGCTTGTCGCGAAAACTGTCGACCGAGGTAAATAACTCGATGGACGCTTGATACACCAGCTTGCCTTCTTCGGTCAGCCCAAAGCCTTCCCTTCCCCGCGTGCACAAGCGCATGCCGATACGGATTTCCAGGTCGGAAATCTGTTTGCTGATGGCTGCCAGGCCCACGTTCAGCTCGTTTTGCGCAGCGCTGAAACCGCCAGCTTCGACCACGGCCATAAACACGCGCAGCAATTTGAAGTCCAGCCCACTCAGTTGCAGGGGCGGTCGTGTGCCGGGTTTTGGCGGTATGTTTCCAGAAGTGGAAAGTGTGGTTTCCATAATACGCGTTGACCTCTAGTGCCATATTCAACAGGCTTCAACCCAGTCCTTGAACATAGCCAGGCGGCGATAATGAACATAAACATCCGCCCTTGGCAACCTTGAATACGGCGCGTCAGACGCTGGTTCAGTCTAGTTGAAAACTTATTTTTACTGCCTCCGACTCTTCTAAAAACAAGCGTGAGGAATACCCATGTCTCAACCCACCGACCGCCTTTGGGGCGCTCGTTTCAAGACCGGTCCGTCTGCTGCATTGGCCGCGTTGTCCCGTTGCCCCGAGCGCTACTTTCGCCTGACGCCTTACGACCTGGCAGGCTCCCGTGCCCATGCCCGTGAGTTGCAGCGCGCAGGCCTCTTGGATGAGTCGGAGACCTTGCGCACCCTCGCTGCCCTGGACGAGATCGGTACGGATTTCGCCGCCGGTAACCTGCATCCGACCCTGGATGACGAGGACGTGCACACCTTCATCGAACGCGTACTCACCGAGCGCCTGGGCGCCCTGGGCGGCAAGCTGCGGGCCGGGCGTTCGCGTAACGACCAGACCGCCAATGACTTGCGCCTTTTCCTACGTGACCATGCGCGCACCATCACCACCGAGGTGCTGGGTTTGCAGCAAGCGTTGGTGGAGCAGGCTGAGCGGCACGTCGAAAGCATCTGCCCTGGCTTCACCCACTTGCAGCAGGCGCAACCGATTGTGTTCGCCCATCACTTGCTGGCTCACTCGCAGTCGATGCTGCGCGATGTGCAGCGCCTGGTGGATTGGGATGCGCGCACAGCCCTGTCGCCGCTAGGTGCGGCAGCGATGGCGGGTTCTGCGATTGCCCGTCAGCCGGAACACTCGGCCAAGGAAATGGGCTACACCGGGCCATGCGAAAACTCCATCGATGCAGTCGCCAGCCGCGACCATGTGGCGGAGTTCCTCTTTGTGGCGGGCATGCTCGGGGTGAATATTTCGCGCCTGTCGGAAGAGTTTTGCCTATGGTCTTCACGCCAGTTTCGCTGGGTGGTGCTGGACGATGCCTACGCCACCGGCAGCTCGATCATGCCGCAGAAAAAGAACCCGGACATCGCCGAATTGGCGCGAGGCAAGGCTGGGCGCTTGATTGGCAACCTGACCGGGTTGATGTCCACGCTCAAGTCGTTGCCACTCTCCTACAACCGCGACTTAAGCGAAGACAAGCACAGCGTATTGGACAGCGTGGATACCTTGTTGCTGGTGCTGCCGGCGATGGCCGGAATGGTCGCGACCATGAAGGTGCAAGTGGAAGAACTACGGCGTCAGGCGCCGATGGGTTTTACCTTGGCGACTGAGGTTGCGGATTGGTTGGCGACCCGTGGTGTGCCGTTCAAGGAAGCCCACGAGATTACCGGCGCGCTGGTACAGGCCTGCGAGAAACATGAGATTGAGTTGTGGGAAGCCTCGCCGGCGATGTTGGCAGAGGTGGATGCGCGGTTAACACCTGAGGTGCGCGACTGCCTGACCCTGGAAGCGGCGATTGCGGCGCGCAGTGGTTGGGGTGGGACGGCGCCGGAGCGGGTTCGGGAGCAGATTGGGCGGTTGAAGGTGGCGTTGGCTGGGCAGCAAAAGTGGGCCGAGAGTTACCAGGGTTTCAGGATTTAAATCTGCGGTGTGTGGGCTGGCGCCTTCGCAGGTAAGCCAGCTCCCACATTTGGACCGCGTACAGCAGTTAGAGCGTTGTTAGTTTTTGGAGTAGCACCATGAACCAAACCCCGGCAGAGCGCTTGGAAGCCGAGCGCAAGTTGTCCGAGAACCAGTTCGATATCACGCAGTACGAGCACGTGCCACGTCGTTATTACGGACGGATGTTTTTTGCCACGTTGATCGTGATTGCGCTGGCGGCGTTGTTGCGAGCATTCGCCAATGGCCAGATCGAATGGTCCTACATCGGTCAGTTCCTCACGTCTGAGGCCATTCTGTGGGGCCTGGTGAATACCATCGTCATGTCGATCCTGGCGATGGCGCTGGGCGTGGTGATCGGGGTGATCACGGCGATCATGCGCATGTCGGCCAACCCGATCCTGCGTTATGTGGCCATCACCTACACATGGCTGTTTCGCGGTACACCGCTGATTCTGCAACTGCTGCTGTGGTTCAACCTGGCGCTGATTTTCCCGGTGATCGCGATTCCTGGCGTGTTCAGCATCGACACCGTCGACCTGATGACGCCATTCGTGGCCGCCCTGCTCGGCCTGAGTATCAACCAGGGCGCATACACCGCCGAAGTGGTACGTGCCGGTTTGCTTTCCGTAGACACTGGCCAGTACGAAGCCGCCAAGTCCATCGGCATGCCGAGCCTGCAAGCGCTGCGTAGGGTAATTCTGCCGCAGGCGATGCGGGTGATCATTCCGCCTGTAGGCAACGAGTTCATCAGCATGGTGAAAATGACCAGCCTGGCCAGCGTGATCCAATACTCGGAGCTGCTGCACAACGCGCAAAACATCTACTACGCCAACGCACGGGTCATGGAGCTGCTGATTGTGGCCGGCATCTGGTACCTGGCGGTGGTGACTGTTCTTTCATTTGGTCAAAGCCGCCTTGAGCGTCGTTTTGCCCGCGGCGCCGGCAAGCGTTCGTAAGTTTGGGTTGAGGAGATTTGCCCCATGAGAAGCATCGTCAAGGCCGTCAACCTGAACAAGTATTACGACCAGTATCACGCCCTGCGGGACATCAATATCGAGGTCGAGCAAGGCGAGGTGATGTGCATCATCGGCCCGTCGGGTTCCGGTAAAAGCACCCTGCTGCGCTGCGTCAATCAGCTGGAAAAAATCGACAAGGGCGGCCTGTGGGTCGACGGCGAGTTGGTGGGTTACCGGGTGGTCGGCAACAAGTTGCATGAAATGAACGAATCGCAGATCGCCCGCCAGCGCCTGGCCACCGGCATGGTGTTCCAACGTTTCAATTTGTTCCCGCACATGACCGTGCTGCAGAACATCATCGAAGGCCCGTGCCAGGTGCTCAAGCGCTCGCCCAAGGAAGCCACCGAAGACGCGCTGGAGCTACTCGCCCGTGTCGGCCTGGCGGACAAGCGCAATGCCTACCCGGTGGAATTGTCCGGTGGGCAACAGCAGCGTGTAGCGATTGCCCGTGCCTTGGCGATGCGCCCCAAGTTGATGCTGTTTGACGAACCCACGTCAGCCCTCGACCCGGAGTTGGTAGGCGAAGTGCTGTCGGTAATGCGTGATTTGGCCACCACCGGCATGACCATGATCGTGGTCACCCATGAATTGGGGTTTGCCCGTGAAGTGTCCAACCGCATGGTGTTTATGGATGCCGGCCAGATTGTGGAAGCTGGCAGCCCCGAAGAAATTCTAATAAGCCCACAAAACCCGCGTACCCAAAGCTTTATTTCTGCCGTTCGCACTTAACTAAAAAACAAACGAGAACGCCCCCATGAAAAAACTGTTTATCCCAACGTTGCTCGCAGGCCTGATGGCCTCCACTGCAGTTTTCGCGGCATTGCCGGCGGCAATCAAGGACAAGGGTGAGATCAGCGCGGCCATCGTGCCGAACTACCCACCGATGGATTTCAAGGACCCCGCCACCAACAAAATCACCGGCCTGGACTTCGACCTGGGCAACGCTCTGGCCGAGCGCCTGGGCGTGAAGATCAAGTGGCAGGAAACCGGCTTCGAACAGATGCTCAGCGGGCTGACCACCAAGCGTGTGGACATCGTGCTGTCGGGCATGAGCGACACCGCCGAGCGCCAAAAAGCAGTGACCTTTATCGACTACTTCACCAGCGGCCCGCAGCTGTACACCCTGGCCAAGCGTGAAGACCTCAAGGAATTGACCGATCTGTGCGGTAAAAAAGTCGGCACAAGCCGTCGTACTACCTGGCCGTCGGAAATTGCCGCGTGGAGCAAGGAAAACTGCGAAGCCGCTGGTAAGCCAGCCATCGTGGTGATCGGCACCGAAGGCTCGGCGGATGCGCGGGCGCAGTTGCAGCAGAACCGTCTGGATGCGGCGATGCAGGGTAGCGAAACCATTCCTTACCTGATGTCGCTGGATAAAGGTAAGTACAAGCCAGTGGGCCTGGCGCTTTCCAAGCAGTTCACCGGGCTTGGGATTGAGAAGAGCAACACGGAGCTGGTTACTGCGATCAGTGAGGCCATGCAGGCGATGATTGACGATGGCACCTACGGAAAGATCCTCAAGAAGTGGGATCTGGAGCAAGGTGCGGTCGAAAAAATCACCATCAATTCCGGCCAGTAAAACCATGCTCTGAAAATGTGGGAGCTGGCTGGCCTGCGATAGCGGTGTATCAGCCAAGCATCAGGCGCCTTACATACCGCTATCGCAGGCAAGCCAGCTCCCACATTGGATCTCCATCGTTTTCAAGAAATAACAAGGACGCTCGCCCCACCGTGGCCACCTACTCCCTGGTAATCCGCCGCCTGATGATCTGCTCGGTGACCATCGTGGTCAGCCGCGCCATGACCAGCCCGTTGCTGGCCTTGCTGTTGAGCACCCGCCTAGGCCTCAACCAACAGGACATCGGCCTGCTGATGGGCATCGCCGTGTTCATCGCCACACTGCTTGGCCTGTACGGCGGCTACATCATCGACCGCCTGGAAAAGCGCAAGCTGCTGATCCTGGCCATGCTGTCCAGCTCCATAGGCTTTCTATTGCTGACTTTTGCCAGCAACCTCTACCTCACCACGTTGACCCTGGTGATCACCGAAGCGGCGTCGGCCCTGTTCCTGATCGGCTCCAAAGCCATCATCAGTGAGAACCTGCCGGTGGGCGACCGGGCCAAGGTGTTTTCGTTGCGCTATACGCTGACCAACGTTGGCTACGCGACCGGCCCAATGATCGGCGTGGTGATCGCCGGCCACATGCAACTGGCGCCATTCCTGATCGCCAGCGCCATCGCGTTTGGCAGCCTGTTCCTGATGATCGGCATCCCGCCCACCCAACGGGATGACAGCAACAAACCCTTGAGCTTCCTGACTACCCTGCGCACCTTGCGCAGTGATCGCACGTTGATCCTGTTCACCAGCGGCAGCCTGTTGAGCACCATAGTCCACGGGCGCTATACGCTTTATCTGTCACAGTTTTTGCTGGTGGCCTACAAGCCCGCCGAAGCGCTGAAAATTCTGTCTGCGGTGCTGGCGTGCAATGCCATCACCGTGATTTTGATGCAGTACCAGATCGGCCGTTTTCTCAAACGCGAGCAACTGCGTTATTGGATCGTGTTGGGTACCCTGCTGTTCATCTGCGGGTTGATCGGGTTCAGCCTGGCGGACAGCCTGGTTACCTGGTGCGTGGCAATGTTCGTGTTCACCCTGGGCGAGATGATCATCTACCCGTCGGAATTTCTATTTATCGACACCATCGCCCCGGATGCGCTGCGCGGCAGTTACTACGGCGCGCAAAACCTGGCGGCGTTTGGCGGGGCGATGAGCCCGGTGATTTGTGGGTATTTGCTGATCAATGCGGCGCCGACCAGTATGTTTTATGCGCTGGGGGCACTGACTGCGGTGGGCGGCTCTCTGTGTTTCTTGAGTGGGCGGCGCGTAGCAGGTTCTTGCTGATATTTGCGCTGGATCCCGCTATTAATAGCGAAACTACTCACGGACCCGAGCCCCATGAAATTCGACACGGCCTATAGCCTGAGTCTCGATGAAAAACTGTCGATCTACGACGTAAGAGACCTGAATTTCGACGAAACCGCTGCCTTCGATTCCGACAAGGACAGCTTCCAGTGCCCCAACGATGAATGCCGTGTGGCGTTCGATACAGGCAATACGCTGAGCACCTTCAACGCCAAGAACGTCAACTACCTGCGCACGCCCCACTTCAAGAACAAGATCAGTACCCGGCATATCGAAGGTTGCCGCTACGCCAGCACGCACAAGGCTGCAACCCGTGAAAACGACGACGAACGGGAGGAAAATTTCCCATCGGAATTTGTACTGACGCGACGTCAATACGAGCGAAGGACACTCGTTGCAGGTTCAGAAGGAAACGTCCCACTAGATTCAACGAAAGCACCTTCAAGCCGAGCGTCCACTCCCCTGCTCGTCAGCGACACAACCCCAGATAAAACCAGCGTATTCGCCCACCCGGTGGAGTGCTACGTGTCCAACGTCGACGACAAGGACAAGCTCAAGTCCATGCCGTTGAAAATCGGCGACCACACCGCCACCTACTGGACGTTTTTCAAGAAGATCGAATACCTGCAAGACAATCAGGGCCTTATCTATTGGGGCAAGATCAAGGCGATCAAGGACTACACCAGCAGCTTTCGCATCGACTTCGAAAAGAAGGTGTGGCTCGACAAAAAGCCCTATTCGGTCAATGTCTACCTGAGCAAAAAACTCATCGAGAACTATCGCAAGCGCAAGGCGTTCCTGGAGCAGATGAAGGCAGCGGCAGAGAGCGAGCGGCCGTTGTATTGCTTTTTCTATGGAGTAACGCCGGAGCTGCGACAGGTACCGAGCAAGAAACACCCCGAACAGACATTCGGGGTGTTCAGCGCAAATATCGAAAACCTGGACCACTTGATTATTCGAGAGGCGCCAGGGGTGGAAGACCTTTAATCAACTTGAGCACGTAACGATCGCCGATAGATCTCACGTATCTGTTCAGCCTTCAGCACAGGCACGCTACCTACCGTTATCAACCAGTGAATCAACATTTCCTCATCGGGAAAGATGTAGTCCTTCTGCCCCTTGATGGTTCTTGGCGTGTGGTTAGTACGAGCGTCGTAGTAAAGAGCGCTCCAGGGTTGGTTTACAAAATCAAAATCTTCAGCATCCCATTTGAAAAAACGAAGCACTTCATTGATGTGTGTTTGAGCACTGCGATCGCCGCGCGGGAACATAACAAAGGATTGGCAGTGTTCCTTCAACAATTGCTGCGGGATCTGCGGGTCAACGAAGTCGAGCGCCCCGCACTTCATGAGTAGATCCATAACGCCGATTGTCCAGCGATTGATAAACGCCTGCACAAAGCCTTCGGCATCGGCTTTTTTCATGTCAAAAAACAACATGCAGTAGCGGGTTTTCAAATGGATCGCTAGCAATACATGCTTACGCTGAACGGTCGCTGCGTGTACCAGCCACTGATCGAAATCCGTATGCAGCACCTCTCCTGACGCTTGCATTGGCGGCGCTTGCTGGACCGCTGTGATTTTCTTGCCCTTGTGAATACGGCTGAAGAAATCACAGGCGGCGTGTGAACAATTGAAAGTCAGTGCCACTGTTTTTCCTTAAGGACAAGACGGGGTGTTTAGCCAGTGCTTAGGGGGCTGATTCAGGTAGATCAACCCAATTGATTTCATAAGGCTGCCTGACCGCATAACTAATTGCGTCTCGCGCACCTTCACTGAGCACTTCAAGTTCGGTATCAGTCAACAGATCATGGGCCACCATCAGGGCCAGACTGTCGAGAGCCCATGAACGACTGAATCCATCGAATATTCTGACGATGTCCTTGTCACGCCCCATAACCAGGCGGCACAGCGTCCTGTAGCGGTTGACCGGGGAGAGGGCCTCATTCTCACTGACGGACTTAGCGTTACTCAGTACGCCAAGGTGGAAGCGCTCAAGCGCAATTTTTCTCAGCTCTTTGAATTTATTCCAATCGCCTTCGGAAATAGCCATCACATCCTCCTGCGTGTCTGTTAGCGTTTGAATATTTCGCATTCCAGTCGGCCAAGCCGACCGAGCGGCTGTACAGTTAGAAAGCACGATATGACATACCTCAAAATAGAGCAGCGCAGGCGCTGAGGAAAAATCCAGTTGATGAGCGGTCAAAACAACTGTACAAAAACACAGTATAGTTTGCCCTCCCCCGTCAAACCCTGGAGAAACCCCCATGTCCTCCCTGGCAATGAGCTCTTTCGTCGAACAACAGATCGTCCTGCATCAATTCACCGCAAAACACAGTGTACAAGCCCGTGCGATGCTGGGCTGGAGTCGGGAAGACCTGGCCCGCCAGGCTGGTATAGCGGTGGATGAGGTGCAACGCTTTGAAAGTCACGCCGAGGTCGAAGATGAAACCCGTTTGACCCTGGCGTTTAGGCTGGAGGCTGAGGGGCTGGTGTTTTTCCCGGGGTTTGCACCGGGGTGGGGGATGAGTGTGCGCCGGTTTGACAGCGAATCCACTGAGCCCGCTGCGCAAGGCATCATCGCTCGCTTGATGGGTTCGACAGCCCCCCAACCGAATGGTGTCTAGCATCCAACGGGATCATCACACTCAACATAGGCAGCGTTCTGGCGTTCAACCAAGGCCATGGCCTCCTTCCATGGCCTGGGGTAAGCCGCGCTTCGCTTTACGACTCAAACACTGGAAACATTCGCCACTGCATTCCTGCACGTAGAGATTTAAGTACGGTCAGTCGCTCTTTTCTGTCATATCAACCGCTTCGTCTGCATTCACAGACTCTGGCGAGAAAGGTACGCCAGGCAGAAAGGCAGGTTCCCTGATCGCTTGCGATGCCTGTTCATAACCATAGGCAATCGACAGCAACGTAGCCTCGCTGTTACCCGAACCGTATAGGTGAAGCGCGGTTGGCATACCTTCATCATCCATTCCGGACGGGATCGATATGCCTGGGTAGCCCGCCGCAGCGCTAAAGAAGTAGCTGTGGGACAGAAAGTTCGAGAGCATCGCGTCGAGCTTATGTTCCTTGAGCGGCTCATCGATGGTTTTCTGGAAGACTGGCACGATGTCTTCCCACAACTTTTCGCGTTGCTGTTGAGGCACGTCCAAGCCATTTATCATTTCCAGCAGCGCCTGGTCAGGATCTCCAGGCTGCTGGTCGCGCTTGTTGAACGCGATCAGTTCCGACAACGATTTGACCGGCAACCCGTTTCGGCCGGCCAAGTACCCTTCGAGCTGATGTTTGACGTCTGCAAAGAGGGCATCGTTATAGCCCTCATAGGTTTCCTGCGAAACGCCATCATCCAATCGGCCTATCGGCACCAGAATCGCACCCTTGTCCTTCAGTACTTCAAGCGCCTGCTCAAAGTGCTTCCTGTCCGCTCGTATTGCCGGGTTACGTGCATCGTCTGCAGACAATTCAGGCAAAGGCGTATAGCCGATTCGCTTGTCTTTTAACGCATCAGCACGTAACCCATCGTCGTAGGTATGGGTTTCGGTCATGGCGTTAAGGGCTTCCGCCGCATCACAGATAGTTCGGGTAAACGTACCGACTGTATCCAGCCGGGAGCTGGTCATGACGCCCTCGGTGCTGATCAAGCCTGCTGTGGTTTTTAGGCCGAAAACGCCGTTATACGCTGCGGGGGCGATAATCGAACCATTGGTTTCAACCCCTAGGGCCACCGGCACGTGTCCTTGGGCCACTGCCACCGCAGAACCTGAACTCGACCCCGCTACTTGGCCACCTAACCGATGGGGATTGAGCGTCTGGCCGCCGCGTGAGCTCCACCCATCAGCCGGTGACTCAGACCGAAAGTTGGACAGCTCGCTCATGTTGGTTTTACCCACGATCACCACACCCGCCTTCAACAAATTGTCGACGACCTTGGCATTTTTATTTGCTGGGGTCCCCACCAACGCCTTGGAGCCTGCGCTTGTCTGCATGCGGTCTTGGGTTTCAAACACATCTTTGAGCGCTATCGGAACGCCGTGTAGATAACCGCGCACTTGGCCCTTGGCGCGTTCATGATCTCGCGCCTTTGCCTCTTTCCGGGCATCTGGGTTGGTTTCGACAAACGCATTACCGCCTTGTAACCCCTGATCAATGTTGGCGATTTGCTTCAATGAGTCTTTAATCAGGGACTCTGACGTCACCCCACCTTGCCCAGCCATCTCTCCCGACATCTGGCAGGCGCTCTTGAAGCCTTGCACAGGATTGGAAAGTGTATGGTGCAGGCCCGTTGCCCACCCCATGGACGAAATTGGTCCAATCATGAAATGCCCCTCTATTTGACTGAATGTTAGGGTTATCCATGGATAACCCGGCACCAGTCTAAGAAGCCAACCACGCTGCGCCGTTGAGGCAAATCCTGCCGCCCGGTCCGATCACTCTCTCTCTGACGTGGGCATCAAGACGGCCTGTTGTAGTAGCTGACGATAAACCTGCACCAGTGCCATCAAACGATCACCTGCCCAGCGGGCGCCGTAAAACCAAAGCTTCGTTCCATCCACAAGAGACTCACACAACCCTGGGTACCCGCTCTTGCAGGCGCTGTGAAACGCAGCACTGCTACTTTCAGACACCACGGCGTCAAGACGATGTTCGCTTACGCATGCATCGATTTCATTTCGAGTCTGCAGGGTGAATTGATTGGCAGCGTCGCTGCGATGTGACTCCACCGGCACCAATAGCGCACCCGCCGAGCGCAGGGTATTCAAGGCTTGGAGGAACGCCGCACTGTGGCATGTGGCCTCAGCCTCTCCAGCGCCCACATATTGGTGGGCAAACCCTATGCGCCAGCCAGCCAACGCCTGAACCGAGGTGAAGGTGCTGTTATTCAGTACTACGGGGACTTCCACCATTAAGGGTCCCGAGGGGTCGATGCCACTCAAGGCATTGAGTGACAACGCCGGATCACGGACAGTTTTCATCAGCGGCCCAGGCACATCGAGCCTGGGAACGGGGGTGCTTGTTACCGAATGTTCAGAAGCGTGGGGCGCACCCCCGAACGCAATCCCGCGTTTGCCTGGGCTTTCGTTTGTATTGTCGGAAAACGTCGACGGCGCAATGCAGTCTGAGAATGATGATGGGGCGCGCCCTGTGGGGCAAGGCATGCATGGGCGCCAATATTTCCTACACTTTTCGTCCATCCTGAGCGACTCCCGAGCATTAAAATTCCCGGGATCATCGCACCGTCATCGGGCGCTTGTCGCAAGGTGGAAACACCCTGAAAATTCCTTTTTCCAGGACAGCTGCCTTCTACCCTACGGCACGCTCTTCAACACCGTGGGTCTCCACCGCCAACCACCACGCATGCCCACGCTCAGGTTGGTTCAAGCTGAACGCCTGCCCCATCTGCGGCGTGGTAATCGATACGTTGCGCTCCCAGGCCAGGGCCATGATGCGGTCAAATGGCTCGTGCCAGGCATGGAACGCCAAGTCGAAAGTGCCGTTGTGAATCGGCAGCAGCCAGCGGCCCTTGAGGTCGATATGCGCCTGTAAGGTTTGCTCCGGCTGCATGTGCACGTGTGGCCAGTCGACGTTGTAAGCACCGGTTTCCATCAGGGTCAGATCAAACGGGCCGTACTGCTCGCCGATGCGCTTGAAGCCATCGAAATAACCGGTGTCGCCGCTGAAAAAAATCCGCCGCGCGCCGTCGATCATCACCCAGGAACACCAAAGGGTCTGGTTGGCATCAAACAAACCGCGCCCGGAAAAATGCTGTGCGGGCGTCGCAACAAAACGAATGCCATCGAGCTCGGTGCTTTGCCACCAATCCAGTTGCCGCACTTTGCTGGCATTTACGCCCCATTTGACCAGGATGTCGCCGACACCCAACGGCGCCAGGAAGTAACGGGTCTTCGCAGCCAACTGGACGACGGCTTTGTGGTCAAGATGATCGTAGTGGTTGTGGGAAAGGATCACCGCTTCCAACGGCGGCAGGTCTTCAAGGCTGATGGGCGGCTGATGGAAACGTTTGGGGCCGGCCCAACTGAATGGCGAGGCGCGCTCGGCGAATACGGGGTCAGTAACCCAGAACTTGCCGCGCATTTTCAGCAGCACGGTGGAATGCCCGAGGCGAAATACGCTGTGATCAGGTGCCGCCATCAACTGCTCGCGGGTCAGCGGATGCACCGGAATTTGCCCTACCGGTCGCGTACTGCGCGGTTTGTTGAACAGCATGTTCCAGAAGATACGCAGGGTTTTGCCAAAGCCGCCGTGCTGCACGGGGGCGTCATTACTGAAGTGGCCTTGATCCTGTTCAGCAGGCTTGAGCGCCACAGGTGAAGGGTCGATACGCGATGAAATGGTGGCCATTATCAGGAGACTCCGTTGGTCCGCTCATAAATTACACTGCACAGTGTAGTTTCAAGATTGCAACAAAATTCGGAACAAGTAAACTACCGAGTGTAATTTTCCTGAAAGAGACGAGCGCCACCCATGACTGCCCCTCGACGCCTCACCGACCGCAAACGCGAAGCCATTGTGGCTGCTGCCATCGCCGAGTTTCGCGATAACGGTTTCGAGGTCACCAGCATGGACAAGATTGCCGCCACCGCAGGGGTGTCCAAACGCACGGTGTACAACCACTTCCCCAGCAAGGAAGAGTTGTTCGCCGAAATTCTCCATCAACTCTGGGCCAGCAGCGTCGCACAGTTGGATGTGAGCTACGACCGCAACCGCCCGCTGCGAGATCAATTGCGCGGGCTGTTGGAGGCGAAGATGCAGATGATGTCGGATGCCAATTTCCTCGACCTGGCTCGCGTTGCCATCGCCGCCACCATCCATTCGCCGGAACGTGCGCAAGACATGGTCAATCGCCTGAGCAAGCGGGAGGAAGGCTTCACCCAGTGGGTACGCGCCGCCCAAGAAGACGGTCGGCTGAGCGGCAATGATCCGGCATTTGCCGCCCACCAGATCCAAGGCATGCTCAAGGCCTTCGCGTTTTGGCCACAGATTACCCTCGGCCAACCTATCCTCGACGCCGCCAGCCAGGCCGGTGTGATCGAGTCGGCCATTGACCTGTTTTTAGCCGGTTATGAGGTTACTGCCCCTACTGCGCAGTAAAACCCTGTTGTATGAACGACATTTCAGGTCGCTTTTGACGCATTCGCCCTCTGTTTTGCGCAAATGGCCTGAAAGGACACTGATTATTCCCACGCGAATCACTGACAATATTCACAGGTGTTATCCGATCAACGGTTACCTCGCGAACGCGTGTTGTCGTATCTGCAAAAAGAGTTGACCCAGGAATCTATGGAAAACAGACAAGGCAAAGGGCTTTCGTTTGCCAGGCGCATCTACAGGCCAAGAATCATCGGCACAGCCATGTGCTGTATCAGTGTGATTGCCGCCCTGTCCCCGCTGACAAAGCCTGACTGGGTCTGGGCATTGCTGTTCATCAACGGTTTTGTCTGGCCGCATCTGGCGTATCAACTGGCGACTCGCTCCAAATTCCCCTACGACGCCGAACAACGCAACCTGGTGTGGGACGCGTTATTCAGCGGATTTTGGGTGGCTACGCTGCAATTCGCCCCATTGACCAGCGTCACCCTGTTGTCGATGGTTTCCATGAACAACGTCGCTGCGGGCGGCAAGCGTTTGTTGTTGCGCGGTGCGCTGGCGCAAGCGTTTGGCGTGGGAGTGGCAGGCCTGCTGTTTGGCCTGCACTTCAACCCCTCGGTCAGCCTGGCACAGGTCTACGCTTGCTTGCCGATGCTCACGTTCTACCCCATGGCCATCGGTATGGTCTGCTATCAATTGGCGATCAAACTGTCGGAACACAAACGCGCACTCAGCGCACTGAGCCGCATCGACAGCCTCACCGGCCTGCTCAACCACGGCTCATGGAAAGATCTGCTGCAACTCAAGTTCCACAAATGCCAACAGCAACAAGGCCACGCCACCATTGCGCTGATCGACATTGACCACTTCAAGCGGATCAATGATACCCACGGCCATATCGTCGGTGACGCGGTGCTGCGCCAGTTGAGTCTGGAGTTGCGGAGCAGCTTGCGGGAAAACGACCTGACCGGGCGCTACGGAGGCGATGAGTTCTGCGTGATTCTTCCGCAGATGCCCCTTGAGCAAGCTGCGCAGGTCATGGAGCGCATGCGCGAGAACTTCGGTAATTACCGCAACCCGCAAATCCCGGAATTGCGGGTCAGCCTGAGTATCGGCCTGGCCAGCTTTCAACCGTCGTTCACCGATGCGGCAATGTGGCTGAATGCGGCAGACCGGGCGCTGTACGCAGCCAAGGACACCGGCCGCAACCGGGTCAATGTCAGCGAAAAAATGGTCGCTCATTCCGCCTGAAGTTGTCCTATGACACCTCGTCTGATTTTTCCTACCCGTGCGCACGGCAATAGCATAATGCCGCCATTGGTCGCCTTGTGTGAAAAGTGCCTGTTCCGGGGCCGAACTTCTGACACAACGCGCAACTCTGAACCCGTTGTTCCACTCCCTCTGTCAGCACCAGGAAGCTGACAATGAGCACGTCAACCGTAGAGCCCAGCGCCCTACGGGGGCAGGCGACCTTGCATGGATAACCCCGACGCTTGCTTGCCCGAGCCTACGAACATGCCGCTATTCAACGCCCACAAAAAAACCATCGCGACCCTTCACCACACAGTGGCCCAACAGGCCAGCCTGCTGGACGCCATCGAGCGCTCCATGGCCGTGATCGAGTTCGACCTGCAAGGCAATGTGCTGCGGGCCAACGACAACTTCCTCAGCACCATGGGCTACCGCGCCGAGCAGCTCGCGGGCCAGTCTCACCGCTTGTTCTGCACCCCGGCGTTCGCCCGCAGCGCCGAGTACAACCAGTTGTGGTCGAACCTGCGCAATGGCCAATTCCAGTCCGGGACCTTCGAGCGTGTTGCGGGCACTGGCCAGTCGGTCTGGCTGGAAGCCAGCTACAACCCGGTACGGGATGAGGCAGGCCAGGTGATCAAGGTGGTGAAGTACGCGATGGACGTTACCCCACGCCTGCAAGCCGAAAGTGAAGCCAACGCCAAACTGGACGCCATCGGCCGGGCCATGGCGGTGATCGAGTTCAACCTCGACGGCACCATCATCACGGCCAACGCCAATTTCCTGCAGCGCATGGGCTACAGCCTGGCGCAGATCCAAGGCCAGCATCACCGCCTGTTCTGCCCAGCGGCAATCGCCAACAGCTCGGCCTACGGCGATTTCTGGCGGCGCCTGAACCAGGGCGAAATGTTCAGCGGCCAGTTTGAGCGAGTGGATAAAAATGGCCAGACCGTGTGGCTCGAAGCCAACTACAACCCGGTATACGACGCCAGCGGACGCCTGTGCAAGGTGGTCAAGTTCGCCTCCGACGTAACCGCCATGGTGCAACAACACAGCGCCGATGCAGCGAGCGCAGCCCAGGCTTATCACATCTCGCTGACCACCCGGGACATTGCCGAAAAAGGCGCCGAAGTAATCCAGCAAACGGCCAGCGGCATGCGCGAGATTGCCGCCGACATCGACGGATCTTCGCAACTGATCGCCAAGCTGGGCGAGCGCTCGCAGCAGATTACAGCCATCGTCAACACCATTCGCGCGATTGCCGACCAGACCAACCTGTTGGCACTCAACGCCGCCATCGAAGCGGCGCGCGCCGGTGAACAAGGCCGCGGATTTGCGGTGGTGGCCGACGAGGTACGGCAGCTGGCGGCGCGTACCAGCGGCTCCACCGCCGAGATCTCCAGCATGATCGCGATGATCCAGGATGAGACCCGCCAAGCCATCGACAGCATGGAGGGTACCCGCGACCGTGCAGCCCAGGGTGTTGACCTGGCCAACCGTGCCGGCACGGTGATTCTGCAAATTCGTGAAGGCACCAGCGACGCGGTACAGGCCGTGAGTGCCTTTGCCAACGAGCGTGGCGGCAACTGACCCGTTCTTCATGCGCCTGACGGGGGGCTCGGTCTATAGTGCTGGATTGTCTTCAAGCACAGGATCCGAGCCCGCCATGACCCCCGACAAGCCCGAAGCCGCCCCCGTCGACCACTTGCGTTTCCACCGAGGCCACGCCCACCTGGCGCCCACCTTCGGCAACGATACGTTCGCCCTCAAGGCCGAAGCCTTTGCGCGCTTCTTCGGCACGCCGACCTTTCTCGGTGCACAAACCGCCATCGTGGTGTTGTGGGTGGTGCTGAACATGACCGGCGTCACGCACTTCGACGTGTACCCGTTCATCTTGCTCAACCTGGCGTTCAGCCTGCAATCGGCCTACGCGGCGCCGTTGATCCTGCTGGCCCAGACACGTCAGGCCGCTCGCGACAAAGCCCAGTCGGACGCCGACGCACAACATCGCGAAGCCCTGGCCGTGGCCAATACCGAGCGCCAGGCCCAGGCTGCGCAGACCACCAAACAGCTGCTCGAGTTGCTGGAACAAAACACCCGGCTGACGGAAATGACCAAGCAGTTGACCGAGCGCATCGAGACGTTGACGTGCGAGATGCATGAGCAGTTTGTGCGTAAAACCTGATATCACACCAATCCCCTGTGGGAGCGGGCTTGCTCGCGAAAGCAGTGTGTCAGCCACTTAATTGATCGACTGACACTGCGCATTCGCGAGCAACCCCGCTCCCACATTTTGTTTCCTTGCTTTACTCATGACCGCATCTGCACATGCCTGCCCAATTCATCAAACAACGCCACCACCGAGCGCAAGGCCCGGCAGTCAGGCCGTGTCAGTAACCACAGAGCCGTGTCATGCCCCGCCAACGTGGGGCCCAACGGCTGCAAACCGTCATCCAATAGAAAATCCGGTAGCGCCGCCACGCCCATCCCCGCCCGCACCAATTCGGTGACCGACAACATGCTGTTGCAACGATAACTGGGCCTCACCCCCGGCAAGTGCTCACGCCGCCAGGCGACGGTGGGATGATCGGGGAGGAAGTCATCCGGGGCGATCCAGGCTAGATCGGCTAACGCACCGCCCTCGTGCTGGCGGGCGTAGGCTGGGCTTGCGCAGACCTGATAGACCACCGAACCCAGGCAACGTCCTACAAGGTGCTCCGGCGGCGTCTTCGTCAGGCGTAGGGCGATATCCGCGTCGCGCCGGCTGAGGTTGGCAAAATCATTCGATGTGCTCAGCTCCAGGACAAGCGCTGGATACGCCGGCATGAACTGCGCCAAGGCGGGCAGCAGCAAACCTTGCAACACCGAGTCGGTGCACGTCAGGCGCACCGTGCCGCTGATCACTTCGCCGCCCTGCTCCACGCCGATACGTGCCGCCTCCAAGGCTTGCTCGGCACGCTCGGCTTGCTGCGCGAGGTCTCTGGCCAAGCCGGTAGGCAGGTAGCCGGCGCGGCTTTTTTCGAACAAGGTCTGGCCCAGTGCCGCCTCCAGGCGCCGCACCGCACGGAACACCGTGGACACATCTACCCGCAATAACGCCGCCGCCCGCGCCAGGGTGCCACCGCGTACCAGGGCAAGGATCAGCGACAGGTCAGGGTAGTCAATTTGATAGTGCGTTGCTGCATTGAACATATGGGTAAACGCCAATATTGATTGCGTGAACGCCAATCTATAGTGCGCCTCAGGACACAACAAGCCATGGGTCGCACGCAATGAAAAACACCCCGCTGCACCTCGCCTTGATCGGCGACTACAACCCCGGCGTCACTGCCCACCAGGCGATTCCACTGGCACTGGAACAGGCCGCCGACAGCCTCGGTTTAACGGTCCACGTGCAATGGCTCGATACCGACACACTGCCGCCCTCACTGCACGACTTCGACGGCTTCTGGTGCGTACCCGCCAGCCCCTACCGCGACACCGACGGCGCACTGCGCGCCATCCGTTTTGCCCGCGAGCACCGGCGGCCTTTCCTCGGCACCTGTGGCGGGTTTCAACATGCAGTACTGGAATATGCCCGCAATGTGCTGGGCTGGGCCGATGCCGAACATGGCGAGCTGGCACCGCAGGCCACACGCGCACTCATCACGCCATTGAGTTGCGCCCTGGTGGAAGCCACCGACACCGTGCGCCTGGTGCTCTACACCCGCATCGCCGAGGCCTACGGCACCCTCGATCTCAGCGAAGGCTATCGCTGCCGCTACGGCGTAAACCCCGAGTTCCTCGACGCCCTGCTGGAAGGCGATTTGATTCCCAGCGGCCATGATTCATCAGGGGATTTGCGCGCCGTGGAACTGCTCGACCATCCGTTTTTTGTCGCCACCCTGTTTCAACCCGAACGCGCAGCGCTCAAGGGCATCACGCCGCCGCTGGCGATTGCCCTGCTCAAGGCTTGCCAGGCGCTGTCGGCATGATCGCCCGCACACCAGCCCCACCCTACTACGCAGTGATATTCAGCTCACTGCGCACCGAGGGTGACCAGGGTTACGGCGAGGCTGCCAGCCGCATGCTGGCGTTGGCACGTGAGCAGCCAGGGTTTCTCGGGGTGGAATCGGCGCGTGAGGACGGCTTGGGGATTACCGTGTCGTATTGGGAAAACGAGGCGGCGATTGTGGCGTGGAAGCAGCAGGCCGAGCATAGCGCGGTGCGTGAGCAAGGGCGGGCTAGCTGGTATTCAGCGTTTCAGACGCGGGTGTGCAAGGTGGAGCGGGCCTACAGCTTTAACGCAACATGAATGTGGGAGCTGGCTTGCCTGCTCCCACAATCGACCTGCGTCGTTTTACTCAGCTCACCAGACTGCGCAACGCACTGATCTGTGGAATTTCCACCCGGCGCATGTACACCCGCAACGGCTCGGTGATGTTGATACGGTCGTCGATATTCTGGTCCAACAGCAGTTGGATACGCTCGCGCGACAAGGTCATGGCGTGCTCGGCGGCCGGCAGCCAGACGAATTCGGCGGTGGGAATGATGCCGTCATCGGCCACGTCCATGCCGAAAGAGTCTTCGCTGAAACGTACGATGTACTGGCCGGTCTTGCGGTTCAGGCCGACAAAACCATGGAGTCTGTCGGCGGCCTGGCAGATAAGCTCGGAAGTGATGCGCATGGTAAACCTCACTGAAAAGTCCCACCGGGACTGGAAAGATGGTTTACACGCGTGGCAGAAATTACTGCCCTCTAACGGGGCAGCTTCGGGCAAGAGTACTGCAATGCACCACAAAAAAACCGAGAAAATTGGCCCGCGCGCACGTTAATGTCGGTTTGGTGATAGCGCCTTTCGCAATCAATTGTTAAAAAGGACGCCTTCTCAAAGTTACCTCCACGAAAGGACTTCGCATATGCCTGTCACGTTTACCAAGAGCGCCCTGCTGCTCGCACTAATGCTGGGCCTTGGCCAAGCACAGGCTGCCGACCCCATCAGCCCGGCTGAATTGGCAACAAACGAAGGCATTCCGTACCCGGCGGTCATCGCCCACCGTGGCGCTTCCTATGACGCCCCCGAGTCCACCGCCGCTGCCTACAAGGTTGCTCGTGACCTGGGTGCCGACTACCTGGAAATGGACCTGCAGCGCAGCAAGGACGGCGTGCTGTTCGCCCTGCACGACAACAACCTGCAGCGCACCACCGACGTGGCCACCAAGTTCCCCGAGCGCAAAGACGCCCCGGCCAACGAATTCACCTGGAAAGAACTGCAAACACTCGACGCCGGCAGCTGGTTCAACGCCGCCTACCCTGACCGCGCGCGCCCAGGCTTCGTGGGCCTGAAGATCCAGAGCCTGGACGACATCATCAAGATCGCCGAAGGCAACCCGCAGCACAAACCCGGCCTGTACATCGAGACCAAAGAGCCCAAGCAATTCCCGGGCATCGAAGCCGACCTGAAGAACAAGCTGCTGGACAAAGGCTGGCTGAGCTCCGCCGGCTCCAAGCTGGGCAAGAGCAACACCGGCGTCGGTCAGGGCCGTGGCCGCGTGGTGCTGCAGACGTTTGAAAAAGACAGCCTGAAAGAGCTGCAGAAAGAAATGCCCAACACCCCGAAAATCCTGCTGTTGTGGGTGGGTGCAGGCAGTATCGAACCGAAGTCCACCCAAACCTTCGCTGAATCAGGTGAAGCGACCAAGGCCGCCTACTACGCCAAGCAAGAGCCAAAAGACGCCGCCGAGTTCGAAAAATGGGTCGACGAAGCCAAGAGCCTCGGTGCGATCGGTACCGGCCCGTCGGCTGAGCTGACCAACCACGGCGACCAGAGCTACACCGACCTGGTCAAGCCTGAGATGAACAAGCTGACCCACGACAAAGGCCTGCTGGTGCACGTCTACACCGTGGACGAGCCTGTGGACTTCCAAAAAGTGATGAGCGCCGGCGTCGATGGCATCTTCACCAACCGCGCCGCCGAGCTGTTGAAGTTCTACAAGCGCTGGCCGTCGTCCAGCGTGCAGGACCTGCTGAACGACTATAAGTACTGAGTGAAGGCCCAATGGTCAGGCCGCCTGTGGTTGGGGCGTGACTACGGCCTGATCGTCGGCGAGCTGGGGCGCACTGCGCCCCATGCGCACTACGCACACCAACTGATGTGCAGCACCGGCGCACCGATCACGGTGAGCCTGGATGGCCAGGTCACCACGGCCCGGCGCCTGTTTATCCCTTCGCGGCAAACCCACGCCATTCTCGATGCCGAGGGTGAAGTGACGGTGTTGTATGCCGAGCCTGCGGTGTTTGATATCGCCCCCTTGCTGCATCAGGACCTGTCCCTGGAGGCATTGCGCCAACTGCCCCGGCGTAGCCTGGAGGATCCGCGCCTGGAACGTGCCCTCGCCGCCCTGGACCAGCAACTCAGCGGTAAAGTGTCAGCGCAGGCCTTGGCCAAGGCCGCGCATTTGTCGTTGAGCCAGCTGGAACGCCTGTTCAGCCATCAACTGGGTTTGCCGGTGCGCCGCTTGGTGCTGTGGCGCCGGTTGCGCGTCGCCCTGCAATTGGCACTCGCCGGCAGCACGTTGACCGAGGCGGCCCATGGCGCTGGCTTTGCCGATTCGGCGCACTTTTCGCGGACCATGAAGCAGCTGTTCGGCGTCACGGCCGCCGCGTCATTGCGCCAGCTGGATGTGCAACTGTTAGCGTAATTGCTCTGGCAGTGAGGGCTCCTTGCTCAGGCGCACCGGCTTGAACGGGTCCAGCATCTGCGCCCCATACGCCACCGGAAAATCCGGGCGGCTGCCAATGCCCAAATCGCCTGGCCCCATGCGATAACCCTCGCGGTAATAAGCCGTGCCCAGCAGCCAATCCCACAGGTTGAAAAACAGCCCAAAATTCACATCCCCCGCGCGGCCGTATTTCATATGGTGAAAACGATGCACCGGCGCCCACGCGAAAACCCAACGCAAGGGCCCCATGCGCATGTCCACATTGGAATGCTGCAACAGCAACTGAATGGCAATCGCCAAGGCCAGCAACTGCGCCACGTCCAACGGAATACCCAGCAGGATCAACGGCAGCAGCCCAGCAGTGGCTTCGAGCATCTGGTGCAAAGGGTGTTTCATCAAACCGTTGAACCCATACAACCGTTGCACGCTGTGATGCACCGCATGCAAGCGCCACAGCGGCGCGATGCGGTGGCTGGCGTAATGCATCAGGGTGATGCCGGCGTCGGCGAGCACGATGGCCAGTAACAGTTGCTCCCACAGCGGCCAGCCCCGTGGCCAGACGCCCTCGACCGCCAGCAGTGCGGTGAGCCCTGGCAGGATCAGCAAACCTGCGGCATTCAGGCTTTCGTTGACCAGCGCATGCAGGGTGTCGCGCCGACGATCGCCCAGGCTGCGGTTCCATTGCCGCTCATAGGGCAGCCATTGCTCCATCAGGAATGACACCCCTACCGCAACCACAAACACCACTACCAGCCAGTGCGGTTGCCAGATACCCCACCCAATAAACCCCAGCAGAAATGCGGGCGCGTAGACCCAACTCACTAACCGTTTCATCCCGAGTCTCCCTTTAAACGAGGACTGAGCATGCGATCCGGCGCGCTTGGCGGATTGAATAAACTGCGCAACTGCTTGAAATAATTAAGGGTGAATTAAGTTGTGCTGGCTAACCTGAGGCCACTTAAACAGTTCACCTCAGAAGGACATACACCATGAAAACCCTGACCGCATTGTTCGCCGCCACCGCCCTGACCCTGACCGCCGGCCTCGCCCAAGCGGACGTTCGCCCGGACCAGATTCCGAGCCTGCTCAAGTCCGGTGCCGTGATGCCATTCGAGAAGCTCAACGCGGCAGCCCTGGCCGCCCATGCCGGCGCGACCATCACCGACACCGAGCTGGAAGACAAGGCCGGTCGCCTGGTGTACGAGGTCGAGATGCGTGATACCAGCAACGTGAAGTGGGATGTGAAACTCGACGCCAAGACCGGCGAAGTGCTGGAAAACAAGCAAGACACTTGAGTTCAATTCTTGAAAAACCGCGCCACCCCAGGGTGGCGCGGTTTTTTTGTGGACGCTCGTCGGCAAGCTGTAGGAAAAACACCTCAAAAACGAATGAAATTACACCTACCTAACGTAAGGTCGTTAGACTTCCAGGCATCAGCCAAGGCATTAAGCCATTGCCGCCACATCGAGACCGCTACATGGGGCAGAAAGCCGCCGACATCGCCACAATCAGCCGCATCAGCGCGGTTCCGGCCATGCTCAACGTCATCAGTGACATGACTGGCCTGCGGTTTGCCGCTGTCGCCCGCGTGACGGAGGACACCTGGACCGCCTGCGCGGTGCTCGACCAACTGGAATTCGGCCTGGGCGTGGGTGGCGAACTGGACCTGACCACCACCATATGCCACGAAATCCGTGGCTCCCACGTGTCGGTGGTGATCGACAAAGCCAGCGAAGACCCGCTCTACCGCGACCATCACACCCCCCGGATGTACAGGTTCGAAAGCTACATTTCCGTTCCAGTGTTCCGTACCGATGGGCGCTTTTTCGGCACCATCTGTGCCCTGGACCCCAACCCCGCGCAACTGCGCAGCAGCACGATCCAGTCGACCATGGAGTCGTTTGCCCGGGTGCTATCGCTGCAAATCGAAGCCGAAGAAAGCCAGCAACGCACCGAAGCCGACCTGTACGAAGAACGTGGCACCGCCGAATTGCGCGAGCAATTCATCGCCGTGCTTGGGCACGACCTGCGCAACCCGCTGTTTGCCATCAACTTCGGCGCCGAGCGGTTGCTGCGCAAGCACCCCAATCCTGCCACTGACAACATCGTGCGGCACATCCTCACCAGCGGTCGTCGCGCAGCCCAATTGGTGGAAGACGTATTGGATTTCGCGCGGGGACGCATGGGCAGTGGCATCCCCCTGCAGTTGGATGACTGCCAGGATTTGCAGGACGCTTTGCGCCAAAGCGTGTCCGAAGTGCAAAGCGTTCATCCACAGGGTGTCATCCACGCCGACATCGGCGACCTGCGCGGCGTACGCTGCGACCGCGCGCGGCTGGCGCAGTTGCTGTCCAACCTGGTGGCCAACGCCGTCCATCACGGCAGCCCTGGTGGCCCCGTGGAAGTCTCGGCACAGATCGACCAAGGCAACTTCACGCTGAGCGTAAAAAACCAGGGCAAGATCGACGAATTGGCCCTGCCCCGGCTTTTCCAGCCTTACTCGCGACCTGTCAAACACACGCCCCAAGCCGGCCTTGGCCTGGGCTTATACATTGTGAAGCAGATTGCAGACGCCCACGGCGGGGAACTGCAGGTCTCGTCCTGTGAGCAAAATGGCACGGTGTTTACCTTCACGCTGAAAACATTCTGAGCAGATTTCAAATCGTCACAAAAGCGTCACACCACCTTGCAATGATTCGCCTACGCGAACCTGTGAAACGTCCTACAGGCGCTTTCTCTGCGAGCCTCCATGAACCACAGCATTGATCACAGCCACCAGGATTCCGATCTGTTTGGCTTGCTCTACGGTTTTCGTTTTCGCCCCGGTGAAAAAGGCGAGCAGATTGATTCGGCCACCGCGCTCAAAGCCTTGCAGCAACCCGCCGCCCCCGAAGAGTTCTTGTGGCTGCACCTGAACCTGGCCCACGCCGCGTGCGAGCGCTGGATGCAGTCGCACCTAGACTTGCCCGCCGAGTTTTTTGAAGCCTTGCACGAAGGCTCACGCTCCACACGCATCGAACACGTCGACTCGGCCCTGCTGGCGGTGGTCAACGACGTGGTGTTCAACTTCAGCAACATGGTCTCCTCGGATATTTCCACGCTGTGGGTGTGCGCCCGCAGCCGCTTGCTGATCAGCGCGCGCCTGCAACCGCTGCACTCGGTGGACAAATTGCGCTCGTCGGTAAAGGCCGGCGAACGCTTTCGCTCCCCTCTGGAATTATTGGTGCACCTGCTGCGCGACCAAGGCGAAGTGCTGACCCAGATCGTGCGCAAGACCAGCATCAGCGTCGACCATATCGAGGACCAATTATTGTCCTCGCGCCTGTCCACCAACCGTGCCGAACTCGGCGCCGCACGCCGGGTGCTGGTGCGCCTGCAACGCCTACTGGCGCTGGAACCGGGTTCCTTGCTGCGCCTGCTCAACCGCCCGCCGCAGTGGCTGCAGAAGGAAGACGTGAAGGAGCTGCGCAAATCCACCGAGGAGTTTGCGCTGATCATCAACGACCTGATGGCCCTGGGCGAACGCATCAAGTTGTTGCAGGAAGAGATCGCCGCCAACCTCAACGAACAAAGCAACCGCACGCTGTTCACCCTGACAGTGGTGACGGTGTTGGCGTTGCCGATCAACATCATTGCCGGTTTTTTTGGCATGAACGTGGGGGGCGTGCCGCTCTCTACGGACCCGGAAGGGTTTTGGATACTGGTGGCGTTGGTGGCGACGTTTACCTTGATTGCCGGGCGTTGGGCGTTCAGAAAGCGCAAAGATTACTAAATCTGAAATGCAATCAACCTGTGGGAGCTGGGGTGCTTTGTAGATCAGCGGCAGACCCAATTGCCTAAACACTGACTTGCGGCAGCATCTCTGTAACATTCTGCAATGAATATGAACGGCATCCTCCCCACACGGATGCTCCGGCATGGCCACCCCTTCCCTGACTGCCGCCCCACACGCAGCCCCCAAACCTCGGCTAGACAAGAAAAACAACCTGGTGACGGTGATCATTTTCTTCGCCGTGCTTGCCATGGGCCTGCTGTTCACTGCCTACAGCCTGATGCACGACATGCACGAACTGGGCACGGTGGTCACCACCTGGACGCCGTTCCTGCTGCTGGGTGTGGCACTGTTGATCGCCCTGGGTTTCGAGTTCGTCAACGGCTTCCACGACACCGCCAACGCGGTGGCCACGGTGATCTACACCAATTCGCTGCCGCCGCATTTCGCGGTGGTGTGGTCGGGTTTCTTCAACTTCCTCGGCGTACTGCTTTCCAGCGGTGCAGTGGCGTTCGGCATCATTGCCCTGCTGCCGGTCGAGCTGATCTTGCAGGTCGGTTCGTCGGCGGGTTTTGCGATGATCTTCGCCCTGCTGATCGCTGCAATCCTGTGGAACCTCGGCACTTGGTGGCTGGGTTTGCCGGCGTCGTCGTCCCACACCTTGATCGGTTCGATCATCGGCGTCGGCGTGGCCAATGCCTTGATGCACGGACGTGACGGCACCAGCGGTGTGGATTGGAGCCAGGCAATCAAAATCGGTTACGCCTTGTTGCTGTCGCCGCTGATCGGCTTCGCCTTCGCCGCCATGCTGTTGCTGGCCCTGCGCGCCTTCGTCAAGAACCGCTCGCTGTACAAGGCCCCCAAAGGCGACACCCCGCCGCCGTGGTGGATTCGCGGCATGTTGATTGCCACCTGCACCGGTGTGTCCTTCGCCCACGGCTCCAACGATGGGCAAAAAGGCATGGGCCTGATCATGCTGATCCTGGTGGGCACGCTGCCGATGGCCTACGCGTTGAACCGCACCATGCCGGCCGAGCAATCCTTGCAGTTTGCCGCGGTGGCGGAAGTCACCCAAGTGGCCCTGGTGAAAAGTGCGCCGCAAGCACTGACAGGTGGCCCACGGCCGATCCTCTCGACCTACGTGCGCACCAAGGAAGCCACCCCGGAACTGGTGCCCGCCCTAGCCGCCCTCGCAGGCCAGATTGGTGAGGAAGTCAAAGGCTACGGTTCCCTGGCCAAAGTGCCAGTGGAAGCGGTCGGCAACGTGCGTAACGACATGTACCTGACCAGCGAAACCATTCGCTTGATGGACAAGGGCAAGGTTGGCAACTTCGACGCGGATACCCAAGGCAAGCTGCAACTGTTCAAGCAACAGATCGACAGCTCAACACGCTTTATTCCGCTGTGGGTCAAGATCGCCGTGGCCATCGCCCTCGGCCTGGGCACTATGGTCGGCTGGAAGCGCATCGTGGTGACCGTCGGCGAGAAGATCGGCAAGACTCACCTCACCTACGCCCAAGGCGCCTCGGCCGAAATGGTGGCGATGCTGACCATCGGCGCGGCGGATATGTATGGGTTGCCGGTGTCGACCACCCACGTGTTGTCGTCCGGCGTGGCGGGGACCATGGTGGCGAATGGCGGCGGGTTGCAGATGCGCACGATCCGTAATCTGGCGATGGCGTGGGTGTTGACGTTGCCGGCGGCAATCCTGCTTTCAGGCAGCCTGTATTGGCTGTTCACCAAACTGTTCTGACTCAACACAGAACAAAAATGTGGGAGCGGGCTTGCTCGCGAATGCGGTCTTTCAGTCAATTAATCTGGTGGCTGATACACCGCTTTCGCGAGCAAGCCAGCTCCCACATTTGGATGTTTGTTTCTTCAGTTGTTGAAGAGTCCAGCCATGGCCTTCAGCCGTTTTTTGTACACCCGCCGCGCCTCCAGCGCCTCCTCCAGCGTCACCGCCACAAACCCCGCCCGCTGGTTCGGCTGCATCTGCCCGATCAAATCCAGATCGGCACTGATCACCGTGCCGATCATCGCGTAGCCGCCACCCGACACAGCATCCCGATGCAACACAATCGGTTCCAACCCGGCCGGTACCTGGATCGAGCCAATCGGGTAACAGCTATCGACGATGTTTGACGGATCCGACCCTGCACCAAACGGCTGCTCCCGTGGCTGGAAGCTCAACGCGCTGCCGCCCTTGAAGCGGTAACCGATGCGGTCCGCCTCCGAACCGACGGTCCACGGTTCGGCAAAAAAACTGCCTTTGGCGGCGTCACTCAGGCGTTCGTAATACAGCCCCGGCACTACGCGCAGGGTCACATCACCTCCGACGGACCGGCGCAGCGCCATGGGCAAGCTGTTGCCCGCGCGGCCTGCACCGCTGGTTTCGCCGATGGGCAACTCATCGCCTTCCTGCAAGCGCCGCCCGTTAAACCCACCGACTGCGCCGAGGGTGTACGTCGAGCGGCTGCCCAGCACCAACGGCACATCAATCCCACCGGCCACCGCCAGGTAAGTGCGCGCCCCCGCCTTGGGGAATTCAAAGCGCAGTACTTGTCCGGCACGTACCTGGAAGGCGGTGTCCTGATGCACCACTTCACCGTCCAGGCGCGGTGACATCAATGCGCCGCTGAGGGCTACCAGTGCGTCTTGTTGAAACTCCAATTCGGGGCCGATCAACGTGCACTCAAGGCCCGCTGCGCCGATGGGGTTACCTACCAGGTGGTTGGCGGCGCTCAGCGCGTATTGGTCCAGCGCCCCCGAAGGGGGAATGCCCAGGTGGTAATAACCTTCGCGGCCAAGGTCCTGCACGGAGGTAGCGAGGCCGGGTTTGAGGACCTTGATCATGCCAGCGCCTCCTGCAGGGTTTTCGGATAGCCGATGGGGTCGGCAAGAAAAGCGTCGAGGGAAAACTCCACCGGGCGGATGCGCAGGTCGAAACGTCCTGCGTCCACTTCGGCGACGGCCAGGTCGTAGGCGTCGCGGTCCATGGGTTTGAACTGCACGATATCGCCGGGCCGGAAGAACACCATGTGCTCCTTGAGGTAGGCCAACTGCTGCGCCGGATCGTAGATGGGCGCAGGAGTCACGCCGAACATCTGGTAACCGCCGGCGCCGCGCACCGAGTAGATGCAGCCGAAACAGCCGCCATGGCCGAGGGTCAATTTGGGCGTGTCCGTGCGCGGGCGCAGGTACTTGGGCACCTGCAATTGCCGCTCGCGTTCGACCATCTGGAACATGAACGGCAAGCCCGCGACAAACCCGACCATCGACACAAACCACGGCGCGCCGCTGTGGGCAGCGATAAACGCATCCACATCGGCCAGTCCATTGATGCGTGCAGCGTATTCCAGGTCGGTGCCGCTGGGGTCTTGATGACGGTCGCGAAAACGCATCAACGTCTCATGGGTCCACGGGTCGTTGTAGAGCACCGGGATTTCGATGATGCGCGTGTGCAAGGTGCGCTCGGCCACGGCCTGGGCTTCGGCGGTCTGCACCGCATCGAGCAACACGTGGGGCGCGATGCGGTCGGGGTCGAAGCGAATCTGGAACGACGCATTGGCCAGGCACACATCCAGCACGCCTTCCAGCGCCAGGCGTTCCACCGCACGGGTCACCGCCATGCCTTTGAAAAAGGCCTCCAGGGACATGCTGTCGCTGACCTCGGCAAACAGGTGTTCATCACCGCCGAAGCTGTAGCGGATGGGGGACGTTTCAGCCATGTCTGTTCCTCTTGGAATCATTGTAGAAAGGCAGGCAAAAAAGTAAGGGAGCGTTTTTATTGTGGTGTTTTGACCGCGATGCCCGCTTGGTCCAACGCTTCGCGGGTGGCTTCTACCAGCTCCAGGGCACCGGGGGTGTCGCTGTGCAGGCAGATGGAATCGAATTCGATGTACAGGTCTTCGCCTTCTACGGTGCGTACCAGACCCGTCTGACAAGCACGTAGGACGCGTGCCGCCACCGTCGCCGGATCCAACGCCCGCACAGTGCGGGTAAACACGATGGAGCCGCTGAGATCGTACTCACGGTCGGCATAAAACTCGCGCACTACCGGTTGCCCCAGTTCCTTGGCCACACGCCAGATCACCGAATTGGGCATGCAGTACAACAACAACGTAGGCTCGATGATTTGCAGGTTTTGCACCAGCAGGCGTGCGGCTTCTTCGTCGCGGGCCAGGTGCATGTAGAGCGCGCCGTGAGGCTTGATGTGTTGCAGGCTCACGCCTTGGGCGCGGGCGATTTCCCGCAGGGCGCCGAGTTGGTAGAGCATGTCGTCCACCAGCTCCTGGGCCGGGGCGTTGATATGTCGACGGCCAAACCCCACCAGGTCGCGAAAGCCCGGATGGGCGCCGATGGCCACGCCCAATTGCTTGGCGCGCTCCACGGTGCGGCGCATGGTGCCGGGGTCGCCGGCGTGAAAGCCGGTGGCGATATTGGCCGAGCTGATGTAGGCCATCAGCTCCGAATCAACGCCATCGCCGATGGTCCAGGGGCCGAAGCCTTCGCCCATGTCCGAGTTGAAATCCACTGCCTGCATCGGGGTCGCTCCGCCTAAGTGATGGGCAAAAAGTAGGCTGCGGCTTAACCCCTTGGGAAGATCTATTATCAGATAGGGTATCTTCTGAAAATCAGATAACACTATGTTCGGGAGCAACAGATGTCTCTGACCTTGCGCCAAGTCCGCTACTTCGTTGCCACCGCCGAAATCGGCCAGATTTCCCAGGCGGCGATTCACCTGAATATTTCCCAGTCAGCGGTGACCACGGCGATCAAGGAACTGGAAGCCATGCTCGGCGTGCAATTGTTTGTGCGTTCGGCCCAGGGCATGAACCTCACTGACGCCGGGCGGCATTTCCTCAACCGCGCCTACGTGATCCTGCGCAGCGTGGATGACGCACTCAACAGCCCGCTGCCCGACTATCGCGCCAGCGGCGTACTGCGTCTGGCCGCCAGCTACACGGTGCTGGGTTACTTCCTGCCCCACCACCTGCAACGCATGGAGCACTGGCACCCGGACGTGACCATCGAGGTGTTCGAGCAGGAACGCCAGGCCATCGAGCAAGGCTTGCTGGACGGCCAGTTCGACATGGCCGTGGTGCTCACCGCCAACCTCACCCACCCGGATATCGTCTCCGAAATTCTCTTCAACTCGGAGCGCCGCCTGTGGCTGCCGAGTCATCATCCGCTGTGCGAGCGCGGTGCCGTGAGCCTGGCGGATGTGGCGCAAGAACCTTACATCCTGCTCACCGTCGATGAGGCCGAGCACAGCGCCATGCGCTATTGGGAGCAAGCCGGGCAAACCCCCAAGGTGCGTTTGCGCACCAGTTCGGTGGAGGCCGTGCGCAGCATGGTTGCCAATGGCAGTGGCGTGGCGATCCTCTCAGACCTGGTGCACCGGCCATGGTCCCTGGAAGGCAAGCGCATCGAGACCCTGACGGTGACCGACCCCGTCACGCCGATGAGCGTCGGCCTGGCCTGGCACCGCGAACGTGCGTTCACCCCGGCCATGCAGGCGGTGCGCGATTACTTCCACGACGCATTCCTGACGCCTCAGCAGTTGTCGGCACGGCGTTAGAGCTGGGACTGCAAGAGCCCGGCCAGCCAATCCATGAACACCCGCACCCGCTGGGGTAAGTGGCGTTGGCCGGCGTATAACAAGGACACGTCCAACGGCGGCGCCGGGTAATCGGGCAACAGCGCCACCAGTTCACCGCTGGCCAATAATTCGCGAATCCCCAGCGCGGGCACCTGAGTAATGCCAAAGCCTCCCAGGCACGCGACTCGGTAGGCATCCGTGCTATTGACCGTGACCCGCCCCGCCATCGGCACGCGGTGCACCTTGTTGCCCTGCACGTATTCGAAGCCCGGCGAACGCGAGCCCAGGGGCCGAACGTAATGCACCAACTGATGGTGCGCCAGGTCGGCCAGCGTTGTAGGCACGCCGTAACGTTGCAGGTAAGCCGCGCTCGCGCAGTTGATCATCGGCATGCTGCACAGCAGCCGCGCCACCACCGTCTGGTCTGGCTGCGCGCCCACTCGCAGCACGCAATCGAACCCCTCGGCGAGCAGGTCGACCTGGCGGTCGGTGCTGCTGATTTCCAGCTCGATCAGCGGGTGTGCATCCATGAATTCAGGCAGGCGCGGCAGGATCAGTTCCCGCGCCATCACGTTGGGCATGTCCACCCGAATTCGCCCGCTGAGTTGGGCTTCATCTTGGCGAAACAGCCCTTCCAGTTCTTCCATGTGCGACAGCAAATCCTTGCTGCGTTCATACAGCACGCGACCATCCTGGGTCGCCTGCACCTTGCGCGTGGTGCGTTGCAGCAGGCGCGTGCCGAGCAGTTCTTCCAGCGCCTGCACATGCTCGGACACGGTGGAGCGTGGCAACCCCAGGCTTTCGCCGGCGCCGGTAAAGCTCGACAGTTCGGTAACGCGCACGAAGGTACGCAGCAACTCTAATTTGTTCATTGGATTGTTCGCCCTATCCGGCCAGTGATTCCGGTATAGCCCTGTTTATCACGTTACAGGCGGACAAATACACTCTCTCCAACGATCACCTGAGAGGACTGCACCATGACCCGTAAAATCGCACTCATCACTGGCGCCAGCCGTGGCCTGGGCAAAAGCGCTGCACTGCACTTGGCGGCGCAGGGCGTCGATATCATCGGCACCTACCACAGCGCTGCGGGCGAAGCCCAAGCGGTGGTCGAGCAAATCGAGGCCTTGGGTGGCCGCGCCGCCATGCTGCGGCTGGATGTGAGCCAGAGCACAACCTTCAACGATTTCGTTGGCGAAGTCGGCAACGTTCTCAAGGATGTTTTCGCACAGGATCATTTCAACTTTCTGATCAACAACGCCGGGATTGGCGCGCATGCCAGCTTTGCCGAAACCACCGAAGAACAGTTCGATCAACTGCTGGCGATCCAATTCAAAGGCCCGTTTTTCCTGACCCAGAAGCTGTTGCCGTTGATCACCGACGGCGGCCGCATCCTTAATATTTCCAGCGGCCTGGCGCGGTTCAGCCTGCCGGGATATGCAGCGTATGCGGCGATGAAAGGTGCGATGGAAGTGCTCACCCGCTATCAGGCCAAAGAGCTGGGCGGGCGTGGTATCACCGTGAATATTCTCGCGCCGGGCGCCATCGAAACCGACTTCGGCGGCGGCGCCGTACGCGACAATGCCGCCCTCAACACCATGGTTGCCAACAACACCGCGCTGGGTCGCGCCGGCCTGCCGGATGACATTGGCGGGGCCATTTCCACCCTGCTGGCCGATGGCAGCAACTGGATCACTGGTCAGCGCATTGAGGCTTCGGGCGGGATGTTTCTTTGACTCGCAGCAGCTTCTCGCGCAGCACGTCATAGCCCCAGTGATACACATAGGTGTACGGCAGGAAAAACAGCAGTACACCTATGTCGAGCATAAACGCCTGCATCAGGCTGATATTCAGCCACGCGGCGATCAGCGGCACGGCGACGATAATCAGCCCGCCTTCGAACATCAGCGCATGCAGCACCCGCGTCCCTGCGCCGCCGGACAGTTGCAGGCGCACCTTCAAACGGTCGAACAGGCTGTTGAAAATGATGTTCCACGTCAGCGCCAGCAGGCTCAGGCCTAAGGTGACCGCGCCCATTTCCAAGGCTGGCCGGCCGGTGATCCACACCAGCAGCGGTGTACAGATCAATAGGGCCAAGCCTTCAAAACCCAGGGCTTGGCAGACACGTTCAGTAATCGACTTGGTAGGGCTCATAACCTGCGCTCGTTGAGTGAAGAGTGTTGCCATGATTACCCCTTGAACCGATACTTCATAACCAATAACCATCGATCAAGGCGATACTTATGGCCTCCAATGAAGTGCTGCAGGCGTTTGTGCAGGCGGCCACCCAGGGTTCGTTTTCAGCGGCCGCGCGCAAGCTGGGCAAGAGCCAGTCCACCGTCAGCGCGGCAGTGGCGAGCCTGGAGATTGACCTGGATGTGGTGCTGTTCGACCGCAGCAGCCGCAAGCCGACGCTGACCCCGGCGGGCCACGTATTGCTGCAGCGTGCCGAGCAGGTACTGGAAGCCAGCAGCCGCCTGGAACTCACGGCGAGCCAATTGTCCCAGGGTCTGGAGCCGAAGCTGACCATCGCCATGTCCGATACTTACCAATCCGACCGATTCGAAGTCGCGCTGAAAGTCTTTGAGCAGCGCTATCCCGACCTTGAGTTGGAATGCCTGATCGCTGAATGCGAAGACCTGATCGACCTGGTGCAAAGTGGCCGCGCGCACATCGCATTCATCGAAAAACAAGAGGTTTACCCGCCCGACCTCACGGGGGCGCCGGTGGAAGAACGCACGGAAATTGCGTTATTCGTTTCCCCCGGACACCCATTGGCCACGCAGGAAAACATCTCGGCCGATACCCTGCAGCAACACCGTGAACTGCGCTTGGCCAGCATCATCAACCCTACAGAAATCCGCGCCAGCGGGCGTGTATGGTCGGCGCCCAGTTACCTGATGCTGATGGAAATGGCCCAGTTGGGGTTTGGCTGGACGCCGCTACCGCGCTGGCTGGTGGAGCGCTTTGATCGCGGGCAATTGGTGGAGCTCAAGGCGCGCAGCTGGCCGCGCTTTGTAGCGGTGGATGCGTTGTGGTCGCGGCATCACCCGCCGGGGCCGGCGGGGAGTTGGTTGCTGGGCAAGATGCTCGAATGATGTCTTCCAGACAGTGAAAGTCCCTGTGGGAGCTGGTGGTGTTGGTCGGGTTGGGGTCAGGCCGCTGAAAGCTGCGGCGGCCGGTGGTTCTGGAAGTACTCGTGCAAGGCACGCAACGCCGGTAGCTCCAAGGCTTGCGCAGCAAAACATAACCCCACCCGCCGGGTCGGCGCCGGCAAGTGCCACTCCCGAATCACCACCCCGGCGCGCTCCACCGCCAGCGATTGCGGCAACATGGCCACGCCCACACCGGCCGCCACCATATGCAACGCCTGGGTCAACGACCCGGCATGCCCGGCCACCGCTTGCGGCGAGCGGCCGTAGAGCGCCATCAAACGTTGATGGGAATCGTGTTGTGGGCAGGTGATCCAGTCTTCAATCGGCGCCCAGGCTTGCTCGTTGCCCGCCTGGGCCATCGGATGGCTGGCCGGTAACGCCATCACGTAGGACTCTTCCCAAAGCGGCAGGAATAGCTCGTCCTCGCAGCACATTTCCTCCACCGCCAGGCGACCTTCGCCTTCGCAGCCTTCCTGCAGCGTCAGCAGCAACCCGGGCAAGCCCTGGTGTGCCATGCGCAGGAAGGTTTCGATCTGGCTGTCGGCAATATCGCCTTCCACACCCAGCTCCAAGGCAACCCGATTTTCGCGCCCGCGAAACAGGCGGCTCAACGCATCGGCTTCGGCCACCATGCGCCGTGCCTGGGGATACAGCACCCGCGCTTCGCCGCTCACTTCCACACCCCGGGGCTGACGCACGAACAGCGCCACGCCCAGCTCATCTTCCAGCTGCTTGATGGTCACCGACAAGGTCGGCTGGCTGATAAACAAACGCTGGGCCGCTGCGGTGATATTGCGTTCTTCGAACACCGCGAGAAATGCCTTGAGGTGGCGAACATCCATAGCTTTATCCGATAGCAGACAGAGGAATAAGGCATTTTTCAGCCTCGTCGACGCTAAATATACTGCGCCCACGCTTTCAGTTATCGGTTTTTCTTATTTCAGGAGTAGATTCATGAGCAAGCCACTGATCATCATCACCGGCGCCAGTTCCGGCATCGGCGAAGCCACCGCCCGCCGTTTGTCTGCCGCCGGCCACCCGTTGTTGCTGCTGGCGCGACGCATCGACCGCCTTAACGGTCTGGGCCTGCCAAACACCTTGAACCGTGGCGTAGACATCACCGACCGCGCCGCCTTGGTTGCCGCCGTGCAGGAAGCCGAAGCGCAATTCGGGCCGGCAGACGCACTGATCAACAATGCCGGCGTGATGTTGCTGGGCGCGGTCAGCGAGCAAGACCCGGCGCAGTGGGAGCAGATGCTCGATGTAAACGTGAAGGGCCTGCTCAACGGTATTCATGCAGTCGCCGGCAGCATGGTTGCGCGTAAAGGCGGCACCATCATCAACGTCAGCTCCGTAGCCGGGCGCAAGACCTTCCCGAATCATGTCGCCTATGTAGGCACCAAGTTCGCCGTGCATGGGATTTCGGAAAACCTGCGTGAAGAATTGTCCCCCAGCAACGTACGCGTGATCACCATCGCCCCGGGCGCGGTGGAAACCGAGCTGCTCAGCCACACCACCGACGAAGCGATCAAAACCGGTTACCAGGCCTGGAAACAGGACATGGGCGGCACCGTGCTCAGCGCCGATGACGTGGCCTCGGCAATTGCCTACGCCTACCAGCAGCCGCAACACGTATGCATTCGCGAGATCGTGCTGGCGGCTACGCGTCAGCAGCCGTAAGTCACTCGCCCATCCCTTCGGTGACCAACGTCACCAAACGGTCGAGGCTCTGGCCCCAGCCGTCGTGAAAGCCCATGGCCTCATGGGCTTTTTTGTCTTCGGCAGTCCAATGCATGGCTCGGGCGGTATAGAGGGTCTTGTTGCCCTCGACTTCCTGCAGGGTGACTTCGGCGGTCATGAACGGCTTGCCTGAAGGAATCCAACCCGGCGTGAACGCATCGGTAAACACCAGGCGCCGCGGCGCGACGATTTCCAGGAACACTCCCTGGGTCGGGTATTCGCTGCCATCCGGCGCACGCATCAGGGTGCGAAACAGCCCACCCACCCACAGGTTCATTTCGCACTCCGGGGTAGTCATGCCATGGGGGCCCCACCACTGTTGCAGCAAGGCAGGCTCGGTCCAGGCGCGAAACACCCGGCTGCGGGGTGCATCAATCACACGGCTGATAGACAGTTCGAATTCGGCTGGTTGGGCAGTCATGGGGTAAACCTCCTGAGTCTTGGGGTTGTTGTGGTCAGGGATTCAGTGGGCGAACGGTATTCACTATAGTTCGTGGTCGACCGGAGCAATGCCAAAACCGCTAGAATCGCCGCCTCTGTGTAGTCTTTGGGACGCCACCCCGATGGAAACCCGCCTCGTCCCCTATGAGACGCTGAGCAACGCGCAAAAACAGCAGCTCGACACCCTGCAAGTGCATCCCGAGCAACTGGCGTATTCCGGCGATATCTACTGCGCGCTGAACAGCCTGCTGGTCAACCCCAACCCTGCCAGCGTCAAGGGCTTCGTCCTGCTCGCAGGCGATCTGCCCGTGGCTTTCCTGTTGCTGAAACGCCCTCCTTGCCTGCCGCATTGGGCCGATGAAAACAGCGCCACGCTGCATGCGCTGCAAGTGGACCGCGACCAGCAGGGCCGAGGGTTTGGCAAGGCGTGCCTGCAGGCGCTGCCGGAGGCGGCGTTGCTGGCGTGGCCGCAGATCAAGGGGTTGGAGTTGTCGGTAGACGCGGACAATGTGGCGGCGATGGGGTTGTATCTGAAGACTGGCTGGGTGGACAGCGGGGAGGCGTACAGGGGGCGGATTGGGCATGAACGACGGTTGAGGTGGGTGTTAAATCCACAACGCTGATGTCACGTAAACATGACATTCAGAAGTACATGTCTTGTTTACGTGACATTGGCTGCGGCTTCAGCCTCTTTCGCCCACCGGTAGCCAGATTTCCACCGTCCCGGTGCCCTTGCGCACATCAAAATCGGCGCTGTAACGCTCGAAGTCCGCTCCCATCACCTTGTAACCCGAGTGCGGCAACCACTCGAACATGATGCGTTCGTACGTTTGTTCAAGCGCCTGCACCGGCCCGTAATGCGGGAACACGGCATAGTTGAGCGGCGGTATTTCGATACATTCAAAGTTGCCCGGCACGTCGCTTTTACTCGGTACTTCCACCCCGGCCATGTAATCGAATTCGCCGTGACTGGGGTTATGGCACACGCCGTAAGTCACCCCGCCGACGCGCTTCTTGATGTCCTTGATGCAGGTGTCGAACAACTCCCACAGCTTGGGGACATCCCCTACAGTGGCTTTTGAATAACGCCCTTGCACCCCGGCGATCACCAAGGCTTTACCCGCTTCCATGTGTGGCTCCAGCGGTTGTTTTGTCTGCTGATCCATACGAACAGTCTCCTTCTTATGAGGGAACAAACCCGCATCGAGTATAGGGGCATATCCGCGCCGCACTCCATGCAGAAATTTTTCCTACGCATCTGGACAACTGGCCATCATCGACCGTATTGTCTGCCCCGCAGGCCACCGCAGTGGCCGACGTCGCTCGGACGGTTCCGGGCGCTTACGTACTTCGAGGCAACAAATGGCAGACCAAGGTTCGCCGCGCCGCTTTGCGCGCATAGATCGACTCCCCCCTTACGTTTTCAATATCACTGCCGAGCTGAAGATGGCTGCGCGTCGGCGCGGCGAAGACATCATCGACTTGAGCATGGGTAACCCTGACGGCGCCACACCTCCCCACATCGTGGAGAAGATGGTCACCGTCGCCCAGCGTGAAGACACCCACGGCTACTCCACCTCCAAAGGCATTCCGCGTCTGCGCCGGGCGATTTCGCGCTGGTACAAAGACCGCTATGAAGTGGACATCGACCCCGAGTCGGAAGCCATTGTGACCATCGGTTCCAAGGAAGGCCTGGCGCACTTGATGCTGGCCACCCTGGACCAGGGCGACACGGTGCTGGTGCCAAACCCGAGCTACCCGATTCACATCTACGGTGCCGTGATTGCCGGCGCCCAGGTGCGTTCGGTGCCGCTCATTCCTGGCGTGGACTTCTTCGCCGAGTTGGAACGGGCGATTCGCGGTTCGATCCCCAAGCCGAAGATGATGATCCTCGGTTTTCCGTCCAACCCAACCGCGCAGTGTGTGGAGTTGGATTTTTTTGAGCGTGTGATCGCCCTGGCCAAGCAGTACGACGTACTGGTGGTGCACGACCTGGCCTACGCCGACATCGTCTACGACGGCTGGAAAGCCCCGTCGATCATGCAGGTACCAGGCGCCAAGGACATTGCGGTGGAGTTTTTCACCCTGTCCAAGAGCTACAACATGGCGGGCTGGCGCATCGGTTTCATGGTGGGCAACCCGGAACTGGTCAACGCCCTGGCGCGTATCAAGAGCTACCACGACTACGGCACCTTCACGCCGCTGCAAGTGGCCGCCATTGCGGCATTGGAAGGCGACCAACAGTGCGTGAAAGACATTGCCGAGCAGTATCGCCAGCGCCGCAACGTGCTGGTCAAGGGCCTGCATGAGCTGGGCTGGATGGTGGAAAACCCCAAGGCGTCGATGTACGTCTGGGCCAAGATTCCCGAGCAGTACGCTGCCATGGGTTCGCTGGAATTTGCCAAGAAGCTGCTGCTGGAGGCCAAGGTGTGTGTATCACCGGGCATCGGGTTTGGTGAGTACGGGGATGATCATGTGCGCTTTGCGCTGATCGAGAACCAGGACCGGATTCGGCAGGCGGTGCGCGGGATTCGGGGGATGTTTCGGGCGGATGGGCTAGGCCCTAGAGCCTGACCCCGATCGCTCTGTAGAAACCCAATTAAGGTGGGAGCTGGCTTGCCTGCGATAGCGGCGGTGAATTCACCACCGCCATCGCAGGCAAGCCAGCTCCCACATTTTGATTGGGTTCCCACATGGTTTTTGCGGTGTGGGTTACACCACCAGCGACAACAACATGATAAAGATCAGCGCCACCACCGACAGAATCGTCTCCATCGCCGTCCACGTCTTGAACGTCTCAGCCACGGTCATATTGAAGTACTGCTTCACCAGCCAGAACCCCGCATCGTTGACGTGAGACAAGATCAACGACCCCGCCCCCGTCGCCAACACCAGCAGCTCACGGTTGACGCCCGGAATCATCCCCACCACCGGCACCACAATGCCCGCGCCGGTAATGGTTGCCACGGTCGCCGAACCCGTTGCCACACGAATCACCGCCGCCACCAGCCATGCCAGCAGAATCGGGTTGATCTGCGCGTTCACCGCCATATGGCCGATCACGTCGCCCACACCGCTGGTCACCAGCATCTGCTTGAAGCCACCACCGGCACCGATGATCAGGATGATCGCGGCGGTCGGCGCAAGGCTGGCGTCGAGCAGCTTGAGGATCTGTTTGGAGTGGATACCCTGGCGATGGCCAAAGGTGTACAGCGACAGCAGCAGCGCCAGCAACAGGGCGGAGATCGGGTGACCGATCATGTCCATCCAGTTGCGCACGATGTGGCCGTCCGGCAAGCCGATGTCAGCGAAGGTTTTGAGCAGCATCAGGAATACCGGCAGCAGCACGGTGATCAGGGTGATGCTGAAACTCGGCAGGCTTTTGTGTTCCGACTCGCGGGCCAGTTGGTCCACCAGTTCCTGGGACGGGTTGCCCGGGATGTACTTGGCGATAAACGTACCGAAGATCGGCCCGGCGATGATGGCGGTCGGCAGAGCGACGATCAGGCCGTAGAGGATGGTCTTGCCGATGTCCGCGCCAAACACGCCGATGGCCAGCAGCGGGCCCGGGTGCGGTGGCACCAGGCCGTGCACCGCCGACAGGCCGGCGAGCAACGGGATGCCGATCTTGATCAGCGACACGCCGGTACGGCGCGCAACGATAAACACCAGCGGGATCAGCAACACAAAACCGATCTCGAAGAACAGCGGAATGCCCACCAGGAATGCGGCGAACATCATGGCCCACTGGACCTTTTCCTTGCCGAAGGCGCGGATCAGGGTCTGGGCGATCTGATCGGCACCGCCGGATTCAGCCATCATCTTGCCGAGCATCGTACCCAGCGCGAGGATGATGCCGACAAAGCCGAGCACCCCGCCGAAACCGTCCTGGAACGCCTTGATGATCTTGTCCACGGGCATGCCCGAGGTCAGGCCGAGGAAGCCGGCCGCGATGATCAGCGCAATGAACGGGTGCACCTTGAACTTGGTGATCAGAACGATCAACCCGATGATAGTGACCACTGCATCTAGCAGCAGGTAAGACTCGTGGGACATGCCAAACATGGGGGGGTCTCTCCTGTTTGTTGTTGTTATTAAAGCGGGTGTTGAATTTCCTGCCGCAGATAGCGCTATCTTTTCTGGCAAAAAATTACTTGGAAGGTTCGAAGCCGTGTTGCAGCCACCAGGCATTGGTTTGCTCGGCCAACGCCTCGACGCTGTCTACGCTGGCATTGAGGGCCAGGGTCAGCGGCTCGCCCACGGGCGATTCAAGGGTGGCGAACTGGCTGTCTATGAGGCTTGCCGGCATGAAATGATCAGGGCGATGGGACACGCGGTCGGAAGCGACTTCACGGGTCAGCTCCAGAAACACGAAACCCAGGCCCGGCGCAGCTTCGCGCAGGTGGTCACGGTATTTCTTTTTCAGCGCGGAACAGGTGAGTACCGGGTGTTCCCCGGCCTTGAGCGAGCGGCGCAATTCATCGCAGAGGATGTCGAGCCAGCCGGCACGGTCGTCATCGTTGAGGGGGTGGCCGGCACTCATCTTTTCGATGTTCGCGGCAGGGTGGAAGCTGTCGCCTTCAATGGCGGTGGCGCCGTTCAGACGGCACAGGGCTTCGCTGACGCTGGTCTTGCCACAGCCAGCAACACCCATGATGACCAGGGCAGTAACAGGTTGACTCATGAAACACCTCAGGACGCAGATAGCGCTACCTTTGCACGCTGTAAGGCTAGTGCAAAAACAGGCTTTTCCCGCGCCGTCTTGTCTTTTTTTATGGAGTGACGCGTGCATCCGCTCCAATGATTTGAACGGGATCAGGCAACCCGACGTTCAAGCATTTGCAGCCTTTTGGAGACAGCGCTACCTTAGTGCCTCGATTTTTGTTTGGCAAGCCGCCTGATGACCTCCAAGAACGATAAAAAATTGCGCACCACGGGTCGTCCGACCCTCAACGAAGTCGCCCGCCTGGCGGGTGTCAGCCCGATTACCGCCTCCCGCGCGTTGCGCGGCATCAGCACCGTGGCCACCGAACTGGTGGAAAAAGTGCAAAAGGCCGCCAGCGAACTGAACTACGTGGTCAACCCCGCCGCCCGCGCCCTCGCCTCGGCGCAGAGCCATTCGGTGGTGGTGATCGTGCCGTCGCTGTCCAACCTGCTGTTTATCGAAACCCTCGAAGCCATCCACCAAGTGCTGCGGCCCAAGGGTTTTGAAGTGCTGATCGGCAACTCCCACTATTCACGTGACGAAGAAGAAAACCTGCTGCGCAACTACATGGCCTACCAGCCACGGGGTTTGCTGCTGACCGGCTTCGATCGCACCGAAAGCGCCCGACGAATGGTCGAGGCCAGCAATGTGCCCTGCGTCTACATGATGGACCTGGACCCCAACGCCGGCGTGAACTGCGTGGGTTTCTCGCAGTTGGCCGCAGGTGAAACGGCGGCGGCACATCTGCTGTCCCGTGGGCGCAAGCGCCTGGCTTATATAGGTGCGCAGTTGGACCAACGCACCTTGCTGCGCGGCGAAGGCTTCCGCCGCGCACTGCAACAGGCGGGCTTGTATGACCCGGCGCTGGAAGTGCTGACGCCACGCCCGTCCTCTGTGGGCCTGGGCGGTGAGTTGTTCTTGCAGTTGCTGGCGACTCATCCGGATGTGGACGCGATCTTCTTTGGTAACGATGACTTGGCTCAGGGCGCGCTGTTGGAAGCGCTGCGCCACGGCATCAACGTACCGGAGCGGGTGGCGGTGCTGGGCTTCAACGACTTGCCGGCTTCGTCCTTCATGGTGCCGCGCCTGAGCAGCATCAGCACCCCGCGTGAGGCGATTGGTCGGCGTTCGGCCGAGCATTTGTTGACGATCATGGCGGGGAACAAAGTGGCCAAGCCGGTGGTGGATATGGGGTTTGAATTGCAGGTGCGGGAGAGCACCTGAAAGCGCCCTCGAAAACCGGGTTTAACACGATCCCTGTAGTGAGCGGGCTTGTCCCGCGCTGGGTGGCGAAGCCGCCCCAATAAGACCGTCTCGGTGTTTCAGGAAGACCGAATTGCTTGGGTTTAGGGCGGCTTCGCCACCCAGCGCGGGACAAGCCCGCTCACTACAAAAATGTGACCAGCCCTGCTAGATTGGCCGCTCTCCTCCGCAAGGAAAGCACCATGGGACACTCATTGAAAATCCTCGGCCGCACGTCCTCCATCAACGTGCGCAAAGTGCTGTGGACTTGCCAGGAACTGGGCATCGACTATCAGCGCGAAGACTGGGGCATCGGCTACACCCCCACCCAATCCCCCGAGTTCCTGGCGCTGAACCCCAACGCCCAGGTGCCGGTGCTGATCGACGACCACGGCGTGCTGTGGGAGTCCAACACCATCTGCCGCTATCTGGTCGGCCTCTACCAACGTGATGACCTGCTGCCCGTCGAGCCCGCGCCACGCGCCCGCGTGGAGCAATGGATGGACTGGCAAGCCACCGAGCTCAACCCTTCTTGGGGCTATGCGTTCCACGCGCTGGTGCGCCAGAACCCGGACTACCAGGACCCGCAGCGCATCCAGGCCGGCGTGCAAGCCTGGAACGACAAGATGGGCCTGCTCGAACAACAACTCATCAAGACCGGCGCCTTTGTGGCCGGCAGTGAATTTACCCTGGCTGATATCCTCATCGGCCTGTCGGTGCACCGCTGGCACAACGCACCGCTGGACCACCCGCCCTACCCCGCTGTCGAGGCGTATTACCAACGCCTCAGCCAGCGCCCCGGCTTCCAAGCCTTTGCCCTCGATGGCCATAACTAAAACAAGGACGACACCGTGAAAGGACTCAACGTACTGCTAACCGGCGCTTGCGGCAGAATCGGCAAGACGTTTTTCGAAGCCTCGAAAGACCGCTACCGCTTCACCCTCACCGACCGCATTGCGCCGGATTTTGCCGTTGGCGAGCACCGTTTCGTGCATGCCGACCTCAGCGACAAAACCAGCCTGGCCGCCCTGCTCGATGGCATCGACGTGATCGTGCACCTGTCGGGCATCCCCCACGCCAGCGCGTCGTTCGATGAGTTGCTGCCCAACAACATCCTCGCCACCACCTATTTGTTCGAGGCCGCTGTGGCCGCCGGGGTGAAACGCCTGGTGTTCGCCAGCAGCGCGCAAACCATCGAAGGCTACCCGGTGGACCGCCAGATCACCCCCGGCATGCAAGTGATGCCCGCCAACCTGTATGGCGTGAGTAAATGCTACGGCGAGGCGCTGTGCGGTTTCTATGCGGCGAAAACCCCGTTGTCGACGATTGCCCTGCGTATTGGCGCCTTCGAATTCCCCGAAACCCACGACCTCAACAACGCGCGCGACCTCAGCGCCTGGCTCAGCCCTCGCGATGCGGTGCACCTGCTGCAGCGCTCGGTAGAGGCCGAGGGCGTGAAGCACCTGATCGCCCATGGCATTTCCAATAACCGTTTCAAGCGCCTGGACCTGAGCGAAACCACGCGAGTACTGGGCTATCAGCCCCAGGATGACGCCTTCCAGGAGTTTGAGATTCCGATTACTTACTGAGTACTCCCATGCCCGCACCTTCTACCACCGATGACATCCTCCACAACGGTAGCGAAGGTGTGATTGGCTATATTAGATATTGCGTACCTGAAACGATCCATTGATCTGCGTGTCAGGAAAATTACCGGGGCTAGCATTGCTGAATGAGTTGAAAACACCGTGCAGTCCGCTCGCTTGGGCAATGAAAGACAGTGTCCCGCGATCGGAATGAAAGTTCCAATACCCAATTGATGAGGTGGGGCGATAAAAAACAACTCTTGCCTCACCGTCCTTTGGAGAATAAGGGACTAATTTATAGGTTTTAGTGACGTCAAATATAGTTGGGCTGAATATGATTAAACGTCTTCTCCCGTCCTCGGATGTTCCTTCTACAAGATACCCACCATCGGCGGCATGGTAAGTAACATGCTTGGCGACAAAGTGCTCATTCTCAAAAGAAATGTTGGCCTTTAGTGAAGGGTCCAAAATCTGGAGGTGCTGCTTGCTCATGTCATCTCTCCATTGCCGGTAACTATCCACGTTCAATTCAGCATCATTCCACCCAGAAAAAAACTGTCGGAATTGACAGATAAACGATTCAGCAAGTCCAAGCAAGTGTTGCCAGTTAGCGGCAAAGAATGACCACTACAAGGACAGGTATTGCCTCATTACCCCGCCCTAGGCCTTTGAAATCGGGGATATCACCTGCGGCACGTTATTTGCTCCACCGGTGGCACACGAACATTTCCACAGGTGACCGATCATGCTGGTTAACAACAACACCCAAGCCGTATCGACGATCCAACAGCTCAAGCGCGCCGACATGGACCCCGCCAACGCCGCCGCCAGCGCGCTCTACAGCGGTGCCGTGCAAGCAGCGCAGCAAAGCGTGACCGTGCCGGCTGCGCAGAAGGAGCTGGACAAGGCCAACGATCGTATCGATGAAGCCTTCGCCAAGACCCGTGTGCAGCTGCAAGCCACCACCGCAGCCACCACGGCAACGACGGATGTGCCGGCAGCCGGTTCCAGCACCAGCACCGCCCGTGCTGACTTCACCGACTACATGAGCAAATCCCCGGCCGAGCGCATCCGTGAGCAATTGCTCAAGGAACAGGGTTTGACCGAGGCGGATGTGCAGAACATGTCCCAGGAAAAACAGGACGCGATTGCCAAGCAAGTGGCGGACCGTGTGAAACAGCAGCAAGAGCAACAGGTAGCGGCGAAAGCCACTGACCCGGCGCAAACCGTGAAAGAAACCCTGGCCGCAATCTAAGCTTGGCTTGTAGTGAGCGGGCTCGCCCCGCGCTGGGGGGCGAAGCCGCCCTAAAACATACCACTACGGTGTACCTGATACACCGCAGCGGTCTTATTGGGGCGGCTTCGCCCCCCAGCGCGGGACAAGCCCGCTCACTACATTATTGCAACTGCAAGGTCGAGTTGAACTGGCTGATCGCATCCACCACATGCCGTGACCCCTCCTGAATCTCCAGGATCACCTGCCCCGCCTCATTCGCCAACTCCACCCCAAGCCCTGTGCGGCTCAGGCTCGACTGCATGCTCGACACCGCGCTCAGTGACAGGTCGTGGTTCTTGCGCACCACATCCACAATCTCCACCGTCGCCTGGCTGGTTCGTGCCGCGAGGCTGCGCACCTCATCGGCCACCACCGCAAACCCACGCCCATGCTCACCGGCCCGTGCCGCTTCAATGGCCGCATTGAGCGCGAGCATATTGGTCTGTTCGGCAATGCTGCGGATGGTCTGCACGATGGCGCCGATAATGTCGGACTGCTTGCTCACCGCATCGATGCTTTGCGCCGCCTGGTTCAGGTCGTGGGAAATTTCTTCGATGATTTGTACGGTTTGCTGCACCACCTCCGAGCCCTTGCGGGCGCAGGCGTCGTTTTGTACTGAGGTGGCGTGGGCCGAATCGGCGGCGGTGCGCAGAGTGGTGACTTGGTCAGTGATATCGCTGGCGAACTTCACCACTTTGTACAAGCGCCCATTGGTGTCGAAGATCGGGTTATAGGACGCTTCCAGGAACAGTGTCTTGCCGTATTTGTTTTTGCGCTCGAAGCGGTGCGAGTGGTATTCGCCACGGTTGAGCGATGCCCAGAACGCCTTGTAGGCCGGTGATTCCACTTCGCTACGATGGCAGAACATGCTGTGGTGCTGGCCGATGATTTCCTCGCGCGAGTACTGCACGGTGCGCAAAAAGTTGTCGTTGGCGTTGAGGATCTGGCCCTGTGGGGTGAACTCGATCACCGCCATGGAACGGCCGATGGCGTCTATCAGGCTCTGGTTTTCGTGTTCATGGTGAACCCGCGCGGAAATGTCCGACGCCACCTTGATCACGCTTTGCACCTGTTTGTCGCTGTCCAGCACCGGCATGTAGCTGGCTTCCAGCCACACTTCCTGGCCGCGTTTGTTCAAGCGCATGAACGTGCCACTGATGGCCTCGCCCCGTGCCAAATCACGCCAGAGCTTGGCGTAGGCCTCGGTGTGGGTATAGGCCTCCTCGCAGAAGAGACGATGGTGCTTGCCGCGAATCTCCTCGGCGCTGTAGCCCATGGCTTTGCAAAAGTTGTCGTTGGCGTCGAGGATCACGCCGTTGCGGTCAAACTCGATCATCGCCATGGAACGGCTGATGGCGGCGAGTTTGGCGTTGGCTTCGGTAAGGGCGCAGGAGAAACGTTCGATTTCAAGCAGGTCGGATTTGTGATGGCGGTTGAACATGGTCAGATCACCCTTGATTCCCGGCGCCTGGAAGGCGCATTCCATTCTTCAGTTGGATAGTGCTGGCAAACCTTCATGGGGAAAAAACCATCCGAATCGCTTTTATATGGCAAGCGTCATCACGGTTCTGGGTGAGCATAGACAGGGCTTGGCGCTATGCAAGGCCACTAGTCAGCCAGCATTTTTAACAATGCGCAGGTGGCGGCCGACGGCGGGCGGGCTGGAGAACTGACCAAGGCAAATTCGCGGTGCAGCGGCACCGTCAACGGCATCACGCGCAAGCCGTTGCGTTGCGCTGGCAAGGCCATTTCCGGCACCAGCGTCACACCGACACCTTCGCGCACCAGGCTGAAGGCGCTGCTCCATTCGCGTACTTCCACGCGGATATCGCGCAGGGTCAGCCCCGCTGCGGCGCCCAGGCTGCGAGCGTTGGCGGTGCAACCACCGGTGGCGAGCACAAAGGGTTGGTCGAGCAGCTCTTCCAACGACACCGTGGCATCCGCCGGGCGCAGCGCCAGGGGGTGGTGGGCCGGCAGCACTGCCATCCAGAAATCGCGGCCCAGCACGGTAGCGTTGCGCTCGGGCTTGGGGTTGAGCACCACGCCGAGGTCGATCAGGTCGGCGTCGAGCAGCGTGTGCACTTCGTTATCGGTGACATCCAGGGTGGTGACTTCGATGCCAGGATAAAGCTGCGCGAAACGCTGCAACAGCGGCGTCAGAAACGTCGCCAGCACCATGGGGAAACTGGCGATGCGGATCGTCCCACGCAGTGTGGGCTTGGCGGCATCCACAGTGCTGCGAATGGCCTGCAATGCGCCCAACATCACCCGCGCCTGCTCGATCACACTCAACCCCAAGGCCGTGGGCAACGTCTTGCGCGGCTCACGAGTAAACAGTTGCGCGCCCAAGGTTGCCTCCATGCCGGCCATCGCCTGGCTGGCAGCAGACTGGGTCATGCCCACGCGCTCAGCGGCGGCGGTGATGCTGCCGTGATCGGCCACGGCGACCAGCAAGCGCCAGTGCATCAGGTTCATCATGGCAGTAGCGGTCCTTATGGCAGGGGTCTGAAGGTTTAATTTTACGCACGGTGCCATGCCCGCGAGACTGGCGCAAACCCTAAGGAGCTGCCCTCGATGAAACTCTATTACTTCCCCAACGCCTGCTCACTCGCGCCCCATATCGTGCTGCGCGAATTGGCGTTGCCGTTCGACCTGGTGTTGGTGGATAACAAAGCCAAGACCACCGCCAACGGTGAGAATTTCCTGCACATCAACCCCAAGGGTTACGTGGCGGCACTGCAATTGGACAACGGCCAGGTGCTGACCGAAGCCAGCGCGATCCTGCAGTACCTCGCCGACCTGAAACCCACAGCCGAACTGGCCCCGGCCAACGGCAGTTGGGAGCGCGTGCGGTTGCAGGAATGGCTGAACTTCATTGCCACCGAGATTCATGGCGGCTTGGCGGTGTTTTTCAACGACGCGATTCAGGGCGAGGTGCGGGCGACGTTCCAGGCCACGCTGTTCAAGCGATTTGCGGTGCTGGTGCAGACGCTGGAGCGCCAGGACTATTTGCTGGGCTCGCAGTATTCGGTGGCAGATGCGTATTTGTTCGTGGTGCTGCGTTGGGCGGCTTTCCACGATATTGACCTGCTCGAATGGCCGGCGTTGGATAATTTTCAACAACGGGTCAGTCAGCGTCCGGCAGTCGTTGCTGCCCTGGCCGCCGAAGCCGAATGACCTGAAGTGCACTCCCACACAAGCCCGCTCCCACAGTTGATCTTCGGTGGTTAAAGGGCGGCGCTGACCTTCGCCGCCACCTGCGCCGGCACCCACTGCTGCCACACCTGCGGCTGCTCCTTGAGGAACGCCAACGCCACTTGACGTGGCTGCGTGCGCTTCTCGCTCATATCAGCCAGGAGGCCGTTAAGCAGGTCAATCGGCAGGTCGACCTTTTCAAACACGCTCACCAATTGCGGGTATTGCGCCTTGAACGGCGCCGATACGCCAATCGCCAACTTCGCGGGCATCGAGCGGGTGCCGATGGGGTTGGGGTTTTTCGCGTCGGAGAGGGTCTTCCAGGCTTCGGCGTTGAACGGCGGTTCTTCCAGCTTGACCAGTTTGAAGCGCCCCAGCAGCGGCGTGGGCGACCAGTAGTAGAACAGCACCGGTTTGCCGCGACGGATCGACGACGCCACTTCGGCATCCAGCGCCGCGCCGGAGCCGGTGCGAAAGTTGACGAAGCTGTCGGTCAAGCCGTAGGCCTTGATCTTCTGGCTGTTGACGATCTCCGAGGTCCAACCGGTGGGGCTGTTGAGGAAGCGGCCACGGGTGGGGTCTTCAGGGTCGCGGAACACGTCCTTGTAGCGCGGCAGGTCGGCCACTGACTTGAGGTCCGGCGCCAGCGGCTTGATACCGCGCGCGGCGTCGCCCTTGATCACAAATTCAGGTACCCACCAGCCTTCGGTCGCGCCTTTGACGGTGTCACCCAGGCCGAATACCTTGCCTTCGCTCTCCGCCTTGACCCATGCCGGACTGCGCCCGGCCCACTCTTCGCCGATCACTTGGATATCGTTCTTGGCCAGGGCGGCCTCCAGGCTCACGGTGCTGCCGGGCAAGGTGTCGGTGGGCAGGCCGTAGCCTTTCTCGACGATCAGGCGCAGCACTTCGGTGATGAAGCTGCCGCTTTCCCAGGTGATATCGCCGAAGTGGATGGGTTCAGCGGCGTGTGTCGGCTGAGCCAATACAGCGAGTGCCAGCAGCGAACCACCCAGCAGGTTTTTAAGTTTTTTCATGAGTAGCCTCTTGGAGATTCGATTCACAACACATTCAAAGTGGGCACGGTCAATGTGGGAGCTGGCTTGCCTGCGATGCGGACACTTCGGTATTTCAGTGGTACCGAGGTGATGCAATCGCAGGCAAGCCAGCTCCCACAGTTGATCTACGCCATGTTCTTAAAAGTCATAACTGAGCCGCGTGTAGTAGAACGCCCCTTCCGGCGCGGTCGGCGAAAGGTAGCTGTACTGCTGGCCCGGGGTCTGGCGCAGGCGGGTGTTGAAGTCGTCGGGCTTGCTGTCGAACAGGTTGTTCACGCCCACCGATACACGCAGTTGCTTAGTGAACGCGTAGTTCACGTCGAGGTCGGTGGTCCACTGCGCGCTGAAGGTCTGGTCGTATTGGGCGTTGGCGGCGTCGGAGGCATATTTGCGGTATTTGCCGTAGCGAGTTTCGTTGAGGGCGATGGTCCATTGGTTGAGTTTGTGCACCGCGCCAAACACCAACTTGTCCTCGGGATAGCCATGCTCGATAAAGCCACGGGCTTCGCGGGTCAGCACTTCGAAGCCGTTGGGGTTTTCGTGGATTTTCTCGATGGTGGTACGCGCCTTGGTGTAGCCCGCCGACAGGTTCAGGTTGCCGAACTGTGCGAGGTCCAGGTTGTACTTGCCGACGATATCGACGCCACGGGTGCGGGTGTCGGCGGCATTGGTCATGAACTGCGCCCAGGAATACTGGCCGTAGCCGGCATTGGTCAGGATCTGCTCGGCCAAGGGCCCGGAAATACCGCCGCTGAACACCAGCCGGTCGCGAATCGAGATCTGGTAGGCGTCAATGGTCAGCGACGCGTTTTCGGCAGGGCGCAATACCAGGCCGAGGGAGTAGTTGGTGGACTTCTCTGGCTTGAGCGGTTGCGCGCCGAGGGCACGTGCCGCGGGATTGTCTGCCGGCAACATGCGGGTCAGCACTGGGTTGCCGTTCACATCGAGGTTGGTGGTGGTGGTCCACGACGTACCGACCTGCCCCAGGCTCGGGGCGTGGTAGGCGTTGTTGATGGTGCCGCGCAGCGCCACTTGCGGCGTAAAGTCATAACGCGCCGAGAGCTTGCCGGTGGTGGCCGAGCCGAAGTCCGAGTAATGCTCGGTGCGCCCGGCAACGCCGACTTGCAGCTTGTCGGTGACCTGGTTTTCCAAACCGAAATACACGCCGCCGACATCACGTTTGAACGTGCCCGCATCGTCCGGGGTCAGGCCGGACGCCTGCACTGCACCCACTTGCACGTTGTCGATACCGCCGTAGGAGTAAGAGTCGTAGTCACCGGCTTCCAAGCGGTACTGCTCGTGACGGTAGGCCACACCGGCCGAGACGGTCAGCGGGTGGCTGGACCAGTTCACGTCGAGGTCCTTGGCGTAGTCGAGGGTGACGTTGGTCTGGTCGTTGACCAGCGTGGCGACGTTGAATTTGGTCGGGCTGTTGGCGCCGTAGCTGGGGTTGACGGTATTGAAGGCCAGCTCATCGTGCTCGTCCCGACCGTACGTGGCGCTCAGGTCGAAGCGGCCGATGCTGTCGTCTTCATAGCGCGTGCCCACCGTGATGGCGCCGTCTTCATAGCGATAGCGGTACTTGGGAATGGTGCCGTTTGGGTAGATCGACGTGACGTTGTTCGGGCTGCTGGCCAGCAGCGGCGGCGTGTTGTTGACCGAGGTGTCCTGGCCGAACGTGGCGAAACTGTAGACGCGCCACTGATCGTTCAGGCCGATTTCGGCGTTGGCCGCCAGGTTGTATTTGTCGCGCCCGGCACCGCCCCAGCGCGGGTCTTGCACACGGCCATCGGCCACGTATTTGTCGCCGATATCGTCCGGCTTGTTGTTCAAGGTGTTGAAGCTCAGGGTCAGGAAACCATCGCCCGGCAGGCCTATGCCGTACCAGCCATCGGTGGTTTTGCTGAAGCCATCGCCCTGGGCGTATTTGCCCAACTGGGTGTTGATGCCGCCACCGCTGTCGCGCTCCTTGAGCACGATGTTGACCACCCCGGCCACCGCGTCGGAGCCGTACTGCGCAGAGGCACCGTCACGCAGCACTTCGACGTGGTCGATGGCGCTGATGGGGATCATGTCCAGGTCGACCGGCTGGGCGCCAATGAACGGCACGCCACCGGAAATGTTCACCACCGCCGAGGTGTGTCGGCGCTTGCCGTTGATCAGCACCAGCGTCTGGTCGGGTGACAGGCCACGCAGCGACGCGCCTTTGGGATCCTGTCCACGGGTGGCGCTGTTGTTCTGCGGAAAGTTGAACGACGGCAGCAATTGGAACAGCGCCTGGTTGAGGCTGGTGGCGCCGGTCTGCTTGAGTTCTTCGGCGTTGATCACGTCCACCGGCGCAGCGCTGGTGAGGGCCGTTGCGTCACTGCGCCGGGTGCCGATGGCGACCACGCGGTCCAGGGTCGGCGCCTGGGCGGCGCTGGTTTGCGCCTTGACGTTGCTGGTCGCGCTTTTGGGCCCGCCTTCCTTGATGATAAACGCGCCATCCGGGCTGACCTGCACTTGCAGGCCGGTGCCCTTGAGTGCGGCATCCACTGCCTGTTGCGCTGACAGCGAACCGTCCACGCTGGCCGAGGAATAGTTTCCCAGTTGCGGGGTGAAAGAGATCACCTGGCCGCTTTGACGGCTGATGTTCAGCAACACTTCATCCAGCGGACCCGGCGCGATGTGATAGACCTGACGCGCATCGCTGGCACTGGCGGCAAACGACAACAACAGGCTGGCCAACGGCACCAGGGCAAAGGTTCGACGCGACACACGGTTGAACTGACTCACTGTGGCTCCCCCCAAGGAAACTCGGTTGCACTGCTCCCCGCAGCGCTTACGGGAGTGATGTGGGATGACGCGGAGGAAACTTGCAGATCGTTTGGTTATGTCCTTAGAACCCAAGAACAAGAGTGGTGTGCACACTCGATCGAGTGTGGGAGCTGGCTTGCCTGCGATTGCATCGACTCGGTTTGTCTTGAGCACCGAGTCGGCTGCATCGCAGGCAAGCCAGCTCCCACAAAGATCAGGTCGCACTGACCGTCACCCACAACCCCGTACGCCGGGTGATGTGGATCGGCAACGTACGCGCCAGGGTGTCGAGGATCTGCTGGGGGTTGTCCAGCCGGTACAGGCCGCTGACGCGCAACTCGGCCACCGCCGGGTCCAGGCGCAGCACGCCGTTGTGATAGGGCCGCAACGCCTCGATGACTTCGGCCAATGGACGGTCGCGCACTTGCAGGAAACCATCGACCCAAGCGGTGGCACCCGAAGAACTGATTTCTATCGGGCCAAAACCGTTGCGGTCGTAATGCACTTCATGGCCGGCGGCGAGTTGTAGGCGTTCACCGTGCCTGTTGTCGATTTCCACCGCGCCGTTGAGCGCGACTACCTGCCCCTGCCCTTCCCGTTCGCGCACCAGGAAGCGGTTGCCGTAGGCACATAAGCGGGCCTGGTCGGTCTGGATCAAAAAGGGCCGGCGGCGGTCGCTGGCAACCTTGGCCAGCAACTCGCCTTCGCGCAGGCGCACCAGGCGCCGTTGCGGGTTGAACTGGATATCCGCCGCGCTCTGGGCGTTCAGCAATAACTCGCTGCCATCGTCCAGCGTCACCGTGCGGCGCTCGCCGGTGCCGGTGCGGATATCGGCCGTGAGTTCGGTGAGCCCCATGGGCTTGGCCAGGAACGCCGCACCCACCGCCACGCCGGCACCGGCCAACGCGACCTGCAACACATGGCGACGGCTGGACGGCGCCTCCAGCGCCTGCTGCAACACCTTGCCGCTCACCCCTTGGGCCTGGGGAACCTGGAACACGCCGAGGCGGGTTTCCAACTGTCGGCACAGCGCATCGTGGCGCGGGTCGGCGGCGCGCCATTGTTCGTAGCGTTGCCAGTCGCCCGCCGTGGCTTGGCCGGACCGCAGCAGCACATACCAGCGGGTGGCGCTGTCGATCAGCTCTTCGCTCATTCCAGGCACAGCCGCAGGCAACGGTTGAAGGCGCGGGTCATGTAGTCACTGACCGAGCGCTGGGAGATGCCCAATTCGGCGGCGATTTCCGGGTAGGTCAGGCCATTGAGCTGGGACAACAGGAACGTTGCCTTGACCTTGGCCGGCAAGCCGTCCAGCAACTGGTCGATGGCTTGCAGGGCTTCGAGCATTTGCGCCAATTCTTCGGGGGACGGCGCGGTGCAGGTCTCGTCGTTATCCAAGGCATCGAGGTAGGCGCGCTCCAGGTCACGGCGACGCCACAGCTGATACATCAAGCGCTGGGCGATGGTGGTCAGCAAGGCGCGGGGCTGGCGGATGGCCTGCTCTCCAGACTCACTCAGGCCCGGCGACGTCAGGAGCTGCACGAAGGTGTCGGCGGCGATGTCTTCGGCGTGGGCACGGGAATCCAGATGGCGGTGCAAACGGCTGCACAGCCAGTCGTAATGACTGCGGAATAATCCGCCCACGTAATCGCTGTGAGAAGTGTCGGCGCCGGACATAGTGGCTCCATCTGGGTAGGTTGCGCGTTATGTCCGGTGTTCCGGTGGGGCGATCCTAGCAAGGCTGCTTATTCTTTAATAATATTTAAAAGGTATTTTTATATAACCTTATTTAAGGACCGGATAGCCGATGCTGGCGGCATGCTTTTGGTAGTCCAGCAGCACTTGGTAGTCGTCCTCACTGGCCGGGAGCACTTCCTGTACACCGAGTGTTTCCACCACCTGCGGCAAGTCGCGCAGCGTCTGGTTCATCGCCTGACGAATCTGCGTGACCTGTTCGTCGCTCAGGCCCAGCGGACCGATATACGGCAAGGTCGGGCTCGGCGCGCTGCGCATGACAATGCGCAGCCCCGCCACTTCTTCCGGTGCAAAACGCGCCAGATAGTCGTAGGTCACGCTGTCGATGGCGGCGAGGTCGGCACGGTTTTCCCGTAGCCAGCGCAGGCTCTCACGGTGTGCGCCGCTGATGTCGACGCTGCTAAAGAAGCGGCCGTCGCGCTGCAGCGGGGCAAGGCGTTCGCGCAACAGGTTCATGCCGCTGTTGGAATCGTGGCCGTTGATCACGCCACGACTGTTGTAGAACGCCGCGAGGGTGGTGCGCGGGTTGTCGTCGCGGGTCAGCAGCAGGCTGCAATGCTCGCCACGGCTGCTGTGGGGCAACTCATAACGGGGGCGGCCAATGACGCGGACCTGGCCGCGCAGTTGGGTCATCAACGGGTAGCCGCAGGTTTGGGTGACCAGCAGTTCCGGCGCAAGCCAGAGGCCGTGCAGGTCGAGGTGGTCGGCGTTGCGACGGTCTAGGTCCAAGCGTTCGAATATGCGCGCCAGCCACTGCTGGTTGGCCTGCTGAATGGGCTCGGGCGCCACATACATCAGCAGCTCGGCGTAGTGGTCACTCATGATCGTCTCTCACGCAAAAGGATGCCGGGGGCTGTCGATGGCCTTGAGGCCGTGTCGGCTGATCAGTTGGCCGTAGCCGTGCACCAGGAAGCCGCCGCTGCGTTCCACCCATTGCTCGCGGCGGGCGCGGTAGACCGTGGGCAACAAATACCACGGCAGTTTCGGCAAGTCGTGATGCACCAGGTGCAGGTTGTTGTTGAGGTACAACCAGGTCCATGGCCACGAGGCCTCGTTGAGCACGGTGCGCTGCTCCGGTTGCGGATGCGGGCGGTGTTCATAGTAGGAACGGATCGACGCGAGGGACAAAGCCGGCACGCTGACCAGCAAAAGATAGTGCCACACCGACAGCGCGCTGTAGTGGGCGATGAAGCTCAGCATCAGGACGGTAACGGCGCCGTGGGCCAGCCACATCGGCCATACCGTTGGCAGGCACTGCAATTGATGGCGAGCCAAGCGACCAATCGCCAACGGTGCCGCCAGCAAGAAGCGGCCGAGCACAGTCTTGGTCAGCCAATGCACGCCGCGTTCGAACAGTGAACTGCTGTCCCACTGCTGCTGGTTGAGGTAGCGGCTTTCCGGGTCGATGCCCGGCAGGGTCAGGTCCTCGTCGTTGTGGTGCAGCAGATGGCTGTCGCGGTACAGGGTGTAGGGATACCACACGGCAAACGGTGCGTAGCCGAGCAGTTTGTTCAGCAGCAGTGAACGGGTGGGATGACCATGCAGCAGTTCGTGCTGCACCGACAACCACAGCGTCACCAGCGGTATCAGCAACAGCGTGCTCAGCCACAGGCCCAGCCAATGGCTGCCGAGGATCACGGCGAACCAGCCGGTATACACGCCAATCAATAACAGCCAGGTCGGCCATTCGGTTTTTGCGGTGAAGCGTTGCGCCAGGGCTTCGATTTCCCGGCGTTGGGTAGGATCAAGGTAGTTGGCCATCGGCAGCTCAGAGCAGGTGTTTCCTGCTCTGTGCACTGGCGCGGGAAAATCTTGCAGATTGTTTGGTTCTAAGCTTGGAACTTAATGGCCGAACAAGCCGGTCTCGGATTTCTTGGCTTTCTTGTCGGCGCGTTTTTCATCGGCGGTCTTTGCCGGTTTTTTCTTCGCGGCTTTCTTTGAATCCATACCTTTGGCCATGATGCGTACTCCACTAACAGGGGATGTAGCACTGGGTATACCACCTATTGCGCGGCAGAAGGCGCTTATAATCCCCGGCCCTTCATAACGCTGCCTGAACACCATGCCCGAGTTGACCATCGATCTGCTGGCAGAGCCCCTGTGGCCGCTGCTGAACAAGTTTTACCGCAGCCACAATTCGTCGATGAAGGCGCTCAAGGGGGGTCAACTGTGGGTGGCGCGCGATGGCGAAATAGTCGCCGGGTTGTGCCTGACGCCAGTGGTGGGCGGGCAGTGGTTGACGGGCGTATTCGTGGACCCTGCGTATCGCGGCCAGGGGTTGGCGGCGACGTTGATTCTTGAGGCGGTGGCCTCAGTGGAGGGCACGGTTTGGTTGCTGTGCCATCCAGACCTGGAAGGGTTGTATCAACGCATGGGGTTCACCCAGGACACAGTGCTGCCCCAATCCTTGAGCGAGCGGCTGGTGCGTTACAAACGCAACAAGCCCATGATCGCCATGGGCTTAGAACGTTTGGTAAGGACGACCTCGGATAATGTGTGATCAGCCGACAGAGGGCCCATGCTAGCCTCGGCGGCACAGTGGCCCACTTTTCGGATAATCATGAAAACGACGTTTGCAGCGCTGTCCCTTACTGCCCTCCTCCTCCCCACCTTTAGCCAGGCCGCCGACACGCCGATCAGCGCCAAGCAGTACCAAAGCGTACTGGCCGGCAGCTGGCGCGACCCGGCCAACAGCGCCCGCGACGGTTATCGCCATCCACAGCAGACCCTGGAGTTCTTTGGCCTGGGCGCCAAGCAGACGGTGATCGAAATCACCCCGGGCGGCGGCTGGTACAGCGAGGTGCTGTCACCACTGCTCAAGGATCACGGGCAGTACATCGCCGCCGTGCAGGCCGCCAGCACCAGCGCCTATGCGCGCACATCCGAGGAGAACCTGAAAAACAAATTCGCCGCGGACCCGACGCGTTACGGCAATGCCCAAGTCGTCGAGTTCGATCCCAAGGCGCCAGTATTCGGCAAGCCGGCGTCGGCGGATGCCGTACTGACGTTCCGCAACGTGCATAACTGGGTGGAAGCAGGCACTGCGCCGGCCACCTTCAGCGCGTTTTACAAGGTGCTCAAACCGGGCGGCGTACTGGGTGTGGAAGATCATCGAGCCAAGGACGGAGCAGATCTTGAGGCGATCAAGGACACGGGTTACCTCACCACGGACCAGGTGGTGAAGCTGGCGACCGATGCCGGGTTCAAGCTGGCAGGGCAAAGTGAAGTGAACGCCAATCCGAAGGACACCAAGGATTATCCGGCAGGTGTGTGGACCTTGCCGCCAACGTTGAAGTTGGGGGAGCAGGATAAAGCCAACTATGTGGCGATTGGGGAGTCGGATCGGATGACGTTGCGGTTCATTAAACCCGCCAAGTAAACAGGCTAAATACAAAACTAATGTGGGAGCTGGCTTGCCTGCGATAGCGGTCTGCCAGTTTCCATCAAATGTGGCAGACCCGCCGCTATCGCAGGCAAGCCAGCTCCCACAGTTTTGATTGTCGTTGTGTCGGAGGTTATTCGTCGGCTGTGGGGTCCATGTCCGGGAACATCACTTCGATGAAGCCAAATTTGCTGAAATCCGTAATCCGCGACGGGTACAACCTACCAATCAAGTGATCGCACTCATGCTGCACCACCCGCGCATGGAACCCGTCGGCCACTCGCACAATCGGCTCACCCTTCGGGTCAAACCCTTCATAACGAATCTGCTGGTAACGGTCCACCGCACCGCGCAAGCCTGGCACCGACAGGCAACCTTCATAACCTTCCTCCAACACCGGGCTCAGCGGTGTGATCAGTGGGTTGATCAGGATGGTCTGCGGCACGGGTGGCGCGTCCGGGTAGCGTTCGCTCGCTTCAAAACCAAAGATCACCAACTGCAAATCAACGCCGATCTGCGGTGCGGCCAGGCCTACGCCACCCACGTGTTCCATGGTCTGGAACATGTCATCGATCAACTGCCACAGCTCAGGGCTGTCGAACATTTCCGGCGGAACCGGGGGGGCGATACGCAGCAGGCGCTCGTCGCCCATTTTCAGGATTTCACGGATCATCGATCAGACTTCATCGGTAGTGGGCTTGGAGTGGTCACGGCCTAGGCCTGAGACGTGTTGTTTTTCATCCGTGACAGTGTGTTCATCAAAATCTTTCTCACCGGGGTCCTTGCCTTCGGCCGACATGTGTTCGATCACGGCATTCATCTCCGCACCCAGCAACAGCACGGCGGCAGAAATATAGAAGTACAGCAGCAAGACGATGATCGCACCGATACTGCCATACATTGCGTTGTAGTCGGCGAAGGTCTTGACGTAGTAGCCAAAGCCCAGGGACGCGACGATCCACACCACCACCGCCAGCACGGAGCCTGGGGTGATAAAGCGAAATTTCTGCTTCACGTCGGGCATCACGTAGTACATGAGGGCCACGGCGAACATCAGCAAAATCACGATCAACGGCCAACGCAGGATGGTCCACAAGGTGACCACGAATTCCTGCATGCCGATCTGCCCGGCCAGCCACTCCATCACTTGCGGACCCAGCACCATCAGCGCAGCAGCGGCCAGCAGCATGCCGGCAATGCCGATGGTGTAGAAAATCGACAGCGGGAAGCGCTTCCAGATTGGCCGGCCTTCAACCACGTCATAGGCCGCGTTCATCGCGCTCATCATCAGGCGCACACCGGCCGAAGCTGTCCACAGCGCAATCACGATACCCACAGACAGCAGGCCACCCTTGGATTGCTGCAACTGGTCGATCACCGGGTTGACCTGCTCGAGGGCCTGGGGCGGCAACACCAATTCCGACTGCATGCGCAGCCACGTGAAGAAGTCCGGCAGGTGCAGGAAACCGATCAGGGCAATCAGGAACAGCAGGAAGGGGAACAGCGAAAACAGCATCTGGTAAGCCAGAGCCGAGGCGTAGGTGGGCATCTCGTCATCGACGAATTCGGTGACGGTGCGCACCAGCACTTTGTGCAGCTTGAGACCATCGAGTACCGGGAAAATCATAGCGTCTCCTTTCGCCGCAAAAAGGTTGAGTTCGTGGGCGACTCAGGGGCCGTTTTCTACATCAAGGTAGCCTATTTGGCGACCTTGAAACAATTTCGAAACTTTAATCACGGTATGTGACATAAAAACGGCCATCCGTGGATGGCCGTCTGGACTGCTTGAAAGCGCGCTTACTTGGTCGCTTTCTTCACTGCGTCCTTGGTGTCGCCGACGGCCTTTTCGACCTGGCCTTTCTTTTCCTGCACCACGCCTTCAGCGCGCAGTTTATCGTTACCGGTGACTTTGCCGACGCCTTGCTTGATGTTGCCGACGGCCTCGTCTTTCAAACCTTTTGCCTTATCCGCTGTGCTGCCCATGGTATTTCTCCAGAAGAACAATCAAGGGTTTTTGGTCATTACCTAGAGATTGACCCGGGGCGGTTCGGCAGAGTTTCAATTATTTTCGATGCGCATTTCATCGCCGGTCGCAGGTTTGGCTTTATGTTTTGCAGCCAACCCACGAGAATGCCCGGCACATTCAGGCTATAACGCTGAATAACAGATCCCGTAGGAAGGTTATGAAACTCAATAAAGCACAGGCCATCGCCCGCAGAAACACCGAACTGGGCGGTGCCGTACTCGGCGTCAACAACTGCCACTTCACCGACCTGGACCGCAAGCGCAACATCTGGTGGTTCGACCTGCCGGTGGGCCGTATTGCCGTGGGCCAGTACGAGTGGATTCACTTGTTGATGCACAACGCCGAGACCGACCAGTTGCTGCACCTGAAGGTGCCGACGGCATTCCTGCGTGAGCACATCGAAGGGTTGGTGGTGCGCAATGCCGGCAAGCGCAAGCCGGAGATCACCCTGGAGCTGAGTGCGGATAAGGATTCGTTCTTGAAGGATGTGCGTCCAGCAGGCGCTAACGTGAGCTTCGCGCACTTCGCTTTGTAACGACTCGGTCAAAACTGTGGGAGCTGGCTTGCCTGCGATAGCGGTGCATCAGCCAGCCCAACAGTGACTGAAGAACCTCTATCGCAGGCAAGCCAGCTCCCACATTGGATTGCATTCCAATCAAAGGAATCAGCGGGCAAAAAAAACCCCGCATTCGCGGGGTTTTTTATGGGTTACTTTTTCAGGCCCAGCTTTTTCAGCTCTTCATCACGCAACTCACGGCGCAGGATCTTGCCCACGTTGGTGGTCGGCAACGCATCGCGGAATTCGACGGCCTTAGGCACCTTGTAGGCAGTGACGTTGGCGCGCATGTGCTCCATCACCTGGTCTTTGGTCAGGGTGGCGCCTGGCTTGACCACGATAAACAGCTTGATGTGTTCCCCGGATTTTTCATCCGGCACACCGATGGCCGCGCATTGCAGCACGCCCGGCAGGCCTGCCAGCACGTCTTCCAGTTCGTTGGGGTACACGTTGAAGCCCGAGACCAGAATCATGTCCTTCTTGCGGTCGACAATGCGCATGTAGCCGTCTGGCTGGATGATGGCGATGTCGCCGGTCTTGAGCCAGCCTTCGCTGTCGAGCATTTCGTCGGTAGCGTCCTGGCGCTGCCAGTAGCCCTTCATCACTTGCGGGCCCTTGACGCACAGCTCACCGGTTTCGCCCAGCGCCAGCTCGGTGCCGTCGTCGGCAATGACCTTGCAGACAGTGGACGGGACCGGAATGCCGATGGTGCCGATCTGGATATTCTGGATCGGGTTCACCGTGGCTACCGGGCTGGTTTCGGTCATGCCGTAGCCTTCGCAGATGCCACAGCCGGTCACGGCTTTCCAACGTTCGGCGGCCGCCAGTTGCAGGGCCATGCCGCCCGACAGGGTGACCTTCAGCGCGGAGAAGTCCAGCTTGCGGAACGCCTCGTTGTTGCACAGCGCCACGAACAGCGTGTTCAGGCCGACAAAGCCACTGAACTTCCACTTGGACAGTTCCTTGACCATCGCCGGCAGGTCGCGCGGGTTGCTGATCAGGATGTTGTGGTTGCCGATCAGCATCATCGCCATGCAATGGAAGGTGAACGCATAGATGTGGTACAGCGGCAGCGGGGTGATCAGGATCTCGCAGCCCTCGTTGAGGTTGGAGCCCATCAGCGCCTTGCACTGCAGCATGTTGGCGACGAGGTTGCGGTGGGTAAGCATCGCACCCTTGGCCACGCCGGTGGTGCCGCCAGTGTATTGCAGAACCGCAACATCGCTGCTGGCCGGGCTGGCGTCGCTGACCGGTTGACCGTGCCCCTTGGCCAGCACGTCGTTGAACTTGATCGCGTTCGGCAGGTGAAAGGCCGGAACCATCTTCTTCACGTACTTGATGACGCTGTTGATGAGCAGGCGCTTGAGCGGCGGCAACAGGTCGGCGACTTCGGTGACGATCACGTGCTTGACGGTGGTCTTGGGTACGACCTTTTCCGCCAGGTGGGCCATGTTGGCCAGGCAGACCAGAGCCTTGGCGCCGGAGTCGTTGAATTGGTGTTCCATTTCCCGCGCGGTGTACAGCGGGTTGGTGTTGACCACGATCAGGCCGGCACGGATGGCGCCGAATACGGCGACCGGGTATTGCAGGACATTGGGCAATTGCACGGCGATGCGGTCGCCGGGCTTCAGGTCGGTGTGCTGTTGCAGGTACGCGGCGAATGCGCCGGACAATTCGTACAACTCACCGTAGGTGATTGTCTTGCCCAGGTTGCTGAAAGCCGGTTTGTTGGCGAAGCGCTGGCAGGACTGTTTCAGTACCGCCTGAATATTCGGATACTCGTCTGGATTGATCTCTGAAGCAATCCCGGCGGGGTACTTATCCTTCCAAAAGTCTTCGTTCATGGAAGCCCACTCCTCAGCGACGCGAATTCATCATCGCATTTGATGCGATTATTATTGGTGTATGTTTTTTTAGGTGAGTCTGGCGCTTTCAAGCAGGCCGAGATGTCACAAAGCGCGCCGAGAGTAGCAGCTTTGCCAAAGGCCGCCTAGAGCCAAAAGCGGGCCCTACAGTCATAATCACGACTGTCCTACAACATCTGGTCACACTTTAAACTGGCCTGAAATGGCCTCATGGAAGGCTCTGGAACGGGCTTTACAGATCAATAAATAACAATGTGGGAGCTGGCTTGCCTGCGATGCATGCACCTCGGTACGTCAGACAAAACCGAGGTGATGCTATCGCAGGCAAGCCAGCTCCCACACAAGCCCGCTCCCACAGTTTTATTGCATTTCAATTCAAGGTCAGGCGATGTCGCGCAGCTCCCTGCGCAGGATCTTGCCCACTGGCGTCATCGGCAACGATTCGCGCAGCACAATATGCTTGGGCACCTTGTACCCCGTGAAGTTGGTCTTGCAGTACGCCTTCAACTCCTCAAGGCTCACGCCCTCGGCACGCGCCACTACAAACAGCTTCACCGCCTCTCCCGTGCGCTCATCCGGTACTCCGATCACCGCGCAGTTGGCCACCGCCGGGTGGGCCATCACCACGTCCTCGATTTCGTTGGGGTACACGTTGAAGCCCGACACAATGATCAGGTCCTTCTTGCGGTCGACGATGCGCACAAACCCATCCTCGTCGATCACGGCAATGTCGCCTGTCTTGAGCCAACCTTCAGCATCAAGGGTGTCAGCAGTAGCGGCCGGTTGCTGCCAGTAGCCCTTCATTACCTGCGGGCCCTTGATGCACAACTCTCCGCGCTCGCCCAAGGGCAGCTCGACGCCGTGGTCGTCGATCACCTTCATCGCCGTGCCCGGCACCGGAATGCCCACGGTGCCCAGCCGCGATTTATTGCCATAGGGGTTGGTGCTGGCGACTGGCGATGTTTCGGTCAGGCCATAACCCTCGCCAATCGCACAGCCGGTGATTTGCTGCCAGCGTTCGGCGGTGGCCTTGATCAAGGCAGTGCCGCCGGAGTTGGTGAGCTTTAGGTGAGAAAAATCCAGGGTCTTGAACTGCGGATGATCCATCAACGCCACAAACAACGTGTTGAGCCCCAGCACCCCGGTAAACCGCCACTTTTTCAGTTCCTTGATAAAGCCGCCAATGTCCCGCGGGTTGGTGATCAGCACGTTGTGGTTGCCGGACACCATCATGCACATGCAATTCGCGGTGAATGCATAGATGTGGTACAGCGGCAGGGGCGCGATCATCACCTCCTGCCCTTCCTTGATCAGCGGGTGGCCGTCCTCGCCCGTCTGGGACATGCAGGCACGTACCTGCTGCATGTTCGCCACCAGGTTGCCATGGGTCAGCATCGCGCCCTTGGCCAGGCCCGTGGTGCCGCCGGTGTATTGCAGCACGGCGATATCCTCCAGGCTCACCGGATGGCGGGTTACTCCCAGGCCCGCGCCCATGCGCAGTGCACGCTTGAACGACACGGCGCGTGGCAGGCTGTAGGCCGGGACCATCTTCTTGACTTTGTCGACCACCGTGTTGATCAGCCAGCCCTTGGCGGCTGGCATGAAGTCGCCCATCTTGGCTTCGATCAGGTAGTCGATCTCGGTGTCAGTGCACACCTCCTGCACCCGCGAGCCAAACAGGTTCAGATAGACCAGCGCACGCACGCCTGCATCCTTGAACTGGTGGCGCATCTCACGCGGGGTGTACAACGGGTTGGTGTTGACCACGATCAACCCGGCACGCAGGGCGCCGAACACGGCAATCGGGTAATGCAGCACGTTGGGCATCTGCACGGCGATACGGTCGCCGGGCTTGAGGTCGGTGTGCTGTTGCAGGTAGCCGGCAAACGCCGCGCTTTGGCGCTCAAGCTCGGCGTAGGTCAGGGTAATGCCCATGTTGCTGAACGCCGGACGGTCGGCAAAGGCCTTGCAGGAACGCTCGAAGACTTCGATCACCGACTTGTACGCCGTGAGGTCGATGTCATTGGGAACGCCCGCGGCGCGTTTGTCATTCCAGAAATCAGGTTGCATTATTCTTGTCCTCTTACCTGAATGTGTCCGGCCGCTTTTGGACTTTATAAAAAGCGGAGCTTTGGGGACGTTAGCAGCTATGGCCAAACAGGCAAATACAGGAAAGAGCGTCATTAACTGCGTGAATCTTCCTACACGGCCTTGCACTGATCAGGCGCTTTCCCTGGGATGCGCTATACACTGCAACGACCCTGAGCAAAGGAATCGCCATGAACCACAGCACATTCTGGCTGACCGCGAATGACCGCAGCCGCCTGTACGTCAATCAATGGATGCCAGAGGGCCCGGCCAAAGCCCTGGTGATGCTGTCCCATGGCATGGCCGAGCACAGCGGACGCTATGGGCGGCTGGCCGAAGCGTTGTGTGGCGCGGGCTACGGCTTATATGCGCTGGACCAGCGCGGCCATGGCCGCACTGCAGACGAAGGCACCCTGGGCCTGTATGCCGAACAGGATGGCTGGAACAAAGTGGTCGGCGACCTGGCCAGCCTCAACCAGCACATCGCCCATCAACAACCGGGGCTGCCGATCATTTTGCTCGGGCACAGCATGGGCAGCTATATCGCTCAGGCTTACCTGCTGCACCACAGCGCCAGCCTGAGTGGGGTGGTGCTCAGCGGTTCGAATTTCCAACCAGTGGCGCTGTACCGCGCCGCACGGGTGATCGCGCGTATCGAGCGAGCACGCCAGGGGCTACGCGGGCGCAGTGCGTTGATCGAATTCCTGTCGTTCGGGTCGTTCAACAAGGCGTTCAAGCCCAACCGCACGGCGTTCGACTGGCTCAGCCGTGACCCGGCCGAAGTCGATAAGTACATCAATGATCCGCTGTGCGGGTTCCGTTGCACCAACCAGCTGTGGATCGACTTGCTGGGCGGGTTGCAGCAGATCAGCAAAGCGTCCAATCTCGCCCAGATCGATCCGGGCTTGCCGATCCTGGTGACCGGCGGCGAATGTGATCCGGTGAGTGAAGGCAAGCGTCTCACCAGCCTGGCCAACGCCCTGCGCGAAGCCGGCTGCCAGCACCTGCAATTGAAGATCTACCCGCAGGCGCGTCATGAAGTGTTCAATGAAACCAACCGCGATGAAGTCACAGCGGATGTGCTGACGTGGCTCGATCAGGCCCTGACTTTGCGCAGGCCGACTCGCTGCGAATAATTTGTTTAAAATCAGCCCATTAAATTACCGATTAGCCACAGGATGCACCTTTAGATGACCCAGGTAACCAACACCCCGTACGAAGCCCTCGAAGTCGGCCAGACCGCCAGCTACAGCAAATTGGTGGAAGAGCGCGATATCCAGCTGTTCGCCGCGATGTCCGGTGACCACAACCCGGTGCACCTGGACGCCGAGTACGCCAAGGCCACCATGTTCAAGGAGCGTATCGCCCACGGTATGTTCAGCGGCGCCTTGATCAGCGCAGCCGTTGCATGCGAGCTGCCTGGGCCGGGCACGATCTACATCGGCCAGCAGATGAGCTTCCAGAAACCAGTGAAAATCGGTGACACCCTGACCGTGCGCCTGGAAATCCTCGAGAAGCTGCCGAAGTTTCGTGTGCGCATCGCAACGCGTGTGTTCAACCAGCGCGATGAGTTGGTGGTGGACGGTGAAGCGGAGATTCTGGCGCCGCGTAAACAGCAGGAAGTTACCTTGACCGAGTTGCCGCCGATCACCATCGGCTGATCTCGATCTAAAGTTTTACACAGCACAAATGTGGGAGGGGGCTTGCTGCCCCCTCCCACATTTTTTTACAGCATTTACAGCACCGGGCTTACGACCGAGCGCGAGCCTGGTTACGCAGGGCTTTCACCTGGTCGTGATTGCGTTGCGCACCGTGGAACTGACGCTCTACCAGGTCGCGGATACCCAGCAGGTTGTGCTTGTTGATCTTCTCGATCGCTTCCTTGTAAGCCTTCAGGGCGTGGTCTTCACCGCGCTCGGCTTCGTTCAGCACCGCTTCTTCGTCTTTACCGGTGACCAGCGACTTCACGTCGACCCAGCCACGGTGCAAGGCACCGGCCACACTGCCGGACTCTTCCGGATCGCCGCCCAAGGCACGTACAGCGGTTTGCAGCTCGGCAGCGGCGGTTGCACAGTCGGCCGAGCGCTTGACGAACAACGCTTTGAGCTCTGGATGCTTGATATCTTCAGCACAGGTGGCGAAACCTTTCTGGCCGTCTTTGCTGGTCTCGATCAGGTCGTTGAGTACGGAGATCGATTCTTTATTGATGTCAGTCATTTTCTAATTCCTTGTGCGGGTTAGGAAGGTTGTCTTAATGATTGCAGCGCCCGTGCCAAGTTTTCGAAAACGTTATTTTCCTTATTTATCAGTAACTTAATAATTATTGAACCATCTGTATGTACGTTATTTGCATGATCTGTCATTTGGCCTTCATGCAGAATGCCTGTATTTTCCAAGGCCTCGACTCAATCGCTTGAAGCCCATGAACCCGGAAAAACTCGAACTGCTGATCACCCGCGAAATGCCCTTCGGCAAGTACAAGGGAAGGATCATCGCCGACCTGCCCGGCCCCTACCTGAATTGGTTCGCCCGTGAAGGGTTTCCCCACGGTGAACTGGGCGGCCTGCTGGCACTGATGCAGGAAATCGACCACAACGGTCTGTCCGAACTGCTCGAACCTCTGCGTGTAAAACACGGTAAACCTGCCCCTCGCCATTAAGAGCCTCGCCATGCCAAGGAATGCTGATAACGAACACCACTGGCACGCCATCGCCCAGCGCTATGAGCTGGAGCCCGGCCCGATTAACCTGGAAAACGGCTACTTCGGGCGCATGAGCCGTGCTGTGCGCGCCCAGTACCTGGAGTACGTGGCGTTTATCAACCGCAGCAACTCGCTGTATGTGCGTCAGCGTTTCGAAACAGGCGAAAACGTCGAGATCCGTCGCCAACTGGCCGAACTCATCGACGTCGACCCCCAGGCGGTCGCCTTCACCCGCAACGCCACCGAAGCCTTGCAGTCGCTGATCCGTAACTACAACCGCCTGCAGCCGGGCGACCAAGTGTTGATCAGCGACCTGGAGTACGACACGGTCAAAGGCGCCATGCGCTGGTTGGCTGGCGTGCGAGGGGTGGAGGTGATCGAACTGTCCCACACACACCCGGCCACTTTCGACAGCCTGTTGCAAACCTATCGCGATGCATTTGAGCAATACCCCCGCCTCAAGCTGATGGCGTTGACCCACGTCACCCATCGCACCGGCCTGGTGATGCCGGTCGAGGCGATTGCCAAAGCGGCACGCGCGCATGATGTCGACGTGATCCTCGATGGCGCTCACGCCCTGGGCCAGATCGAGTTCAGCCTCGCCGAGCTGGGCATCCAGTTTGCCGGCTTCAACCTGCACAAGTGGATCGGTGCACCGCTGACCCTGGGCTTTTTGTACATCGCCCCTGAGCGCCTGGCCGATATCGACCCGGACATGGGCGAGTTTCACTACCCCATTACGGACGTGCGCGCCCGCACGTCCTACAGCACGCCGAACTTTCCAGCACTGATGACCTTGCCACTGGTGTTTGAAGAACACCGCGCCTTGGGTGGCTCGGCAGCCAAAGGGGCACGGGTGAATCACCTGCGCAATCTTTGGGTAAGCCAGGTGCGTTCATTGCCGGGGATTGAGGTGCTGACGTCGGATGATCCAAGGTTGTATTGCGGGATCACGGCGTTCACGTTTGCTGGACGAGATCAGCAGGTGATGGCAGATCGACTGCTCAAGGACTTCAACCTGTTCACCACCACGCGTACCGGCGCAGCGTTTGGCACCTGTATTCGGGTGACACCGGGGTTGGTGACGTCGGCGGCGGATATCGGTGTGTTGGTCAACGCCATTACCGAACTGAACACAGATTAAAAATGTGGGAGCTGGCTTGCCTGCGATGGCGGTGGGCCAGTCCCAGTCGCATTGACTGAATGACCGCTATCGCAGGCAAGCCAGCTCCCACATTCGAATCACGGTGCCTGGAGGTCTTTATCCAGGCAAAAAAAAAAGCGGCACACCGACCAAGTGCGCCGCAAAAATGCCGTTAAGCACAGCAACAACGATTCGTTAAATCAGATCAATCCAGCAGCGCCAGCGCCTCGGCGGTGACTTCCTGGATACGGCCCCAGTCGCCGTTCTTGACCCATTCCGGGTCGAGCATCCAGCTACCGCCCACGCACATCACGTTTTTCAACGCCATGTAGCTCTTGATGTTGGCCGGGCCGACGCCGCCGGTTGGGCAGAATTTCACTTCGCCAAACGGGCCACCCAGCGCCTTGATCGCCGCCACGCCGCCGCTGACTTCAGCCGGGAACAACTTGAAGCGGCGATACCCCAGGCCATAGCCTTCCATGATGCCCGAGGCATTGCTGATGCCCGGCAGCAGCGGGATCGGGCTGTGTACCGAGGCTTCCAGCAGGTCGCGGGTAATGCCCGGGGTGACGATAAACTGCGAACCGGCAACTTCGGCTGCTTCGAGCATATGACGGTCCAGCACGGTACCGGCACCAGTGCACAGTTCCGGGCGTTGCTCGCGCAATACCTGAATGGCCTTGAGGCCGAACTGCGAACGCAGGGTCACTTCCAATGCAGTCAAACCACCCGCGGCCAGGGCATCGGCCAGCGGCAGGATGTCCTGTTCGCGGGCGATGGTGATCACCGGCAGGATCCGCGCCTTGGCGCAGAGGCTGTCGATCAGGGCAACTTTGTCCGCCATGGACACGGTCGGTTGAGGGCTGTTCATAGCGGCTGATCCTTGGCTCATGGGCACCAGTAAATCTCTAATGTAGGTTGCAAAAACGCGCGAATCGGCATGGCAGAGACGTCGTCACTGGCCAGCGCGGCGCTCAAGGTGGTCAATTTCGAACTGCCGGAAATCGACAGTACGGTGTAGTTCGCCGAGGCCAACAGCGCGCGACTCATGGTCAGGCGCTGGTGCGGCACGGTCGGTGCCAGCATCGGCCAGCAACGGCGGGTACCGTCGGGCTGCAGGGCTTCGGTCAGGTTTGGGCTGTTGGGGAACAGCGATGCGGTGTGACCGTCATCGCCCATGCCCAGCACCAGCACATCAATCGTCGGCAATTCCGCGAGCAAGCGATCAGCCTGCTCGGCCGCCTCTTCAAGGTTGGCGGCGGCGCTGTACAGGCTGAGGAACTTTGCCTTGGCTGCCGGGCCTTGCAGCAAGTGCTGCTTCAACAGGCCAGCATTGCTATCGGCGTGCTCCACCGGCACCCAGCGTTCGTCGGCCAGGGTAATGGTCACCTTGGACCAGTCCAGGCCTTGCTTGGCCAGGTTCTGGAAAAATGCCACGGGGCTGCGGCCACCGGACACCACCAACGTCGCCTCGCCACGGGCGCTGATGGCTGTGCGCAGTTGCTCGGCCACGTCATTGGCCAAGCCTTCGGCCAGCAGCACCGGCGTGCGGTACTCATGGGGTGTTACGCCCTGAGGCAGTTTCAAATCAGATATCGCCATACCACGACCTCCCATCCCGCGTGATCAGTGCAATGGAGCTCATCGGCCCCCAGGAACCCGCCGCATACGGCTTGGGTGCATCACCGGATTTTTTCCACCCGGCGATCAACTGGTCACACCATTTCCACGCGGCTTCGATTTCATCTTTACGCACAAACAGGTTCTGATTGCCGCGCATCACTTCCAACAACAACCGCTCGTACGCATCGGGAATCCGCGCGCTGCGATAGGTGTCGGAAAAATTCAGTTGCAGCGGACCGCTGCGCAGTTGCATGCCCTTGTCCAGGCCCTGCTCCTTGGTCATCACGCGCAAGGAAATACCTTCGTCCGGCTGCAGGCGGATGATCAGTTTGTTGCTGATCTGCAAGCGCTGCTCGGGAGCGAAGATGTAGTGGGACGGTTCCTTGAAGTGGATGACGATCTGCGACAGCTTTTGCGGCATGCGCTTGCCGGTGCGCAGGTAGAACGGCACCCCGGCCCAACGCCAGTTGCGGATATCGGCACGCAGGGCGACGAAGGTCTCGGTGTCGCTCTGGGTGTTGGAGTTGTCTTCTTCCAGGTAACCCGGCACGGCTTTACCCGCGCTGTAGCCGGCGATGTACTGGCCGCGCACCACCTGGGTAGTCAGGCCTTCCGGGCTGATCGGCGCCAGGGCCTTGAGCACCTTGACCTTCTCGTCACGGATGCTGTCGGCGGACAGGTCGGCCGGCGGGTCCATGGCGATCAGGCAAAGCAGTTGCAGCAGGTGATTCTGGATCATGTCCCGTAGCTGCCCGGCCTTGTCGAAATAGCCCCAACGGCCTTCGATCCCGACCTGCTCGGCCACGGTGATTTCTACGTGGGAAATGTAATGCTGGTTCCACTGGGTTTCGAACAGGCTGTTGGCAAAACGCAGGGCGATCAGGTTCTGGACGGTTTCTTTGCCCAGGTAGTGGTCGATGCGATAGGTACGGTTCTCCGGGAAGAACTGCGCCACGGCGTCGTTGACCTTGCGCGAGGATTCCAGGTCCGAACCGATGGGTTTTTCCAGCACGACGCGGGTGTTTTCCGCCAGGCCAACCTTGGCCAGGTTCTCGCAAATCGCCCCATACACCGCAGCCGGTGTAGCAAAGTAGGCGATCAGGGTCGGTGCAGTACCGGCAATTTCCGCCAGGGCGGCATAGTCGTCAGCATTTTTGAAATCGACGTGTACGTAGGTCAAACGAGCCAGGAAGCGCTGGGCAATGGCTTCGTCCAGCTCTTTGCCGACGTACTTGCGCAACTCTTTTTCGATATGGGCCACGTGCTCCTGCGCGGAACCGGCCTCACGGGCCAAGGCCAGGATACGGGTGTCGTCGTGCAGAAGCCCGGCGCCATCGAGTTGATAGAGGGCAGGAAATAACTTGCGCAGCGCCAGATCACCCAAGGCGCCAAACAGGGCAAAGGTGCAGGGTTCTACGGTTATCGAAGGCATGATGTTTGTTCTTTTATCAAGTTAAGCTACAAATACCTTTTTTCAAGGCATCACTCAAGGAAAAATGTAGTAATAACCACAACATTTTCCCGAAATACGCATTCCGAGTGGTGGTGTTCAGCTACCCTCAGTAGGATAGGCCACCGCAAAAGACCACTGGTCGATTGGTTGCCACCCCCTATTTGCATCGTCGCCCGAAGGAAAGACTGAATGGACCGCGTGCGAAATCTTCTGGAACAGATCCAGAACCGCCTCGAAGAATTGAACAAGGCCGAGAAAAAAGTCGCCGAGGTCATCCTGCTCAACCCACAGCAGGCGACCCGCTTCTCTATCGCCGCCCTCGCCCAAGCCGCCTCGGTCAGTGAACCGACGGTCAACCGTTTCTGCCGTTCGTTCGGCGTCAGCGGTTACCCTGAACTGAAATTGCAGCTAGCGCAAAGCCTGGCCAGTGGCGCGGCGTACGTCAGCCGCGCCGTGGAAGCCGATGATAACCCCGAGGCCTACACCCAGAAGATCTTTGGCAGCGCCATCGCGTCCCTGGACAGCGCCTGCCAGGCCCTGGATCCGGCCCTGATCAGCAAGGCCGTGGACCTGTTGATCCAGGCGCGGCAGATCCACTTCTTCGGCCTGGGTGCTTCGGCACCGGTGGCCATGGACGCACTGCACAAGTTCTTCCGTTTCAACCTGGCCGTTACCGCCCATGCCGACGTGCTGATGCAGCGCATGATCGCCTCGGTGGCCCACACGGGTGAGTTGTTCGTGATCATTTCCTACACTGGGCGTACCCGTGAGCTGGTGGAAGTGGCGCGTATCGCCCGCAGCAACGGTGCCTCGGTGCTGGGCGTGACGGCTGAGAACTCGCCATTGGCCAAGGCCAGTACGGTAAGCCTGAACATTCCATTGCCGGAAGACACCGACATCTATATGCCGATGACCTCGCGGATCATCCAGTTGACGGTGCTGGATGTACTGGCAACCGGCATGACCTTGCGTCGCGGGGTGGATTTCCAGCCGCATTTGCGCAAGATCAAAGAGAGCTTGAATGACAGCCGGTATCCGGTGGGGGATGAGTTTAACTAGCAGGCATCTCCACCCGCAGTACCGACCCTATCGCAGGCAGGCCAGCTCCCACAGGGGAATGCATTCCAAATGTGGGAGCTGGCTTGCCTGCGATAGCGCCATCAGCATCACCGCTAAACCCCTGCCCGAGCCTGCAAACTCAAATGCGCCCTCTCCCCCGGCGCCAGGCTCGCCCCGGCCATCGCCGATTCCACACATACAAACCCCGATGCCTCGTTGAAGCTCACCCCCAACAGCGGCCGGCTGCCCGGATGCCACACCACGGTGTCGGCGCTGTCGCCGGTGTCGATGCACAGTTCGCGTTGCCAGGCGTGGTCTTTAAGCTGCAGTTCGCCGTCATGCTGGAACACCCGCTGGCAGCCACCGTCCACCCGTAGCTCACCTTCCTGCTGACAGGTTTGGCGACTGAGCTGGTCATAACCTTGCGCCCCGTCGAGCCCAGACAGCGCTATCTCATCAACATGACCAATACGCCAATAAGCATGCAACGCATGGCTCAGCTGACACGGCAGTTCATCCTGATGCTCGGTGCTCAGGCGCAGTTCCAGGGTTTCGCCCAGGTGCGCGTGCAGGTCGACCTGCCAGTCGCACAGCTGCAATTGCCAGTGCAGGCGCACGCCGTCGTCGTCGGTGCTGCTGTCGAGCAATTTCCAGTCGATCAGGCGCGCCCAACCGTGGGACGGCCAGGCGTTTTCGCTGGGATGACGGCCATACCACGGCCAGCACACCGGCACGCCACCACGAATGGCACCGACCTGTGGCCACTTGGCCGCGCACCACAACCAGGGTTTTTGCCCCGTGGGCTGAAAGTGCAGCAGTTGCGCGCCCTGGCGACTGAACACCGCCTGGCACAGTGGATGGTCGATCACCAACACATCACGCATCTGAAAACGCTCCCACGCAAACACCGGTCGTTCGCGCAGGGATTTGAAAAAGCGTTGCAGCGGTTGCTCGTGCATTTGCCACAGTCCTGAATGTCTTTGTGGGAGCTCCTGGATCGCAGGCAAGCCAGCTCCCACAGGGAGATGTGCTCCCCTTCCCCAAAAAAAAGCGGATAGCCATGGCTACCCGCAAAATGCGCACAGAGAGAAGGAGCTTATCGCAACAGCGTTAGAACGTAGACTGAATTTTCAGGCCCGCTACCAACGCGTTGTCGACTTCTTTCACGCCGCCTGGGTTGGCGACGTATTGCAGGTTGGGACGCACGGTCAGCCAGTTGGTGACGTGGAAACCGTAGTTGATTTCGACGTTGTACTCGGTGTTGCGCAGGGGTGCGAAACCCGATTGGTCGTAATCGGTGAAACCACCAGCGGCATTGATCAACTCGGCGTTTTTCTTCACGTCACTGTTGGCGTGAATACGGGCGATGCCGATACCCACGTCATCCTTGGTACGCGCGTCGAACGGGCCTTTGTACACCAGCATGACCGACTGGTAGTTGTCGACGAGGTTGGTGTCCTTGTCGTGGAAGGTCACGTTGGCTGCGATGTTCAGGCCGCGGGAAGCGTCGCCATTGTGAGTGGTGAGTTGTTGTTGCAGCACACCCCAGTAGCCGGTCTTGCTGCTGCGAACACGGTAGGCCGCGCCGGTGGTGCCAGCGTCACCGCCGTTGACGTCTTCACGTACGTCGGCAGCATCGGCGGTGCTCTTGTAGTAACCCACACGGTATTCACCCGGCAGGCCATTGACCTTCGGCGACCAGACCAATTCCACCGGAATCACGGTGCCCTTGGTGCCGCTGCCGCTGAGCTTGAAGCCGTTGCCGTGCTCCAGCTGCGATGGGTTCTGGTTGTAGGCACCGATTTGCGCATACAGCTCAGGCGTGATGTTGTACTTCACGCGGATGGCCGCCTGGCTGACAGGCCAGTTGTACCAGGTGTTCACGTAGTTACCCACTTGGGAACCGCAGAACGACAGGTTCTGGAAGTCGCACGGGAAGGTGTTGAAGTCTTCGCCTTCACCGAAGTAACCGAGTTTCACATCCAGCTTGTTGTCGAACATCTGGTGCTGGATCCAGAACTGGGTCAGACGCACCATGTGGCCACGGCCATCGACTTCTTGAGACGAGCTCAAGGTGCCGGCACGCGGGTCGCCAATGCGGTCATTGGAGATGTTCGCGCCATTACGGTTGGTCAGTTGGATCTTGGCCTGGGTGTTATCCCAGCCCCACAGCTTTTGCAGGTCCAGTGCTACGCCCAGACCGAACTGGTCAGCGTAACGGGCAGTTTTGTCGTTGTTGTAGCCACCGTGCAGGTTGCCACCGACTTCGCCGACGTAGTCCGCCTTGATGTCGATACCTTGCTCGATCAGCTTGGTACGCTCGCCGCCCCAATCGCCGGTCATCCACTTGGAATCGGCGCTGAATGCATCGTCCGCCATCGCATTGGCGGACAGTACAAGGGCTGCTGCTGCTGACAGTTGGCAGATCAGCCGGGTGTTGTTGTGTTGCTTTTTCATCCCTACATCCTCGTCTTTATTGTTATTAAACTGTTTTTATCTAACGCGGTTTACTTTTTTTATCTAAAACAACAGCTTATCTACTTCAGCGGCCTTTGAATTGGGCCACATTGTCGGCATGCCCCTGTGCAGGCAATGAAGAAGCAGTGCCCAGACGCTCGCCGGTATTGGCGTCGAACAGCAAAACCTTGGAGGGATCGAATTGCAGGGTCAGCGTCTCGCCCACCTGCGGTGCCACGTCGGGTGCCAAGCGGCAGCAGACCTTGGTGTCATTGAGTTGCACAAACACCAGGGTGTCCGGGCCGGTCGGCTCGGTGACTTGCACCTCGGCACGAATGCTCGACGCACTGTCGCCCTCGCCCGCCGCCAACATGATCTGCTCCGGGCGCAGACCCAGGATCACGTCGCGGTCTTCCAGGCCGGCATCCGTCACGTTCAGCGCCAGCTCGCAACGCGCTTGCCCGCTGTCGAGCAGTGCCACCAGACGTCCGTCCTTGCGCTGCAGGCGCAGGGGCACGAAGTTCATCGGCGGCGAACCGATAAAGCTCGCCACGAACTGGTTGGCCGGGTTGTTGTAGATGTCTTTGGGCGTGCCGAACTGCTGGATGATGCCGTCCTTCATCACCGCAACCTTGTCGCCCAGGGTCATTGCTTCGATCTGGTCGTGGGTCACGTAGACCGTAGTGGTCTTGAGGCGCTGGTGCATCAGCTTCATTTCGGTACGCATCTCGACACGCAACTTGGCGTCGAGGTTGGACAGCGGTTCGTCGAACAGGTAGATCTTCGGCCGACGCGCCAGCGCACGGCCCATGGCCACACGTTGTTGCTGACCACCGGAGAGCTGGCCCGGCTTGCGATTAAGCAAGTGCTCGATCTGCAGCAGCTTGGCCACGCGCGCCACTTCGGCGTCGATATCAGCCTGGGGCATCTTGCGGATCTTGAGGCCGAACTCGATGTTCTCGCGCACGCTCATGGTCGGGTACAACGCGTAGGACTGGAACACCATGGCGATGTCGCGATCCTTGGGGCTCATGCCGCTCACGTCCTGGTCGCCGATCATGATCGCGCCGCCGGTGATGGTCTCAAGGCCGGCGATGCAGTTCATCAGCGTGGATTTGCCGCAACCCGAAGGGCCGACCAGGATCAGGAACTCGCCCTCTTTGATCGACAGTTCGATGTTCTTCAAGGTGTCGGGCAGGCCGGCGCCATAGGTCTTGTTTACATTGCGAAGTTCAAGCGTAGCCATGATTACCCCTTGACCGCGCCGGCCGTGAGGCCGCGCACGAAATACTTGCCTGCGATCACATAGACCAGCAGGGTCGGCAGCCCGGCGATCATCGCCGCTGCCATATCCACGTTATATTCCTTGGCCCCGGTGCTGGTGTTGACCAGGTTGTTCAGCGCCACCGTGATGGGCTGCGAGTCGCCACTGGAGAACACCACGCCGAACAGGAAGTCGTTCCAGATCTGGGTGAACTGCCAGATCAGGCAGACCATGATGATCGGTGTGGACATCGGCAGAATGATCTGACGGAAGATGGTGAAGAAACCTGCACCGTCCAGGCGTGCCGCCTTGATCAGCGCATCCGGAATGCTCACGTAGTAGTTACGGAAAAACAGTGTAGTAAAGGCCAACCCGTAGACCACGTGCACAAACACCAGGCCGGTGGTGGTGCTGGCCAGGCCCATCTTGCCGAGGGTGAACGACGCCGGCAGCAGCACGGTCTGGAACGGCAGGAAGCAGCCAAACAACAGCAGGCCGAAGAACAGTTGCGAACCGCGGAAGCGCCAGAACGACAGCACATAACCGTTCAATGCGCCGATGGCGGTGGAGATCAGCACGGCAGGAACGGTGATCTTGATCGAATTCCAGAAGTAGCCATCCACGGTGGCCCAGGCCTTGACCCAGCCGATGCCGGTGACCACGGTCGGCCAGCTCAGCAGGTTGCCGGTGCTGATGTCTTCCGGGGTCTTGAAGCTGGTGAGCAACATCACCACCAGCGGCACCAGGTACAGCAGCACAGCGAAGATCAGCACCGCGTAGATCGCGATGCGGCTCAGGCTGATGGAAGGTTTGGAGGCGAGACTAGTCATTACGCTTGGTCCTCAGCTCGGAGTAGAGGTAAGGCACGATGATCGCGAGGATCGCACCGAGCATCAGGATTGCACTGGCCGAGCCCATGCCCATCTGGCCACGGCTGAAGGTGAACGAGTACATGAACATCGCGGGCAGGTCGGACGAGTAGCCCGGGCCGCCGGCGGTCATTGCCGCTACCAGGTCGAAGCTCTTGATCGCAATGTGCGCCAGGATCATCACCGCACTGAAGAACACCGGACGCAGGCTTGGCAGCACCACGCTCCAATAGATGCGCGGCAGGCTCGCGCCGTCGATCTGGGCTGCACGGATGATCGACTGGTCGACACCACGCAGGCCGGCGAGGAACATCGCCATGATGAAGCCCGAGGCCTGCCACACGGCAGCGATCACCAGGCAGTAGACCACGCGGTCGGGGTCGATCAGCCAGTCGAGACGGAAGCCTTCCCAGCCCCAGTCCCGCAGGAGTTTGTCCAGGCCCATGCCCGGGTTGAGCAGCCATTTCCAGGCCGTACCGGTAACGATCATCGAGAGCGCCATCGGGTACAGGTAAATGGTGCGGATAAAGCCTTCGCGACGGATTTTCTGGTCGAGAAAAATCGCCAGCGTCACGCCGATGACCAGGGTGATGCCGATAAACATTCCGCCAAACACCGCCAGGTTCTTGCTGGCAACCCACCAGCGGTCGTTGTCGAACAACCGCGCGTATTGCGCAAGGCCCGCCCACTTGTAGCTGGGCAGGAATGTAGACGTGGTGAACGACAGCACAAACGTCCACAGGATGTAGCCGTAGAAGCCCACCAACACGATGAACATGCTCGGCGCCAGCACCAGTTTGGGTAGCCAGCGCTGCAGTGCATCGAACGGCGAGGCTTTGCTGAACACAGCAACAGAACTCATGGGGAAATCCAATACAGGGAAAAAGGACTACAGGAACAGGCCTTGTGAGGGGTTAGGGGTCCCCCTCACAAGGTCAACCGTTACTTGGCAGACTTGATCGCAGCGCCCAACTTCTTGGCGGTGTCGGCCGGGTCGGCTTTCGGGTCGTTGATGTAGTTGGTCACGACATCAAAGAACGCACCTTGCACGGCCAGGGTCGTGGCCATGTTGTGCGCCATGCTTGGTTGCAGGCCGCCGGTCTTGGCATCGGCCAGGAAGTCCTTGGCCGCAGTCTGGGCGCACTCGTCGAAGCCGAGCTTGTCCATTTCATGCAGCATGTCGTTACGAACCGGGATCGAGCCTTTGTTGATGCTGAAGACTTTCTGGAAGTTTTCACCCAGCACGACTTTGGCAATATCCTGCTGGCCAGCCGCAGTGCCTTTGTCTTTCTGCTTGAACACCGCCAGGGAGTCGATGTTGTAGGTGAAGGCTTTGTCGGTGCCCGGGAAGGCTACGCACTCGTAGTCCTTGCCGGCGACTTTCTTGGCAGCCGTCCATTCGGACTTGGCCCAGTCACCCATGATCTGCATGCCGGCCTTGCCGTTGATGACCTTGCCCGCTTCGAGGTTCCAGTCCTGGCCTTTGCCGTCGACGTCCATGTAGGTCGCGACTTTCTTCAGCTCAGTCAGCGCCTTGACCATTTCCGGGCCAGTCAGCGCGGCGTTGTCCAGGTCGACCAGGGCTTTCTTGTAGCCATCCGCGCCCATTACCGACAGAACCACCGCTTCGAACACGGTGCTGTCCTGCCAAGGCTGGCCACCGTGGGCGAGCGGAATGAAGCCCGCAGCTTTGAGCTTGTCGCCGGCTGCGTAGAATTCTTGAAGGGTGGTTGGGTTCTTGGTGATACCGGCTTTCTTGAAGACTTCCGGGTTGATCCACAGCCAGTTCACGCGGTGGATGTTGACCGGTACGGCGACGTAGTCACCGTCGAACTTCACGGTATCGGAGACTTTCTTGTCGAGCAGGGAGTCCCATTTTTCTTCTTTGGCGACGTCTTTGAGCACGTCGGTGTCGAGCAGGCCAGTGGACGCCCATTCCTGAATGTCCGGACCTTTGATCTGGGCTACACCAGGCGGGTTGCCAGCGACTGCACGGCTTTTCAGCACAGTCATGGCAGTGGCACCGCCGCCGCCTGCAACGGCACCGTCTTTCCAGGTGAAGCCGTCTTTTTCAACTTGGGCCTTCAGGACATCTACAGCCGCTTTCTCACCGCCAGAGGTCCACCAATGCACAACTTCAACCGTCCCTTTCGAGTCGGCGGCAAATGCACTGAGGGGAAACAACGAGGCAATGGAAATAGCGACGGCGAGGCGATTAATCGCGTTCATCTGAGTACCTTTTTTTGTTGTTATGCATGCAAGTCTAGAGCTTGCGCTGCACGGAGTTTAAACAGGGATGTTTAGGGCGCAGGTAACAAAGGGACGTACAAATGTCACCAGCTGGTGACATAAGATCCGGCCCCCAATGCACTGGCCATGCTTGGCGCTAACGGTAGCGCAGGCAGCAGAACCGCTTGCCAGGCATGGTACAGGTCCGGCTTGCCGCCCCAGATGTTGCTGCTGGGTTGGTTGTGTGGGCTGAGTTCGTGGTGCCAACTGCCGTGGACACGGTCGATAAAGTGGGTTTCGCAAAACTCCCAGAAGCACCGGTACCAGGTTTCGTAATGCAACTGGCCGGTGCGCTTGAGCAAGGCCTGGGCGGCTGCGCTGGCTTCGGCGTGGGTCCAGTGCAAGCGCTCGCGCACCACGGGGCGTTGGTTCCAGTCCAGGGTGTAGACGATGCCGGGGGCGCCATCCACCGCCCAGGCGTATTCGCAGGCACTGGCGAACAAGCCCTCAGCGTCGCTCAGCAGCCAGTCCGGTGTAGCCAGCCCGGCGCGCAGGCGTGCGGCTTCCAGGTGCAGCACCAGCCGCGCCCATTCAAAACCATGGCCAGGGGTGATGCCGTAGGGTCGAAAACCATCGGCGGGGTTGTCTTCGTTGTAACCAAGCAACGGTTGCCAATGGGCATCGAAATGCTCGATCACCATGAACTGGTTGGTGGCGGCGTGGGTGTGGATGACGCGCTCGACGATGCGCAAGGCGCGGTCCAGCCAGCGGTTATCACCGGTCACATCGGCCAGCGCCAGGAATGCTTCGGTGGCGTGCATGTTGCTGTTGGCGCCGCGATAGGCCTCGACCCCGCTCCAATCCTGGGCGAAGGACTCGAGCATCACGCCCTCCTCCTCACTCCAGAAGAACTGGTCGATGATATGAATCGCGTCGTTCAACAGCGTTTGCGCACCGGGGGCGCCCGACACCACCGCAGAGCTGGCCGCCAAGGCCACGAACGCATGCAGGTAAGCGGCCTTGCCACGATTGCCATCGAGGGCATGGGGCGTGGCGAACCAGCCACCGTGTTCAGCATCCTTTAATGGGCCGCTGAGCGCCGCGACACCGTGCGCCACCAACTCGGCATAACCGGGCAGCCCCATGGCGTGGGCCATGGCGAAGCTGTGGGTCATGCGGGCGGTGTTCATGGTTTCGGCGTGGGCATTGACCGGCAGTTGGCCTTTATCGTCCAGGTTGCCGAAGCCGTCGGGCAGCCGGGACGCCTTGGCGAATGCCAGCAGGCGCTGGCCTTCGGCGTCGAGCCAGGCGTGATGGGCAGGTGCGTTCAGCCAACTGCTGGCAGGCAGTGGTTGGGTGGTCATGGGTGGCCCTTATTATTGTTGGCGGGATGACCGGAGTCTAAACAAGGGTGGGGTGGGGGCAAGTAACGAAGGGCAAGGGAAATGTCACTGACTGGTGACAATTAAAAATATGGGGAGATGCTTGCCGAACGCGTTCTGTAGTGAGCGGGCTTGCCCCGCGCTGGGTGGCGAAGCCGCCCTAAACCCAGGCAGCTCGGTGTGTCAGCAAGACCAAAGTGGCTGGTTTTGGGGCGGCTTCGCCACCCAGCGCGGGACAAGCCCGCTCACCACAGTAGGGTGTCACTGGCCGAGCGGTGTCGCCCGCGCCGGAGAATTGAGTTGCTGCTGCAGGTTCTGCACCTGGCTCTGCAAGGTGGTGATATTGCGTGTGGTCTGGATGCGGAACACGTCGAACTCTTTATTGGTCGGCGCATCGCTGTTGGCTGGCTTGTTGTCCTGCTCGCTTTTAAGCACCACCAGGTCCTGCTCCAGTCGGGCGATAGCGGCGCTCGGATTGCCCTGTTTCTTCAACGCAGCGACGTCAGCAGCCAGGTCTTTGACCTGAGTATCCCCTTGCGCCGCCTTGAGGGTGGCAACAGCGTCGGTCAGGGCCTGTACCTGGCCTTGCAGCTTGCTGTTGGCGTTGGACAGGTCGGTGGTGCTGGCGGTCATTTGCGCCAGGCGCTTATCCAGTTCGGTGGCCTGGCCGGCCACGCCGACTTGTTGCTTGCCCTGCTCCAGCAACTGGGTCTCCAGTTGCTTGATCTGCAGCTTCAGCGCTTCGCTGCCATTGTTTACGCTGGCCTCGCTGGCCACGACCTTGCCGGAAATGTCCTGCAGGCGCCCCGCGGCTTCTTCGCTGATGCGTGCAAAGCTTTCCTGGGTGGCGACCAATTGCTGGCCCATCAGGGAGATCTGCTGGAAGCTCCACCAGGCAAGGCCCGCAAAGGCGATCAGCAGTGCACCGATCAAGGCCCACAGCGGGCCGGTGCTGGCGCTCTTGACCTTGACCACGGGTGTATTGCGCGACCGCACCGACGTGGCGGGCGAGGGCTCGAAATCATCGTCATCCCCAACGTCGGCCCGCAGGCTGGGCACATTGTCGAAGTCGTCTTTAGCATCGTTGCGCATGAATCAACCCTGAATCGGTGAGGTGGCTGGAAAGCCGAGCGACGGGAGTATAAACCGCGTTCCCGCCGCACTGATCGACCCGGAACCACGAATTCGGTTCCCGAAGTGTTGCCGGTTGTGAGCTTACTTGAACCCCGGATCCTGGGCTTTCCACCAACTGCAGAACTCGTCGAGGGCGGTCCACAGGCTGACCTTGGGCTCGTAATCCAGATAATGCCTGGCACGACTGATATCGAGGGTGAAATCTTTGTTCATGACCTGCATGCCCAGACGCGATAACGCCGGCTCCGGACGCCCCGGCCACATCGCACAAAAGGCTTCATTGAGCGCCGCGACGCTGTAGGACAAACCGTAGGACCGGTAACGCGTCACCTGGGGCATTTCCATTTGGCGCATTACGTAGTTCACCACATCCCACACCGGGACCGGCGCGCCGTTGCTGATGTTGTAGGCCCTGCCCAGCGCCGAGCCTGGAGCAAGCAAGCTGCTGAGCAGCGCTTCGTTTAGGTTGTGCACGCTGGTGAAGTCGACCTTGTTCAGGCCGTCGCCAACGATTGCCAACCGGTTCTTGCGCTGCATTTTCAGAAGGCGCGGGAAGATGCTCATGTCACCGGCACCGGTGACAAAGCGCGGGCGCAGAGCCAGAACTTCGAGACCGAATTCCTGGGCGCCGAACACCTTTTGCTCGGCCAGGTATTTGGTGGCGGCATAGGGGTGCTTGAAGCGCTTGGGCACTTGCTCTTCGGTCAGGCCAAGATGGTCGCGCCCGTCGAAATAGATCGACGGCGAGGACAAGTGCACCAGGCGCCCCACCTGCTGCTTTAGGCAGGCTTCAACGACGTTTTCAGTCACCAGCACATTGCCCTGATGGAAATCCTGATACTTGCCCCATAGCCCGACGGCGCCGGCACAGTGCACTACGGCTTCGACATCGCGGCACAAGTTGCGCACCAGGTCGGCATCATTCAGGTCACCCTGGATAAACTCGGCGCCGCGCCTGACCAGGTGTTCCACACCTTCGGCGCGCCGCCCGTTGACCCGCACGTCCAGGCCTTGCTCCAGGGCAAAACGCGCAAAGCGCCCGCCAATGAAGCCGCTTGCGCCGGTGACCAGAATTTTCATGTATTACCCCGTGTTCTTTCGTTTTTCATCGCTGTTGCCTTGACGCCCGCCATCACTCCAACGGCACCAACCATTGCCCACATGCCTGGGCCAGATGGTCGGTCAACAAGCCCAACAGTTGCCCGCCACTGCGCCAATGATGCCAGTACAGCGGCACATCGATGGGCTTATCTGGCAATAACTCCACCAGCACGCCTTTCGCCAACTGGTCACGCACCTGCAATTCCGGCACCAGCCCCCAACCGAGGCCAGCCTCAGTCAAGCGGATAAACCCTTCAGACGATGGGCACAGATGATGTTCGAAACCACCATCCACGCCGAGGGACGCCAAGTAACGGTGTTGCAGGAAATCGTCCGGTCCGAACACCAATGCTGGCGTGCGCGCGAGCTGATCTGCACGCACACCTTCGGGAAAGTGCCGGGCGATAAAGGCCGGGCTGGCTAACGCCCGGTAGCGCATGGCGCCCAACAGCAAGCTGCGCGCACCCGCTACGGGGCGTTCGCTGGCGCAGATGCAGGCAGCCACTTCACCGGCGCGCATGCGTTTGAGGCCGACGGTCTGGTCCTCGACAACCAAGTCCAGCAACAAGTGTTGTTCTGCGCAAAAACCGCTGACGGCCTCAGCCCACCAGGTGGCCAGGCTATCGGCGTTCAGGGCGATGCGCAGCCGCTCGGGCATGCCCTCCTCGTCCAGGGCCGGCACCTGGCTTTGCAGGTCGCGCTCCAGCAGACGCACCTGCTGCACATGGTTGAGCAAGCGCCGGCCAATATCAGTCGGTGTTGGCGGCGTGGCCCGAATCAGGACCGGCTGGCCGATACGCGCTTCGAGCAACTTGATGCGCTGGGAAATCGCCGACTGCGACAACCCCAGCACCTGGGCACCCCGTTCAAAGCCAGCCTGTTCCACCACCGCCGCGAGGGCGGAAAGCAATTTATAGTCGAACATCAGTTTCTCTAATGAGCGATCAGCAATATTGGTTTTTCTTATACAGCTTAGCGCTTGAGAATGGCCAGCATTGCTTATCTCTATCAAAGGAACTTCACATGGCTGGCGAAACCGCCCTGGCGACCCTGCTGCGCAGCATGAGCCCGCATCTGAATGACGGCGACTACGTGTTCTGCACGCTGCCCGACAACCGTATCCCGACAGGTTGCGAAGTGATCGGCAGCTTTCGCGAACAGGAAGGCCTGACGCTGATTGTCGAGCGCCAACAAGCGGAACAGGCCGGGCTGGCCTTCGACTATGTGGCAGCGTGGATCACCTTGAATGTGCACTCAGCCCTGGAAGCCGTTGGCCTGACCGCCGCCTTCGCCAGTGCGCTGGGCAAGGCCGGCATTAGTTGCAATGTGATTGCCGGCTATTACCACGATCACCTGTTCGTCGGCCGCGCCGATGCTGAACGCGCCCTGCAGGTACTACGGCAATTGGCGGCGGACGCGGAGTAGATCCTATGTGGCAAAGCTATTTGAATGGCCTGTTGGTGGCCCTCGGCCTGATCATGGCCATCGGCACCCAGAACGCGTTTGTCTTGGCACAAAGCCTACGCCGTGAACATCATTTGCCCGTCGCGGCGCTGTGCGTGGTGTGCGATGCGTTGCTGGTCGCCGCCGGGGTGTTCGGCCTGGCCACGGTACTGGCGCAAAACCCGCTGTTGCTGGCGGTTGCGCGCTGGGGCGGTGCGGCGTTCCTGTTGTGGTACGGCACGCTGGCATTGCGCCGGGCTTTTTCCAAGCAGAGTCTGGAGCAAGGCGGCAACTTCAAGGTACGGTCGTTGCGCGCGGTGATGCTCAGTGCGCTGGCGGTGACGCTGCTCAACCCCCATGTGTATCTGGACACGGTGCTGCTGATCGGCTCGTTGGGCGCGCAGCAAACCGAACCCGGCGCTTATGTCGCAGGCGCTGCCAGTGCATCATTCCTGTGGTTTTCCACCCTGGCACTGGGCGCCGCGTGGCTGGCACCGTGGCTGGCACGCCCGGCAACATGGCGCCTGCTGGACTTGCTGGTGGCCGTGATGATGTTCAGCGTGGCCTACCAATTGATCGCCGCGTAGGGAATATTCCAAAACGCTCTGGAACCTCTATCCCACACAGTTGTTGCGTGGTTTTGCCGCACCCCCGGTGCTATGATCCAGCCCCTGCGCCGCAAAGAGTACAAACTCCCCGACGCTTGTTTGGCCGCCCGTGATCGGCCTTGCGCTCACCGCAACTGACCTGATTAGGAGAATCATCATGGCTTTCGAATTGCCGCCGCTGCCCTACGCACACGATGCCCTGCAGCCGCACATTTCCAAGGAAACCTTGGAATTCCACCACGACAAGCACCACAACACCTACGTCGTGAACCTGAACAACCTGGTGCCTGGCACCGAGTTCGAAGGCAAGACCCTGGAAGAAATCGTCAAGTCTTCCTCGGGCGGCATCTTCAACAACGCCGCTCAGGTCTGGAACCACACTTTCTACTGGAACTGCCTGGCGCCAAACGCCGGCGGTCAACCTACCGGCGCGCTGGCTGAAGCCATCAACGCTGCGTTCGGTTCGTTCGACAAGTTCAAAGAAGAATTCACCAAGACTTCCGTCGGCACCTTCGGTTCCGGTTGGGGCTGGCTGGTGAAAAAGGCTGACGGTTCCCTGGCCCTGGCCAGCACCATCGGCGCCGGCAACCCGCTGACCAGCGGCGACACCCCGCTGCTGACCTGCGACGTCTGGGAACATGCTTACTACATCGACTACCGCAACGTGCGTCCAAAGTATGTGGAAGCGTTCTGGAACCTGGTCAACTGGAAGTTCGTGGCTGAGCAGTTCGAAGGCAAAACCTTCACTGCCTAAGCACCGCTTGCAGTAGAAAGAGCCCGGCCTATGCCGGGCTTTTTCATGGGCGCGATTCGTCAAAGCTGATCGCCCTGCCAACTTCCAGAAAGTGATCGCAAGAATGTCCCTTTGACTGGCATCACGGGATTGCCAATACTCATGGCATATTGAGGCTACCCGCATGGAACAAGGAATGACCCTTTGAAGCTGGAACTCAAAAACAGCTTGTCGGTGAAGTTGCTACGGGTTGTGCTGCTGTCGGCATTGGTGGTGGGCGTAGCGCTGAGCGTGGCGCAGATCGTTTTCGATGCCTATAAGACGCGCCAGGCCGTGGCCGGTGATGCCCAGCGCATCCTCGACATGTTTCGCGACCCCTCGACCCAGGCCGTCTACAGCCTGGACCGCGAGATGGGGATGCAGGTCATTGAGGGCCTGTTCCAGGACGATGCCGTGCGCATGGCCTCCATCGGCCATCCCAACGAAACCATGCTGGCGGAAAAAAGCCGCGCGCTGCAACAGGCCCCCAGCCGCTGGCTGACAGACCTTATTTTGGGCCAGGAACGCACCTTTACCACGCCACTGGTGGGCAAGGGCCCCTACAGTGAGTATTACGGCGACCTGAGCATCACCCTGGACACGGCCACCTACGGCCAGGGTTTTATCGTCAATTCGGTGATCATCTTCATTTCCGGGGTGCTGCGCGCCCTGGCCATGGGCCTGGTGCTGTACCTGGTCTATCACTGGCTGCTGACCAAGCCACTGTCGCGGATCATCGAGCACCTGACGTCGATCAACCCGGACCGGCCCAGTGAACACAAGATCCCCCAGCTCAAGGGCCACGAGCGTAACGAACTGGGGATTTGGATCAATACCGCCAACCAGTTGCTCGAATCTATTGAGCGCAACACCCACCTGCGCCACGAAGCGGAAAGCAGCCTGTTGCGCATGGCTCAATACGACTTTCTCACCGGCCTGCCGAACCGTCAGAAATTGCAGGAGCAACTGGACAAGATCCTGACCGACGCCGGTCGCCGGCAACGCCGCGTGGCGGTGTTGTGTGTGGGGCTGGATGACTTCAAGAGCGTCAACGAACAGTTTACCTACCAGGCCGGCGACAAATTGCTGCTGGCCCTGGCCGATCGCTTGCGCGCCCATAGCGGCCGCCTCGGCGCATTGGCCCGTTTGGGCGGCGACCAATTCGCCCTGGTGCAGGCTGATATCGACCAGCCCTACGAAGCCGCCGAACTGGCGCAAAGCATTCTCGATGACCTGGAAGCGGAGTTTCCCCTCGACCATGAAGGCATCCGCCTGCGCGCCACCATCGGCATCACCCTGTTCCCGGAAGATGGCGACAGCACCGAGAAGTTGCTGCAAAAAGCCGAACAGACCATGACCCTGGCCAAGACCCGTTCGCGCAACCGTTACCAGTTCTATATCGCCAGCGTCGACAGCGAGATGCGCCGCCGCCGTGAATTGGAAAAAGACCTGCGCGACGCCCTCAGCCGCAACCAGTTCCACCTGGTGTACCAGCCGCAGATCAGCTACCGCGACCACCATGTCGTGGGCGTCGAAGCCCTGATCCGCTGGCAGCACCCGGAACATGGCCTGGTACCGCCGGACCTGTTTATCCCGCTGGCGGAGCAGAACGGCACCATCATTGCGATTGGCGAATGGGTGCTGGACCAGGCCTGCCGCCAATTGCGCGAATGGCACGACCAAGGCTTCAGCGAGCTGCGCATGGCCGTCAACCTGTCCACCGTGCAGTTGCACCACACCGAGTTGCCTCGGGTGGTCAATAACCTGATGCAGATCTACCGCCTGCCGCCGCGCAGCCTGGAACTGGAAGTCACCGAAACCGGCCTGATGGAAGACATCAGCACCGCCGCGCAACACCTGCTGAGCCTGCGTCGGTCCGGGGCGCTGATCGCGATTGACGACTTCGGTACTGGCTATTCGTCGTTGAGCTACCTGAAAAGCCTGCCCCTGGACAAGATCAAGATCGACAAGAGTTTCGTCCAGGACCTGTTGGACGATGACGACGATGCCACCATCGTGCGGGCCATCATCCAGTTGGGCAAAAGCCTGGGCATGCAGGTGATCGCCGAAGGCGTGGAAACCGCCGAGCAGGAGGCGTACATCGTCTCCGAAGGCTGCCACGAAGGTCAGGGTTACCACTACAGCAAACCCTTGCAGGCTCGGGAGCTGGCGGCTTTTTTGAAGCAGGCGGAGCGCAATAACGCGGTCATTCTCTGACAGAACAAACCGATACTAAATATTTCCCTCGTATAACTCTTTACACAAAATGCAAATCTTTCGCATTATGTCGCAGTTTTTGCGCTCCCCCGCGCGCCCCATCAACAACCGAAGCAGGATGTTCGCCATGATTCGTATGCCCCTGGCCACCGCCAGTCTGCTGGCCATTGCCATTTCTCTCGCCGGTTGCGGCGAAGGTAAAGACAAGGCCGCCGCGCCTCAGGCGCCGACCCCGGCTGCCAGCACTACCGCTCCAGCGGCTGCCACCCCTGCCGGCCAGGTCGACGAAGCAGCCGCCAAGGCTGTGGTCGCGCATTACGCAGACATGGTGTTCGCGGTCTACAGCGACGCCGAGTCCACCGCGAAAACCCTGCAAACCGCTATCGACGCGTTCCTCGCCAAGCCGAACGACGAAACCCTGAAAGCCGCCCGCACTGCCTGGATCGCCGCCCGCGTGCCTTACCTGCAGAGCGAAGTGTTCCGCTTCGGCAACACCATCATCGACGATTGGGAAGGCCAGGTTAACGCATGGCCACTGGACGAAGGCCTGATCGACTACGTCGACAAATCCTACGAACACGCCCTGGGTAACCCAGGCGCTACCGCCAACATCATCGCCAACACCGAGATCCAGGTCGGCGAAGACAAGGTGGACGTGAAAGACATCACTCCGGAAAAACTCGCCAGCCTCAACGAGCTGGGCGGTTCCGAAGCCAACGTCGCCACCGGCTACCACGCCATCGAATTCCTGCTGTGGGGCCAAGACCTGAACGGTACCGGCCCTGGTGCCGGCAACCGCCCTGCGTCGGACTACCTGACCGGCGACGGCGCCACTGGCGGCCACAACGAGCGCCGCCGCGCCTACCTGAGCGCCGTGACCCAACTGCTGGTCAGCGACCTGGAAGAAATGGTCGGCAACTGGAAACCCAACGTCGACGACAACTACCGCGCCACCCTGGAGGCAGAACCTGCCACCGACGGCCTGCGTAAAATGCTGTTTGGCATGGGCAGCCTATCCCTGGGCGAACTGGCTGGTGAGCGCATGAAGGTTTCCCTGGAAGCCAACTCGCCAGAAGACGAACAGGATTGCTTCAGCGACAACACCCACAACTCGCACTTCTACGACGCCAAGGGCATCCGCAACGTCTACCTGGGCGAGTACACCCGCACCGACGGCACCAAGATGACCGGCGCCAGCCTGTCCTCCCTGGTCGCCAAGGCCGACCCGGCTGCCGACAACGCGCTCAAAGCCGACCTGGCCGCGACCGAAGCGAAGATCCAGGTCATGGTTGATCACGCCAACAAGGGTGAGCACTACGACCAGTTGATCGCCGCCGGCAACGACGCGGGCAACCAGATCGTACGTGACGCCATCGCCGCACTGGTCAAGCAGACCGGTTCGATCGAAGCCGCTGCAGGCAAGCTGGGCATCAGCGACCTGAACCCGGATAACGCTGATCACGAGTTCTGATCAGTGCCGAATTGAAAAAAAGCGACCTTCGGGTCGCTTTTTTTGTGCCTGCTATCTGCCATCCCACAATTCATGTGGGAGCTGGCTTGTCGGATCGCCGCACCGCTGCGATAGCGGTGTATCAGTTAACAAAGATGTGACTGCCCCACCGCTATCGCAGGCAAGCCAGCTCCCACATTTGAACGGAGTTGCTTCGAAGCCCCGGTTTACATGCCCTGTACCGCAGGTAGAATGGCGCCACTCTCCCATATCCGAGCTCTCTCATGGCGTTGCCGACCCTACGCATCATCGGTTTCATCATCGGCATCTTCCTGATCACCCTCGCGATCGCCATGGTCGTGCCAATGGCCACCCTGGTGTTCTTCGAACGCACCCGCGACTTGCCCTCGTTCCTGTGGGCCAGCCTGATCACCTTTATCGCAGGCCTGGCGCTGGTGATTCCCGGTCGCCCTGAACACGTGCACCTGCGTCCCCGGGACATGTACCTACTTACCGTTACAAGCTGGGTGGTGGTGTGTATCTTCGCCGCCTTGCCGTTTTTGCTGACCCAGCACATCAGCTACACCGACTCGTTTTTTGAAAGCATGTCCGGCATCACCGCCACCGGTTCCACCGTATTGAGCGGGCTGGACAGCATGTCGCCGGGCATCCTGATGTGGCGCTCGCTGCTGCACTGGCTCGGCGGCATCGGCTTTATCGGCATGGCGGTGGCGATCCTGCCGTTGCTGCGCATTGGTGGCATGCGCCTGTTCCAGACCGAATCCTCGGACCGCTCGGAAAAAGTCATGCCCCGCTCGCACATGGTGGCGCGGCTGATTGTGGCGACGTACGTAGGCATTACCATCCTCGGCAGCCTGGCGTTCTGGTGGGCGGGCATGGGCCTGTTCGACGCGATCAACCATGCGATGTCGGCGATTTCCACCGGCGGCTTTTCCACCTCCGATGAGTCCCTGGCCCATTGGAAACAACCAGCGGTGCACTGGGTGGCGGTGGTGGTGATGATCCTCGGCAGCTTGCCGTTCACCCTCTATGTCGCCACCTTGCGCGGTAACCGCCGGGCGCTGATCAAGGACCAACAGGTACAAGGGCTGCTCGGTTTGTTGATCGTGACGTGGCTGGTGCTCGGCACCTGGTATTGGTGGACCACAGATTTGCCCTGGCTGGACGCGCTGCGCCACGTGGCAGTGAACGTCACGTCGGTCGTCACAACCACCGGCTTTGCACTGGGGGACTACAGCATCTGGGGCAACTTCTCACTGATGCTGTTCTTCTACCTCGGCTTTGTCGGCGGCTGCTCGGGCTCTACCGCAGGCGGGATCAAGATCTTCCGCTTCCAGGTCGCCTATATCTTGCTCAAGGCCAACTTGAACCAGTTGATTCACCCGCGCGCGGTGATCAAGCAGAAGTACAACGGCCACCGTCTCGATGAAGAGATCGTACGTTCGATCCTGACGTTTTCGTTTTTCTTCGCCATCACAATCTGCGCCATCGCCCTGGCCCTGTCGCTGCTGGGCCTGGACTGGATGACCGCACTGACCGGCGCTGCCAGTACGGTATCCGGCGTCGGCCCGGGCCTTGGCGAAACCATCGGCCCGGCCGGCAACTTCGCCAGCCTGCCGGATGCGGCCAAGTGGATCCTGTCGTTCGGCATGTTGTTGGGCCGATTGGAGATCATTACGGTGTTTGTGCTGTGCATCCCGGCGTTTTGGCGCCACTGACCGCCGACGCTTCCAGCAATCGCGTCCGGTACTCGCCGGGCGTGACATCAAACCAGCGGCGAAACGCGCGGAAAAAATTGCTCGGGTCGGCAAAGCCTAGCAGGTAGGCAATCTCCAACAGGGTCATGCTGGGCTGCGCCAGGTATTGCTCGGCCAGTTCGCGGCGGGTGTCATCGAGCAGTGTCTGGAAGCTGGTGCCCTCCTCCTGCAAGCGCCGTTGCAAGGTGCGCTGGGACAGGTGCAGCGTCTGGGCCACCACTTCGCGCTTGGGCTCGCCCTGGGGCAGCAGGCGGCACAATACCTGGCGTGCCTTATGGGTCACGCGGCTTTCCGAGAAGCGCGCCAGGTATTCCCCGGCAAATCGATCATGCAGCAGCGCCATCGCCTCATTGGCCGTAGGCAATGGCGCATCCATATCTGCGCGTTCGAAAATCAGCGCGTCATAGGGGGCATTGAATTCCAGCGGTGCGTGGAACGCTTGTTTATACGGCGCCAGGTCCGCCGGTTGCTCGCCTTGCAGCACGACTTTGCGCGGTTGCAGGGTGCGCCCTGTCAACCAGCCGCACAGTGCCAACGCGCTGGCGAGTGAAGCTTCGGCACTTTGCCGGGTGGGCGGCAGGTGGTCGCCATGCACCGTCAGAATCAGCGCATAGCCCTCGGGTAAAAGGCGGAAACTCAGGTCGGCGCTTTCGGCGATGATCCGCTGGTAGCGCACCAGGCGCATAAAGCCTTCGGCCAGCGTGTTGCTGGACATCAGCGCATAACCCGCCACATGAAACGATGCCGGGCGCACTACCTTGCCCATGTTCAAGCCTATCGCCGGGTTGCCCGACAGCTCCACCGCACGCTGCCAGAGGCGCGTCATGGAGTCTTGCGGGAACCGCGCATCGGGGTCCTTCAGGGCGGCATAGTCCAGGCCCAGTTGCTTGAACAGCGCCCGGCAATCCAGGCCGTCCATTTCCAACGCCTTGACTATCCCCATCGCCCAGCTTGCAGAAGTTGTTCTCTCGCTCATGGCGTCTTCTTAATAAAGCAGGCTTAAAACGGCAGCCAGGAAAGCCAAGGATACTAAAGTGGCATCTATTGTCACTGGCTGTTACCACTGATCACTCTAGACTCAAATAAGCTCCCCGCCGAACATCTGTTGGGCGGCACAACAATGAAAGGGCCGGCTACCGTGGAAAACGTCAAACAATTCAACAGCTTCGCCGAGTTCTACCCGTACTACCTGAGTGAGCACGGCAACAGCACCTGCCGACGCCTGCATTTTGTCGGGACCACGCTGGTGATTGGCATCTTGGCCTATGCCGTTGGTCGGGGTTCGCTGGGCTTGCTGCTGGCGGTGCCGATTGCCGGCTACAGCTTTGCCTGGATTGGCCACTTCTTCTTCGAAAAGAACCGCCCAGCGACGTTTAAGCACCCGTTCTACAGCTTATTGGGAGATTTCGTGATGTACCGCGACATGATCCTCGGCAAGGTACCTTTCTAGCCCTGTGACCTCATGTCACTTGCGTTAAAGAATGAAAGTTCCGACATCCGCCGACATAAAATTCTTTTTGTCATTTGCAGTGCTGTATCCTGCCAAGGCTTTTTGAGAGCGCGGAATCACCTGCGATTGAAAAAACAGACCTTGCGAGGAGCGACGACGATGCACGAGATACCTAATCTCCCCTTCCCAAGCCTGCACCCTACAGAGCAGCCAACACCGCAGCAGGCCAGCGACAAGCAGCCTGAGGCCAAAGAAGCAAAACCAGTCGACAGCGAAAGCCAGGACTGACGCCGTACCAGACCGTGTGGAAAGCGCAGCTTTGAGCGCTTTCCACACTGCCTGAATGAACCGAGACCCCCGCCATGACCGACACCCCAGATACTGCCGTACTCGACGCTGCGTTACAGATGGTCGAAGTCTGGAACCGCCTCAGCGCGGACAAACAAGCCCTGTTGCTCAAGCGCTTCGGTACACAGGAAAACGCCCTGGCCGCCCTGGTTACCACCCAACTGCTGGCCCCCGCGCAAGCCTGATGCGTTTTTGATCGACAGTTTTTAAGTTTTAGCCGCCCGGCCCGGCCAAAGCGCCGGTATCATTAGCAGCCTATCTTTACCTGCTGCGACAGTGGACCTCTCCCATGCCAGATACCCAGCGCCCCCTAGCGGTCACGCTGCAAGTCGTTTCCATCGTGCTGTTTACCTTTATCGGCTACCTGAACATCGGCATTCCCCTGGCCGTATTGCCGGGTTATGTCCACAGCCAACTGGGCTATGGCGCCGTGATTGCCGGGCTGGTGATCAGCGTGCAATACCTGGCCACCCTGCTCAGCCGTCCGTATGCCGGCAAGATCATCGATAACCTGGGCAGCAAGCGCGCGGTATTGATTGGTCTGGCGGGCTGCGGTTTGAGCGGCGTGTTCATGCTGCTGGCGGCATGGTTTTCCAACCTGCCGGCGGTGAGCCTGGGCAGCCTGCTGGTCGGGCGCCTGGTGCTGGGCAGCGCAGAAAGCCTGGTCGGGTCGGGCGCCATCGGCTGGGGCATTGGCCGCGTGGGTGCGGAAAACACCGCCAAGGTCATTTCCTGGAACGGCATCGCCAGTTATGGCGCCCTGGCCGTCGGCGCGCCGTTGGGTGTGCTGCTGGTGCGCAACTTCGGGCTGTGGAGCATGGGAGTCAGCATCATCTTGCTGGCGATCGTTGGCCTGCTGTTGGCCTGGAACAAAGTCGCCGCTCCGATTGTTGCCGGCGTGCGCCTGCCGTTCATGAACGTGCTGGGCCGGGTATTGCCCCACGGTTGCGCATTGGCGCTGGGCTCCATCGGCTTTGGCACCATCGCCACCTTCATCACCTTGTATTACACCACCCAGCATTGGGAAAACGCGGTATGGGCCCTGAGCCTGTTCGGCGCCAGTTTTATCGGCGCGCGCTTGCTGTTCGGCAACCTGATCAACCGTATTGGCGGCTTCCGGGTAGCCATTGCCTGCTTGTCGGTTGAGGTGCTTGGCCTGCTGCTGTTATGGCTGGCGCCGGATGCCAACCTGGCCCTGGCCGGTGCGGCGTTGAGTGGGTTTGGCTTTTCCCTGGTGTTCCCGGCGCTGGGCGTGGAGGCGGTCAACCTGGTGCCTGCGTCCAGCCGAGGCGCGGCAGTGGGGGCTTATTCGCTGTTCATCGACTTGTCGCTGGGGATCACCGGGCCGCTGGCCGGTGCCGTGGCGTCAGGCTTCGGCTTTGCGTCGATCTTCCTGTTCGCTGCCCTCAGCGCACTGGGTGGGCTGTTGCTGAGCGTATACCTGTATCGCCAGGCGCCTAAAGCTCGCGAGGCACGCGGCGACTAAAAGTCTACCTTGCCGCGCCCGGCCTTGATGGTGCCGCGCTTGGTCTTGGATTCGAGTCGACGCTTTTTCGAGCCCAGGGTTGGCTTGGTCGGCCGACGCTTTTTCTCCACTTTGGTGGCGCTGAGGATCAACTCCACCAAACGCTCCAACGCATCCGCGCGATTTTGCTCCTGGGTCCGGTATTGCTGGGCCTTGAGCACCAACACACCGTCACTGGTGATGCGGCTGTCCCGAAGCGCCAGCAGCCGCTCCTTGTAGAACTCCGGCAGCGACGAGCCCGGTATATCAAAACGCAGGTGCACCGCACTCGACACCTTGTTGACGTTCTGCCCGCCCGCGCCTTGGGCGCGAATGGCGGTCAGCTCGATCTCGGCATCGGGGAGGTGCACATTGTTGGAAATCACCAGCATCAATCAAAAACCTTAGGCAACGGACAAGCCCAACTCGGACAGCAACATCGACGCCTGGGCTTTGGAAATCACGGCGCCTTTGAACAGTTTGGCATCATTGAGGCGAAACCCGCTCAAATCTGCGCCACGCAAGTCGGCTCCGGCGAAATTGGCGCCGTTGATACGGGCGTGGGCCAGGCTGCAGTCGATCAGTTCAGCCTTGCGAAAGTCAGCGTCCGACAAGTCGCTGTCGGAGAAATCCAGGTTGTTCAGCACAGTCCGGGCAAACGACAACCCGGACAGAAAGGCGCTGTTCAGTCGGGTTTCGCTGAAACTCAGCCCCAGGGATGCGCAATGGGTGAAGTTGGCGCCGGTCAGCTTGCAGTGCTCAAAACTCGCTTGGGGCAGTTTGCTGCGCTGCCAACGGGTGTTGTTCAGGTCGCAGCTGTGGAATTGCGCTTCCAGCAGGTTGGCCGCTTCGAAAATGGCGTGGCTGGCACGGCAACTTTTCCACTGGGTGCCTTCCAGGCGCGAGCCGAGGAAGGAGGTCTGGATGAGGGCGCAGCGTTCGAAGACCCAGTGCTCAAGCACCATCCGCGACAGATCGGCACCACTCAGGTCGACGCCAATCAGGCGCAAGGGGCCGCTGTGCTGGTCGATCAAGTCTTCCAGCTCGTCGCGTTGCAAGGTGCCGCCGTCGATATCGGTATGCTGCATGGGGCCTCCGAGCCAGGAACAAATGTAAACGAGGCGCGAGTCTAACCTGCCCGCGCCAACAAAAAACCCGGCAAAACGCCGGGTTCTTTGTTTACGGGCAGGCCCCTACTCCAGAACCGTCGCCGTTGGGCTCAGTGCTGCTTTGGCCTTGCGCCGATTCTTGATGCCATAACACACCGCCATAAACGCCACCCACACCGGGATCGCGTACACCGACACCTGAATGCCGGGAATCATCAGCATGATCACCAGGATAAACACCACGAACGCCAGGCAGACATAGTTGCCGTACGGGTACCACAGCGCCTTGAACAACGGCACCTGGCCGGTGCGATTCATGTGCTGGCGGAACTTGAAGTGGGAAAAGCTGATCATCGCCCAGTTGATCACCAGCGTGGCCACTACCAGCGACATCAGCAGTTCCAGCGCGTGTTGCGGGATCAGGTAGTTCATCAGCACGGCCACCAGGGTGATGGCCGCCGAGGCGAGGATAGAGCGCACCGGCACGCCACGCTTGTCGATCTTGGCCAACGCTTTAGGCGCATCGCCCTGCTCAGCCATGCCCAGCAACATGCGGCTGTTGCAGTAGGTGCCGCTGTTGTACACCGACAGCGCGGCGGTCAATACCACGAAGTTGAGGATATGCGCCGCGGTATTGCTGCCCAGCATGGAGAACACTTGCACGAACGGGCTGCCGCTGTAGGCATCACCAGAGGCGTTGAGAGTTTCCAACAGGCTGTCCCAGGGCGTCAGCGACAACAGCACCACCAGGGCGCCGATGTAGAAGATCAGGATGCGGTAGATCACCTGGTTGATCGCTTTCGGAATCACCGTGCGCGGCTGGTCAGCTTCTGCGGCAGTAAAACCGAGCATTTCCAGGCCGCCGAAGGAAAACATGATGATCGCCATGGCCATCACCAAACCACCCACACCGTGGGGGAAGAAGCCGCCGTGCTCCCACAGGTTGCTCACCGACGCTTGCGGCCCGCCGCTGCCGCTGACCAACAGGTAGCTGCCCAGCGCGATCATGCCGACGATGGCCACGACCTTGATGATGGCGAACCAGAACTCAGCTTCACCGAACACTTTGACGTTGGCCAGGTTGATCAGGTTGATCAGCACGAAGAATGCGGCCGCCGAGACCCAGGTCGGGATCTCCGGCCACCAGTAGTGCACGTACTTACCAACGGCCGTCAGCTCCGACATGCCTACCAGAATGTACAAGATCCAGCAGTTCCAGCCCGACAGGAAGCCAGCGAAACCGCCCCAATACTTGTGGGCAAAGTGGCTGAAGGAGCCGGCCACCGGCTCCTCGACGATCATTTCACCGAGTTGGCGCATGATCATGAAGGCGATAAAGCCGCAGATGGCATAACCCAGGATCATCGACGGGCCAGCGGACTTGAGCACCCCGGCCGAGCCCAGGAACAGGCCGGTACCGATGGCGCCACCGAGGGCGATCAACTGGATATGACGATTTTTCAGGCCGCGTTTCAGCTCGCCTGAAGAGGAATGGGGTCCACTCATGAAAAGGGTCTCACGCAAGGTTTGATGATGTTGAATGCACGTGGCTGCCGTGAGTCTCGACTCAAGCAGCGCCGCTCAAACCCCAGCGCAGGCACCAGGAATACAGCGTCTTTCTAACGGTCATGCGTCACCTGTTTGTTTTTATCTGTGACGAAATCGAACCCGCCAGGCTCGTGGCCAGGCGGAGTGATCAGGGTGGGTAAACCCCGAGGTCTTGGCCTTTTGCGTGGATACGCAAGGGGGGTCACAGTAAAACGCGGCGCATTGTACACCGCCAAACAGATTGGGCACGCACCTGAGTGGTGCGTGCGACGAAGTGTCAGGGATTTTTTACAAAGTCCAGCAAGCCAATGAATACTCAGGCAAGCCGTAAACCAATCGTTACAGGCCGGAAAATCGGCGTTACAGCCGCTGAAAAAACTGTGGGAGCGGGCTTGCCCGCTCCCACAGTTTTTGACCGTATTCCAATGCAAAAAAAAACGCCAACCCTAGGGTTGGCGTTTTTTTATGCCGCGATCAAATGATCACTGCGGCTTCTTGCGACCAAAACCAGGACGCTGACCGGAACCGGCCGGCGCGCCACGGCGCTTGCCCGACGGCTCGTCTGCGACCAGTTTCGGGCCAGGGCGCTTGCTTGCCGCTGGCTTGGCTGGACGCTTGGTGCTGGCGTTATCGGCTGGGCGATCCGCCTCACCACGATTACTGCGACCACCCGCCGGAGCCGGACGTGGCGCACGTGGAGCGCGCTCGCCTTCCTGACGCGATGGCGCAGTTGGACGACGCTCGCCTTCGATCTGCGGTTCACGGGAGATGCGACCGCCGGTTGCCGGTGCATTCAGCGCAGGGCGCAGAGTGCGGGCAACACGCTCGGTACGCGCCACAGGGCGCGACGATTTACGCTGCATACGCTCAAGTTTGTCTTTGCTCTTGGCGTTCATCTGCGGCATGGCGACCGGCGTCAGGCCGACTTCGGCACTGAGGATGTCGACTTCGTACTGGCTCATTTCGCGCCAGCGGCCCATCGGCAGGTCGGAGTTCAGGAACACCGGGCCGAAACGCACGCGCTTCAGGCGGCTGACCACCAGGCCCTGGGACTCCCACAGGCGACGTACTTCACGGTTACGGCCTTCCATCACCACGCAGTGGTACCAGTGGTTGAAACCTTCGCCACCGGGCGCTTGCTTGATGTCGGTGAACTTGGCCGGGCCGTCTTCCAGCACTACGCCAGCCTTGAGGCGCTCGATCATCTCGTCATCGACTTCACCACGCACACGCACGGCGTATTCGCGGTCCATCTCGTAGGACGGGTGCATCAGGCGGTTGGCCAGCTCACCGTCGGTGGTGAACATCAGCAAGCCGGTGGTGTTGATGTCCAGACGACCGATGTTGATCCAGCGGCCTTCTTTAGGCTTGGGCATCTTGTCGAACACGGTCGGACGGCCTTCTGGGTCGTCACGGGTGCAGATCTCGCCGTCTGGCTTGTTGTACATGATCACGCGGCGCACCGATTCGGCGGCCTCTTCACGCTTGATGACCTTGCCATCAATGGTGATTGCATCGTGCAGGTCGACGCGCTGGCCGAGGGTAGCCTCGACGCCGTTGACCTTGATGCGCTTCTGGGTGATCCAGGCTTCGACGTCGCGGCGCGAGCCCACGCCGATACGCGCCAGCACCTTTTGCAGTTTTTCGCCTGCTGGGCCGATTTCCTGGCTGTCGTTCTGGTCTTTGTCGTTCATCTTAAGCACCTCCCGGTGGGTCGATTCAGGCGTGGCCTGAAGAGTGTTGAAAGCGGGGCTTTGGCCGAATAGGTCGGCAAAGGGTCGCGAATCATACGCGCATGGCGCGCGTTGCGCATCAGAGAGTAGTCGATAAGCGCCAAGTCATTCACTTTTCCGCCGACCGGTGCCGCCATGAACCGCAGGGACCTTCTGTGGGAGCTGGCTTGCCTGCGATGGCAGCGCCTCGGTGTTTCAGGCAGACCGAGGTGGTGCCATCGCAGGCAAGCCAGCTCCCACAGAGGTTCAGCAGTGTTTGCGGGATTTGGTCAGTCTTCGAACTGGCGGCGTTCGGCTTCGATGGCTTCGGCCAGGGCGCGGGCTTCGTCTTCTTCGTCGCTCAGGGGCGGCTGTTCCAACGCTGCGACAGCGGCCAGCAGTTTTTCGCGGGCTTCGGCCACGCCGAGGATGTCTTCCTCTGGCTCGGGTTCGGACTCGGCTTTAGCTTCGGGCTCTGGCTCTGGCTCTGGCTCTGGCTCTGGCTCAACGTTTTCCTCGGTTTGCAACTCAGCCGCACCGTCACGCAGCAAGTCATCAAAATCAGTCTTGATCCCTTGCTCCATGTCATCCAGTTCCAGCAACAACGTGTGGAAGCTGGTCTCGTCCTTCGGCTCTTCCGGCTCGGCACTGGCATCGGCCAGTTCCTGCAAACCTGCCGGCACCGGCGCGTCGTCGAAGTCGAGCACAGCCTCGGCTTCCATCTCGCGCAGTTCGGCCAGCGGCGGCAGGTCGTCGAGGTTTTTCAAGTTGAAGTGGTCGAGGAATACCTTGGTAGTGGCAAACATCGCCGGTTTGCCGGGCACGTCGCGGTAGCCGACGATGCGGATCCACTCGCGCTCAAGCAACGTCTTGACGATATGGCTGTTGACCGCCACACCCCGCACATCCTCGATCTCGCCCCGCGTGATCGGCTGGCGATAGGCGATCAGCGCCATGGTCTCCAGCATTGCCCGCGAATAACGCTGCGGGCGCTCTTCCCACAACCGGCCAACCCACGGCGAAAACTTTTCACGGATCTGCAGGCGATAACCCGACGCCACTTCACGCAGTTCAAAGGCGCGACCGTCGCAAGACTTGCGCAGGATCTCCAGCGCCTTCTTGAACACAGGCGGTTCAGGGCGTTCGGCTTCTTCAAAGAGTTCGAACAGGCGCTCCAGGGATTGGGGTTTACCCGAGGCCAGAAGAAAGGCCTCCAGCAGCGGGGCCAGTTCGCGGGGTTCAGTCAAATTCATCGATTCAGCTCTTTATTCGGCTCGCGCCCGCACGTGGATAGCCGCAAAAGGCTCATTCTGGACCAGCTCGACCAAGGACTCCTTGACCAGTTCAAGGACCGCCATAAAGGTCACCACCACCCCCAGACGCCCTTCTTCTTTGGTGAACAGCTCGACAAACGGCACAAAACCACCGCCCTTGAGACGTTCCAGCACATCACTCATCCGCTCGCGGGTCGACAGCGCCTCGCGGCTGACCTGGTGGCTTTCAAACATGTCGCCACGGCGCAGCACTTCGGCCATGGACATCAGCAGTTCTTCCAGACTCACATCCGGCAACAACTTGCGTGCACGGGCCTCGGGAGCGTCGAGCTTGGGCACCACCACATCCCGACCCACGCGGCTCAGGCCGTCGATGCCTTCGGCCGCTGCCTTGAAGCGCTCATACTCTTGCAGGCGGCGGATCAGTTCAGCGCGCGGATCGTCTTCCTCCGCCTCCACTGTTTCCGAGCGCGGCAGCAGCATGCGCGACTTGATTTCGGCGAGCATGGCGGCCATCACCAGATACTCGGCGGCAAGCTCCAGTCGCACCGACTGCATCAACTCGACATAGCCCATGTACTGACGGGTGATTTCCGCTACGGGAATATCGAGGATGTTGATGTTCTGCTTGCGGATCAGGTACAGCAGCAAGTCCAGCGGACCTTCGAAGGCTTCCAGGAAGACTTCCAGCGCGTCCGGAGGAATGTACAGGTCCAGCGGCATTTCCAGCACGGCCTGGCCGTAGACCATGGCAAACGGCAGTTCCTGCTGGGCGCCCGCCTGGCTGTCGACGGTTTCCACGGCTGACATTCAGGCCTCGACCATGAACGGAGCCGGGTCGCCGCAACCTACACGGATCACCTCTGGCTCGCCGTCGGCCAGGTTGATCACGGTAGAAGCCTTGCCGCCGCCGAAGCCGCCGTCGATGATCAGGTCCACCTGTTTTTCCAGGAGTTGGCGCATTTCGTACGGGTCTTCCAGGGGCTCGGTGTCGCCGGGCATGATCAACGACACGCTCATCAGCGGCTCACCCAGCTCTTCGAGCAGCGCCAGGGCGATGGGGTGCTCCGGCACCCGCAGGCCGATGGTGCGCTTTTTCGGGTGCAACAACAGGCGCGGCACTTCGCGGGTGGCGTTGAGAATAAACGTGTAGGGCCCTGGCGTATGGGCCTTGAGCAAGCGGAAGGTGCCGGTGTCGACCTTGGCAAACAGCCCGAGTTGTGACAGGTCGCTGCAGATCAGGGCGAAGTTGTGCTTGTCGTCCAGCTGACGCAGGCGTCTTACACGCTCCACCGCGCTCTTGTCGCCGATCTGGCAACCAATGGCGTAGGACGAATCCGTAGGGTAGATCACCACGCCGCCGGCACGGATGATCTCCACGGCCTGTTTGATCAGGCGCGCCTGAGGGTTTTCCGGATGAATCTGGAAGAATTGACTCACGTGTTCTACCTGTTCAGACGGTGGCAGTAATGGGGTCATGCTTGAATCGCCCCGACAAAAGCGGCAGGTCTTCAGGTACCTGGCGATACTCGCCGATTTCGGACCACCCACCTGGGCCATGAAAATCACTGCCGGCGCTGACCAGCAGACCAAATTCGCGGGCAAGAATCGCCAGGCTGCCGACCTGTTCGGCGGGCTGGTGCCCGTTGACCACCTCGATAGCGTGGCCACCCGCTCCAATATAGTCGCTGATCAGCTTGCGACGCTTGCTGCGGGTGAAATCGTAATGCCAGGGATGCGCCAGGCTGACCCAGGCCCCGGAGGCCCGCAAGGCCTCGACGGTGTCTTCAAGCGTCGGCCAGTGTTGCTTTACATCGCCCAACTTGCCGGCGCCCAGCCATTTGCGAAAGGCTTCGGCGCGGTCTTTAACAAAACCTTCACGCACCATCCAATCGGCAAAGTGCGGCCGGGCCGGCGCGTTGCCGCTGTCGCCCAGCTCCTGCTGGATGGCACGGGCGCCGTCGAGGGCATTGGGCATGCCTTTAAGGCTGAGTTTTCGACTTATTTCTTCGGACCGCAGCCAGCGGCCATCGTGCAGATCGGCAATGGCCTGCACCAAGGGAGGGGCCGTTTGATCGAAACCGTAGCCGAGCACATGAATGGTGGCGCCACCCCAGGTGCAGGACAATTCCACGCCGTTGACCAGCTGCATACCCAGGCTGTGGGCCGCGACCCGGGCTTCGTCGAGGCCTTCGAGGGTGTCGTGGTCGGTCAACGCCAGGACTCGCACGCCTCGTTCAAACGCTCGCGCAACCAGTACCGCGGGCGCCAGGGCGCCGTCGGAGGCCGTGCTGTGGCAGTGCAAATCAACATTCACGGGAGTGTGTAACCTCAAGTCAGCTGGCGCTTTCGCTACCAAGGATGTTTGTTATTATGCCGCCACATCCAGCTTCTGGCTCTTACTGTGAAACAATTCATCGACTTCATCCCGCTGTTGCTGTTTTTCATCGTTTACAAACTCGACCCCAGGGTCATCGACCTGGCCGGCCATGAGCTGACCTTCGGGGGCATCTACAGCGCCACTGCCGTGCTGATCATCAGCTCCGTGGTGGTCTACGGCGCCATCTTCATCTCCCAGCGCAAACTGGAAAAAAGCCAATGGCTGACCCTGGTCGCGTGCCTGGTCTTCGGCAGCCTGACCCTGGCCTTCCACAGCGAAACCTTCCTTAAATGGAAAGCCCCGGTAGTGAACTGGTTGTTCGCCCTGGCGTTCATCGGCAGCCACTTCATCGGCGACCGCCTGCTGATCAAGCGGATCATGGGCCACGCGTTGACCCTGCCCGAGCCGGTATGGACGCGCCTGAACGTGGCCTGGATCGTGTTTTTCATCTTCTGCGGCGCTGCCAACCTGTTCGTGGCATTCACCTTCCAGAGCTACTGGGTCGACTTCAAGGTCTTCGGTAGCCTGGGCATGACCGTATTGTTCCTGGTCGGCCAGGGTATCTACCTGTCGCGCCACCTGCATGACACCGACCCTACTACGCCAAAAACCGAGGACTGACATGCTCTACGCAATCATTGCCACTGACGTTGCCAACTCGCTGGAAAAACGCCTGAGCGTACGCCCGGCCCACGTCGAGCGTCTCAAGCAGCTGCAAGCTGAAGGCCGCATCGTACTGGCAGGCCCGCACCCTGCCGTAGACAGCAACGACCCAGGCGACGCCGGTTTCACCGGTAGCCTGATCGTCGCCGAGTTCGCCTCCCTCGCCGATGCCCAAGCCTGGGCCAAGGCCGATCCTTACGTGGCGGCCGGCGTCTACGCTGATGTCGTGATCAAGCCGTTCAAGCAAGTCCTGCCTTGAATGCAGCCGCGCTGAACCTAATCGGTTCGGCGCGCTCCTAATTGCTCATTATTCTCGGTAACCTGCCGACAACGTTCTGAATATTCGTGTGGAATCAGGAGTTCCGATGCGCTTACGTCAGTTGTGTCTGTTGGCAGTGTTAACGATCGGGGCTACGGCCCACGCTGAAGAAACCCCGAACACCGGCAATTCGACGCCCCTGTCGTTGAGTGCCGGCAGCCAGATCTCCGAATTGCAGCAACGCTTGAAAGAAAGCGAACGCCTGCGTGAAGAATTGGGCAAGCAACTACAGAGCGCAGACGCTACGCGTGAAAGCGCACAATTGAGTCGCCTTCGCCAAGAGAACCAACGCCTGGCCCAGCAACTCAAAGATACACAGGGTGGCGCCTTGACCCAGTGGCTGACCGAGCAACAGCAATGGTTTGTCACCGGTGGGGCCGTCGCGCTGATCGCCTTGCTGTGCGGAATCTTCGCCAGCGGTGGGCACCGTCGCCGTCGACAATGGCTAAATTGAGTGAGTCATGAGCGAGCTGTTACTGATAGATGATGACCAGGAGCTCTGTGAGCTGCTGAGCAGTTGGTTGGGCCAGGAAGGTTTCCAGGTTCGCGCCTGCCATGATGGGTTGAGCGCACGTAAAGCGCTGGCTGACAGTGCGCCCGCCGCCGTGGTGCTCGATGTGATGCTGCCCGATGGCAGCGGCCTGGAGTTGCTCAAGCAATTGCGCACCGATCATCCCGACTTGCCGGTATTGATGCTCTCGGCCCGTGGCGAGCCGCTGGACCGCATCCTCGGCCTGGAACTCGGCGCCGACGATTACCTGGCCAAACCCTGCGACCCCCGGGAGTTGACCGCCCGCCTGCGCGCCGTCTTGCGCCGCAGCCATCCGGCTGCCGTGTCTACGCAGCTTGAGCTGGGTGATTTGTGTTTCAGCCCGGTGCGCGGCGTGGTCAGCATCGATGAGCAGGAGTTCGCCCTCACCGTCTCCGAAAGTCGCCTGCTGGAAGCCCTGCTGCGCCAGCCTGGCGAGCCGCTGGATAAACAGGAACTGGCGCAGATCGCCTTGGGCCGCAAGCTCACCCTTTACGATCGCAGCCTGGACATGCACGTCAGCAACCTGCGCAAGAAGATCGGCCCGCACCCGGATGGCCGACCGCGGATCGTCGCCCTGCGCAGCCGTGGCTACTACTACAGCCTCTGAACACGCTACAAAATCCCTGTGGGAGCGGGCTTGCTCGCGAATGCGATAGATCAGCCACTATTTGCAGCGACTGACACACCGCATTCGCGAGCAAGCCCGCTCCCACATTTGAATAGCTGAACACTGAAAGTTTTGTCAGCCTCGATCAAAACCCTCTTTACCCAAGCTTTACGCTCACCTGACCGCCGCTGACCTTGATCTCCGTAATCTACTCACATCCGGACTCACCGGAATAGAGACAGGAGAATCACCATGCGCAAGACCCTTATCGCTTTGATGTTCGCCGCTGCCCTGCCGACCGTTGCCATGGCTGCGATGCCAGAAGGCCCAGGCCCACAGGGTGGCCCTGAAGGTCACATGATGGGCGGCCCGGGCCACGGCGGTGAACACGGCCCGCGCGGTAAAGGCGGCCCATTCAGCCAACTGGACCTGAGCCGCGAACAGCGCCAGCAAATCGGCAAGCTGATGGGTGACCAATGGCACGCTCGCAAAGACCTGGTCAAAAAGTACCTGGACAAACTGCCAGCCGCTGACCAGAAAGCCATGCAGGACGAGATCGCTGCCGGCAAGCAGAAAACCCAGGCTGACATCCGCGCCGTGCTGAAACCCGATCAACAGAAGAAATTCGACGAGATCGTCAAGAAACAAGCCGAGCGCCGCGCCGAGTGGAAGGAATTCCAGGCCTGGAAAGCCCAGCAACCGCAAAAAGCGCAATAATGATCTAGTTTTACTTCCCCAGCCCAGTGGCCAACGCCGCTGGGCTTTTCCTGTTTGAGGGTTTCCTGTGCGTTCATTGTTCTGGCGGATCCTGGCCAGTTTCTGGCTGGCTATTGCCTTGGTTGCCGGATTGTCGATCCTGCTTGGGCATATGCTGAATCAAGATGCCTGGATTCTCAGCCGTCACCCCGGCCTCAATAACCTTGCCGAAGAGTGGACCCAACTCTACGAAACCCAAGGCGAGGACGCCGCCCAGGACTTGCTGCAACAACGCAAGCGCCAATACCACATCGACGTGCAAGTGCTGAATGAAAGCGGCGATCCGGTGGTACGCGGCACCTTCCCGCGCCGCGCGGCGGCCTTTGAAGCCCGTCAAAATGACAGTAAGGACAGCCACCTGCCCTGGCGCCGCCTGACCGCCGAGTACACCAGCGAAAAAACCGGCGACACCTACCTGCTGATCTACCGCATCCCCCACCCGGAACTGGACGCCTGGCACCGCAACAGCCTGCTCTGGCCACTGAGTGCGCTAGCAATTGCCCTGGTAGTACTGACCCTGTTCAGTTTGCTGGTGACGCTGTCCATCACCCGTCCACTCAGCCGTTTGCGTGGCGCGGTACATGACCTCGGGCAAGCGACCTACCAACAAAACAGCCTGGCGCAATTGGCTAACCGCCGCGATGAGTTCGGTGTGCTCGCCACCGACTTCAACCGCATGGGCGCACGCCTGCAAAGCCTGATCAGCAGCCAGCGCCAACTGCTGCGCGACGTTTCTCACGAACTGCGTTCGCCCCTGGCTCGTCTTCGCATCGCCTTGGCGTTGGCCGAACGCGCCAGCCCCGAAGAACGGGAAAAACTCTGGCCGCGCCTGACACGCGAATGTGATCGCCTGGAAGCACTGATCAGCGAAATCCTGGTGTTGGCGCGCGTCGACGCCGACAACGCCAGCGCCGAGGAGGTAGACCTCAACCCACTGCTCAAGACCTTGCAAAAAGACGCCCTGCTCGGCGCACCGGAACAAAAGGTGCAACTGACCACCGAAACCGGCCTGCACCTCAAGGGCTGGCCGACCATGATCGAACGGGCGGTGGATAACCTGCTGCGTAACGCCCAGCGCTTCAACCCGCCGAGCCAGGCAATCGAGCTCCAGGCCCAGCGCCAAGGTGAACGTATCCTCATCAGCGTGCGTGACCACGGCCCCGGTGTTGAAGCCGAACACCTGAACCAACTGGGCGAGCCGTTCTATCGCGCCCCCGGCCAGACCGCGCAGGGCCACGGTCTGGGCCTGGCGATTGCGCGGCGCGCCGCCGAGCGCCATGGTGGCAGCCTGATCCTGGCCAACCATCCCGAGGGCGGTTTTATCGCCAGTATCGACCTGCCGTTGGAGCCAGGGGTTGTCACACCGGCCTGATGATCTTTTATAGTGGCCCTTCTCTAACGGAGGGCCTTTGATGACTGACCTGCTGACACCCATCCAAGCCGCACTCGATTTACCGCACACACCTCTCGCCACGACCGAAGCCGGTGCCCTGCCCTCGACCTTCGCCGTTACCGAACTGGCCAGCGCCACCATCGGCGCTGCAGGCCAGTCCGTGGCCCAGTTGATTCAGCAGCAGACTGGGCGTTTGCCAAACGTCAGTGTCGACCGACGTCTCGCGTCTTTCTGGTTCTCATCCTCGATTCGTCCGGTAGGTTGGCAAACCCCACCCCTGTGGGACCCGGTGGCCGGCGACTACGCCTGCGCCGATGGCTGGATTCGCCTGCACACCAACGCCCCCCATCACCGTGCTGCTGCCGAGCGCGTACTGGGCAAGGTTGCCGACCGTGCCGAAATGGCCAGCAAGGTTGCCATATGGAATGCCGCCGAACTGGAGCAAGCGATTGTCGATGAGGGCGGTTGCGCGGCGCAGATGCGTTCGTGGCAGGCCTGGCAAGCTCATCCGCAAGGCTTGGCGGTCAATGCCGAAGCGCTGGTGCAGCGCCAAACCTATGAGGCCACTACCGACAAATCCTGGCTCGGTTCTGCGGCCCGCCCGCTGGCGGGGATCAAGGTGCTGGACTTGACTCGCGTGCTGGCCGGCCCCGTGGCCAGCCGCTTCCTCGCGGGTTTGGGCGCCGATGTGCTGCGCATCGACTCTCCCACCTGGAACGAACCCGGCGTGGTGCCAGAGATGACCCTGGGTAAACGCTGCGCCCGCCTCGACCTGAAAAGTCCCGAAGGCCGCCAGATTTTCGAAAATCTATTGAAAGACGCCGACATCCTGTTCCACGGCTACCGCGCCGACGCCCTCGAACAACTGGGCTACACCGCCAACGAACTGCAGCGGATTGCCCCCGGCCTGATCGACGTGAGCCTCAATGCCTATGGCTGGAGCGGCCCGTGGCGCAATCGCCGGGGTTTCGACAGCCTGGTGCAGATGAGCAGCGGGATTGCCGACGCGGGCATGGCCTGGAAACAGGCGGATAAACCGGTGCCGCTGCCGTTGCAGGCACTGGATCACGCCACCGGGTATCTGATGGCGGCCAGTGCGATCCAGGCGTTGAGTGAACGCTTGAACAGCGGCCGAGGCGGATCGGCACGTTTGTCGTTGGCGCGTACGGCGACGTTGTTGGTGGAGGCTGGGCACGTGCCCGAGCAACCAGTATTGCGGGCAGAAGCAGCAGGCGATCAGGGGTTGGTGGTGGAGCAAACCAGTTGGGGGCCGGCCCATCGGTTGTTGGCGCCATTGACCATCAACGGCACGCCATTGCAGTGGGATTTGCCGGCAGGAGAATTAGGCTCGCATCGGGCTCAGTGGTGACCTGACGATCGCTATCGCAGGCAAGCCAGCTCCCACATTTGAAGGTGTTCACAATTCAACATGTGGGAGCTGGCTTGCCTGCGATGAGGCCCTGACAGTCCCCCTCAATCTCCCCGCTGCAACGACGTCCACAAATGCTGCGCCGCATACGCGCGCAACGGCCGCCACGCCTCGGCGCGCGCTAACAGCTGCCGCGCCGACACCGGCCCGCCCTCCAACGCCACCAACGCGTTGATCAAGCCGATATCCCCCGACGCAAACGCATCCGCCTCGCGCATCTGGCGCATGGCGATGTACTGCGCCGTCCAATCGCCAATCCCCGGCAATGCCACCAAGCGTGCCACACCCTCTTTGAGGCTGGCCTTGGGTTCAAACAATTGAGGATCATCCAGCAGCGCCTGGGCGACGCCAGACAAGGTGCGGCCCCGCGCTTTGGGCATGCCCAGGGTCGCCAGGTCCGCCGCTGCCAGCACCCCGGGGGTCGGGAATACATGGGTGATACCGGCATGTGGCGTTTGCAGCGGCTGGCCATACTGCGCAACCAATTTTCCCGCCAGGCGAATCGCCGCCGCCACCGTGATCTGCTGGCCCAGCACCGCGCGAATCGCCAGTTCCAGACCGTCCCAGGTGCCGGGCACGCGCAAGCCAGGACGCGCTGCGACCAAATGCGCCATCAACGGGTCCGTCGCCAGCTGTGGGTTGATCAACTGCGGCTGGGCGTCCAGATCAAACATCATGCGCAACCGGCGCTCGATCTCGGGCAAGGCCGCTGGGTTCGCAAACTCAACGTCGACATCCAGCCAATCGCCCGTCCCCAGTGTCACACTGATCCAGCCATGCTGGTGCCCCACGCTGATGCTGCGCCGATACACGTCAGCCTCGACCGTCTCCAACCCACTGATCGCCCGCGCAGACAAAAAACCGATCATCGCCGCCCAGTCATAAGGCGGCGCAAATACCAGTCTCACAACGACAACACCCCGCTGTACAACCCATATGCCGCCAGCCCTGCGCCGGCGACCACGCAGCTGAAAATGCCTTTTTCCATGTGGGTAAACAAGGGCTGGCCCTGCTCACGCTTGGCCAGGGCAAACAGGATCACGCCCGGCGCATACAACAACGCCGACAGCAGCAAGTATTTCAAGCCACCCGCGTAAAGCAACCACACGGCGTAACCCAGGGCGATCAGGCCCACCAGCAGGTCCTTCATGCGCCGGTGCGGCGCACCTTCGTAGGTTTCGCCACGCCCACTCAACAGCACCGCGTACGCCGCCGACCACAGGTACGGCACCAGAATCATCGACGATGCGAGGTAGATCAGCGTGGTGTAGGTGCTTTGCGAAAACAGCGTAATCACCAGGAACACCTGGATCATCACATTGGTCAGCCACAGGGCATTGACCGGCACCTGGTTGGCATTTTCCTTCTTCAAAAACGCGGGCATGGTCTTGTCGTGGGCGGTGGCGTAGAGAATCTCGGCGCATAGCAGCGCCCATGAGAGCAAGGCCCCCAGCAACGACACCGCAAGCCCAATGCTGATCAGCATCGCGCCCCATGGCCCGACGATATGTTCCAACACGCCCGCCAGGGACGGGTTTTGCAATTGCGCGAGCTCCGGCTGGCTCATGACCCCCAGGGACAGCACATTCACCAGCACCAACAACGCCAGCACGCCAAGAAACCCGATCACCGTCGCGCGGCCCACATCCGAACGTTTCTCGGCCCGCGCCGAATAGACACTGGCCCCCTCGATGCCGATAAACACGAAGACGGTGACCAACATCATATGGCGCACCTGGTCCACCACGCTGCCCATGTTCGGATTGCCCAGGCCCCAGATATCACGCGTGAAGATATCGGCCTTGAACGCCACGGCGGCGATCACGATAAACATCAGCAGCGGCACGATCTTCGCCACAGTGGTGACCTGGTTGATGAACGCCGCCTCCTTGATTCCGCGCATCACCAGAAAATGCACGGCCCACAACAGCAGCGACGCGCAGACGATTGCCACAGGCGTATTGCCCTGGCCGAACACCGGGAAAAAGTAGCCGAGCGTACTAAATAGCAACACGAAGTAACCGACGTTGCCCATCCATGCACTGATCCAATAACCCCAGGCCGATGAGAAACCCATGTAGTCGCCAAAGCCCGCCTTGGCATAGGCATACACACCGGAATCCAATTCGGGCTTGCGATTCGCCAGGGTCTGGAACACAAACGCCAGCGTCAGCATGCCCACGGCAGTGATCCCCCAGCCAATCAGTACCGCGCCCACCTCGGCACGTGCGGCCATGTTCTGCGGCAGGGAAAAAATTCCCCCGCCGATCATCGACCCCACTACCAGGGCGATCAAGGCGCTGAGTCGAAGCTTCTGGGCGGGTTGGGACATGGAGACTCCTGGATAAATAACAATTTGAGCCGACAACTGTGCACTCAACTAATTAACTCATCGAGTGTAGCGTTTATTAGAGAAGGCGATAAAACAGGCACGCTCATAACCTAAAGGTCTGTCAGTTTATAAAGTTTAGGCTTATTTAGATTTTAAATACTGCCCTGTCCCTGCCCTTATAGCGCTTTGGTGAAACATTGTTCAAAAAGTTTGCACATCCGAAAAAACGGGCTAGCTTCAAACGTCCATAGCCCCGACTAAATGATTAACCCCAAATTGAGAGAGCGCTCTGGCAAGCGCCTTTCAGAGGATATCCATCGGCCACAAGTTTTCAACCTAAGTCATTAATTCACAATGGAATGTGCCAATGAAGTGATCTGAGTCAGCTGTTTGAATAGCGCACAGAATTATTCTGTGGTCTCTCTTCTCCTGCATTGGAGTCACGCAATGTCTGAAACTCCCGGAAAACTTAGGCTTGGTGCACTGGTTGCACTTGTCGTGGGCTCGATGATTGGTGGCGGGATCTTCTCACTGCCACAAAACATGGCGGCCAGCGCCGATGTTGGCGCGGTATTGATTGGTTGGGTCATTACCGCCATCGGCATGTTGACCCTCGCTTTCGTGTTCCAGACCCTCGCCAACCGCAAGCCCGACCTCGATGGCGGCGTCTACGCCTACGCCAAGGCCGGCTTCGGTGATTACATGGGCTTCTCATCGGCCTGGGGCTACTGGATCAGTGCCTGGCTGGGCAACGTCGGTTACTTCGTTTTGCTGTTCAGCACCCTCGGTTACTTCTTTCCGATCTTTGGCGAAGGCAACACGCCGGCGGCCGTGATTGGTGCGTCGGTACTGCTGTGGGCCGTGCACTTCCTGGTGCTGCGCGGGATCAAGGAAGCGGCATTCATCAACCTGGTGACCACCGTCGCCAAGGTCGTGCCACTGGTGCTGTTCGTGTTGATCGCGCTGTTCGCGTTCAAGCTGGAGATCTTCACCGCTGACATCTGGGGCGTGAAAAACCCGGACCTGGGCAGTGTGATGAACCAGGTGCGCAACATGATGCTGGTCACCGTGTGGGTGTTCATCGGTATCGAGGGCGCCAGCATCTTCTCGTCCCGCGCGGAGAAACGCTCCGACGTGGGTAAAGCCACAGTCATCGGCTTTATCACCGTGCTGCTGTTCCTGATGCTGGTGAACGTGCTGTCCCTGGGGATCATGACCCAACCGGAACTGGCCAAGCTGCAAAACCCGTCGATGGCTGCCGTGCTGGAACACGTAGTGGGCCACTGGGGTGCAGTGCTGATCAGCGTCGGCTTGATCATTTCCTTGCTGGGTGCGCTGCTGTCGTGGGTGCTGCTGTGTGCGGAGATCATGTTCGCCGCCGCCAAGGACCACACCATGCCGGAATTCCTGCGCAAGGAGAACGCCAACCACGTGCCGGTCAACGCCCTGTGGCTGACCAACGCCATGGTGCAGCTGTTCCTGGTGATCACGCTGTTCTCGGCCAGCACTTACCTGTCGCTGATCTACCTCGCCACCTCGATGATCCTGGTGCCTTACCTGTGGTCGGCGGCCTACGCCCTGTTGCTGGCGGTGCGTGGTGAAACCTACGAAGCCGCGTTGGCCGAGCGTAAGAAAGACCTGTTCATCGGCGCCATCGCTCTGATCTATGCGATCTGGCTGCTCTATGCCGGTGGCACCAAGTACCTGCTGCTCTCCGCCCTGCTCTACGCCCCCGGCGCGATCCTGTTCGCCAAGGCCAAGCGTGAACTGGGCAAACCGATTTTCACCAACGTCGAGAAGCTGATTTTCGCCGCAGTGGTCATTGGCGCCCTGGTGGCGGCCTATGGACTCTACGACGGTTTCCTGACCTTGTAACTTGTGTTTATTGGAGGATCTGTAATGACCACGGAAAAAGTGAAGTACGGCGTACATTCCGAAGCCGGCAAACTGCGCAAAGTCATGGTGTGCTCCCCAGGCTTGGCCCACCAGCGGCTGACGCCCAACAACTGCGATGAACTGCTGTTCGATGATGTGCTGTGGGTGGCCCAGGCCAAGCGCGACCATTTCGACTTCGTGACCAAGATGCGCGAGCGGGATATTGATGTGCTGGAAATGCACAACCTGCTCACCGACATTGTCGCCATCCCTGAAGCACTGGACTGGATCCTGGAGCGCAAGATCACTGCCAACACGGTTGGCCTGGGCCTGGTCAACGAAGTCAGCTCCTGGCTGCGCAGCCTGGAACCCCGCAAGACCGCCGAGTTCCTGATCGGTGGTGTATCGGCCGATGACCTGCCGAGCCAATTCGGCGGCAAGGCCATCGAGATGTTCCGTGACTTCCTCGGCCACGCCAGCTTCATCCTGCCGCCGCTGCCGAACACCCAGTTCACCCGTGACACCACCTGCTGGATCTACGGCGGCGTAACGCTGAACCCGATGTACTGGCCGGCGCGACGCCAGGAAACCCTGCTGACCACAGCCATCTACAAATTCCACCCGGAGTTCACCAACGCTGACTTCCAGATCTGGTACGGCGACCCCGACCAGGAACACGGCGCCTCCACCCTGGAAGGCGGTGACGTGATGCCGATTGGCAATGGCGTGGTGTTGATCGGCATGGGTGAACGCTCGTCCCACCAGGCGATCGGCCAATTGGCACGCAACCTGTTCAAGAACAAGGCAGTAGAGAAGGTGATCGTCGCCGGCCTGCCGAAATCCCGCGCCGCGATGCACCTGGACACCGTGTTCAGCTTCTGCGACCGCGACCTCGTGACCATCTTCCCCGAAGTGGTCAACCAGATCGTCGCGTTCACCCTGCGCCCTGACGAAAGCAAGCCGCACGGCATCGACATCCAACGCGAGAAAACCAACTTCCTCGACACCGTCGCCGCCGCCCTCGGCCTCAAGGCCCTGCGCGTAGTAGAAACCGGCGGCAATGCGTTTGCCGCCGAGCGCGAGCAGTGGGACGACGGCAACAACGTGGTGGCCGTGGAGCCTGGCGTGGTGATCGGTTACGACCGCAACACCTACACCAACACCCTGCTGCGCAAGGCCGGCGTGGAAGTGATCACCATCAGCGCCGGTGAACTCGGCCGTGGCCGTGGCGGCGGCCACTGCATGACCTGCCCGATCATCCGCGACCCTATCGACTACTAAGCGACCATCCACCCGGCGGCTTCCACCCGAAGCCGACCGGGCCGATTACCGAATCCAAGGAGAATCATCATGGCGTTCAACATCCACAACCGCAGCCTGCTCAGCCTGGAACACCACACCCCGCGCGAGCTGCGCTACCTGCTCGACCTGTCCCGCGACCTCAAGCGTGCCAAGTACACCGGCACCGAACAGCAGCACCTCAAGGGCAACAACATTGCGCTGATCTTCGAAAAAACCTCGACCCGCACCCGTTGCGCCTTCGAAGTCGCGGCCTATGACCAGGGCGCCAACGTCACCTATATCGACCCGGGCTCCTCGCAGATCGGCCACAAAGAAAGCATGAAAGACACCGCCCGCGTACTTGGGCGTATGTACGACGCTATCGAATACCGTGGCTTCAAGCAGGAGATCGTCGAGGAACTCGCCAAGTTCGCTGGCGTGCCGGTGTTCAACGGCCTGACCGATGAATATCATCCCACCCAGATGATCGCCGACGTGCTGACCATGCGTGAACACGCCGACAAGCCGATCCACGACATCAGCTACGCCTACCTGGGCGATGCGCGCAATAACATGGGTAACTCGCTGCTGCTGGTGGGTTCCAAGCTCGGCATGGACGTGCGCATCTGCGCGCCAAAAGCCCTGTGGCCTCACGATGACCTGGTGGGCCGTTGCAAAAAATACGCGGAAGAAAGCGGCGCGCGCATCACCCTCACCGAAGACCCGAAAGCGGCGGTCAAAGGCGTGGACTTCATCCACACCGACGTGTGGGTATCGATGGGCGAACCGGTGGAAGCCTGGGCCGAGCGGATCGAGCAACTGCTGCCGTACCAAGTGAACGCCGAGCTGATGAAAGCCACCGGCAACCCGCGCACCAAGTTCATGCACTGCCTGCCGGCGTTCCACAACAGCGATACCAAGGTCGGCAAACAGATCGCCGAGCAGTATCCGCACCTAGCCAATGGCATTGAAGTGACGGACGACGTGTTCGAGTCGCCGGCGTGTATCGCCTTTGAGCAGGCGGAAAACCGCATGCATACCATCAAGGCGATTTTGGTCTCGACCCTCGCCGATTTGTAACTGAAGGAATGCAGTCAACTGTGGGAGCGGGCTTGCTCGCGAATGCGGTGTGTCAGTCAGCACATGTATCAACTGATACACCGCTTTCGCGAGCAAGCCCGCTCCCACATTGGTCCTGTGTTCACAACGATGAATTTCAGAAGGACACTCTGTATGCGTATCGTCGTTGCACTGGGCGGTAACGCCCTGCTCCGCCGTGGTGAACCCATGACAGCGGACAACCAACGCGCCAATATCCGGATTGCCACCGAACAGATCGCCAAGATCCACCCTGGCAACGAACTGGTGATCGCCCACGGCAATGGTCCGCAAGTCGGCCTGCTGTCATTGCAAGCGGCGGCCTACACCCAGGTGTCGCCTTACCCGCTGGACGTGCTCGGCGCCGAAACAGAAGGCATGATCGGCTACATCATCGAACAAGAGTTGGGCAACCTGCTGGATTTCGAAGTGCCGTTCGCCACCCTGCTCACCCAAGTCGAAGTGGACGCCAACGACCCCGCCTTCAAGAACCCCACCAAGCCTATCGGCCCGGTCTACTCCAAGGCCGAAGCGGAAAAACTCGCCGCAGAAAAAGGCTGGGCCATTGCCCCGGACGGCGATAAATACCGCCGCGTCGTTGCCAGCCCTCGGCCAAAACGCATCTTTGAAATCCGCCCGATCAAGTGGCTGCTGGAAAAAAGCAGCATCGTGATCTGCGCCGGCGGTGGCGGCATCCCGACCATGTACGGCGAAGACGGCAAGCTCAAAGGCATCGAGGCCGTGATCGACAAGGACCTGTGTTCGTCGCTGCTGGCAGCCCAACTGGACGCCGATTTGCTGGTGATTGCCACCGACGTCAACGCCGCCTTTATCGACTACGGCAAGCCCACCCAAAAGGCCATCGGCCAGGCTCACCCGGACGAAATCGAAAAACTCGGCTTCGCCGCCGGCTCCATGGGCCCCAAGGTGCAAGCCGCCTGCGAGTTCGCCCGCAAGACTGGCAAAACGGCAGTCATCGGTTCACTCTCGGACATCGAAGCCATCGTCCAGGGCAGCGCCGGCACGCGCATCAGCACGGCAAAACCTGGCATCACCTATCTGTAAAGTCGAGGAGAGACGCCTATGGCCACCTTTGAACCGGGACACTTGCACGTCGAACGTCATGCGCTTAACGCCCAGGACTACAGCTACAACCTGTGCATCGACTACGAAGTCAGCCAGGACCCCAAGGAAGGCAAGGGAATGCTCTTCAAACTGCATGGTTCGGTACAGGGCAAGGACCTCAAGGAAGAGTTCTTTTTACCCAAGGATCAGGCGTTCGACTTTGCACGGCATGCGATGAACATCGCGCAGAAGTACGGCATGCCGAAAATTGCAGTGCTCAACGGCTCGATGCACAAGCAGTACGACTTGATGTTCGAGGATGTGCGGCATCAGTTGGATGTGAAATCAGGCGATCCGATCAAGCCTGAGCACTTGGCCTAACCCTTTTCTCACAGGCAAAACAGGACAAATGTGGGAGCTGGCTTGCCTGCGATAGCGGACTATCAGTCAACACTAGAGTGACTGACCCACCGCCATCGCAGGCAAGCCAGCTCCCACATTTTTGATCTCCACCACCTGTCAGGCATACTTGCCACCTCTCGCTCTGCAGAATCGCCACCCATCCCATGCGTATCCACGTCAGCTTCATCGACCGCGTCGGCATCACCCAGGAAGTCCTGGCCCTGCTCGGTGGGCGCAATCTCAACCTGGATGCGGTGGAAATGGTGCCGCCCAACGTCTATATCGACGCGCCAACCCTGAGTGCCGACGTGCTCGAAGAGCTGCGCGACGCACTGTTCAGCGTGCACGGCGTGCAAGCGGTGACGGTGGTCGACATCCTCCCCGGCCAACGCCGTCATCTGCAACTCGACGCCCTGCTGGCCGCGATGACCGACCCGGTGCTGGCGCTGGACAGCGCGGGCAAGATCCTGCTGGCCAACCCGGCGCTGATCGCGCTGTACGGTCGCGAACCGGCCGGGGAAAGCATCAGCGAACTGTTCAACGACCCGGCGCTGCTGGACACCTTGCTGGACCAGGGTTTTCGCCTGCCGCTGCGCGAGATCAGCGTCAATGGCCAGACCTTGCTGTTGGACGCTACGCCGATCACCGACGCCGGCGCCCTGCTGACCTTGTACCCACCCAACCGCATCGGCGAACAACTGTCGGCGCTGCACCACGACCATGCCGAAGGGTTTGATGCGCTGCTGGGCGAATCCCCCGTGATCCGCACCCTCAAGGCGCGTGCGCAACGGGTAGCCGCGCTGGATGCGCCGCTGTTGATTCAAGGCGAAACCGGCACCGGTAAAGAGCTGGTCGCGCGGGCCTGCCATGCCATCAGTGCACGCCACAGTGCGCCGTTCCTGGCGTTGAACTGCGCGGCGTTGCCAGAGAACCTCGCCGAAAGCGAGTTGTTCGGTTATGCACCCGGCGCGTTCACCGGCGCCCAACGCGGCGGCAAGCCGGGGCTGATGGAGTTGGCCAACCAAGGCACGGTGTTCCTCGATGAGATCGGTGAGATGTCGCCGTATCTGCAGGCCAAGCTGCTGCGTTTTCTCAATGACGGCAGCTTCCGCCGCGTCGGTGGCGACCGTGAAGTGAAGGTCAATGTGCGCATCCTCAGCGCTACCCACCGCGACCTGGAAAAGATGGTCAGCGAAGGCACCTTCCGCGAAGACTTGTTCTACCGCCTCAACGTGCTGAACGTCGAAGTGCCGCCCCTGCGTCAACGTGGCCAGGACATCCTGCTGTTGGCCCGCTATTTCATGCAGCAAGCCTGCGCGCAGATCCAGCGCCCGGTCTGCCGCCTGGCGCCGGGCACTTATCCCGCGCTACTGGGCAACCCTTGGCCGGGCAATGTGCGGCAATTGCAAAACGTGATCTTCCGCGCCGCCGCGATCTGCGAAAGCAACCTGGTGGACATCGGCGACCTGGACATCGCCGGCACCTCGGTGGCGCGCCAAAGCGACAACGAAGTCGATAGCCTGGAACAGGCCGTGGAAGACTTCGAACGCAGCCTGCTGGAAAAGCTCTACACCAGCTACCCCTCGACTCGCCAACTGGCCAGCCGCTTGCAAACGTCACACACGGCCATCGCCCATCGCCTGCGCAAGTACGGCATTCCCAACAAGCCCTGACTGACAAAACGCGGTCCACATGTGGGAGCTGGCTTGCCTGCGATGCAGGCTACTCGGTGTATCAGTTGCACCGAGGCGATGCTATCGCAGGCAAGCCAGCTCCCACAGGGATCGCATTGCAAATTTTGGTCTGAGAACGACATTCTGTGTACTGAAAGCGCTACAGCGTAACGATATCGCTACACCCCTGTTTTTTGCGCGCCATGCAAGGCTTTGATCCACATAGGCTTTTTTTCGCGCGCTCAACTGTAGCGAAATCGCTACAGCCCTTGGGCATAAGCCTATAACCATTTTCACCAAACCATTGATTTAAAAGGGTTTAACAACCTTGGCCGCGATTTTGCTAAGCAACTCCCCATTATTCCGTCCACCAGACGAATCTGGCCCCGAGGAGTTTCCATGAGCGAGTTGCGTTTCACTGAAGATCACGAATGGCTGCGCGCCGAAGCTGACGGCAGCGTCACCGTGGGTATCACCGCTTTCGCGCAGAACGCGCTGGGTGATGTGGTTTTCGTGCAACTGCCAGAGTTGCAGGCCTACGACAAGGGCGCCGAAGCGTCCACCGTGGAATCGGTGAAAGCCGCCAGCGGCGTATACATGCCCCTGACCGGCGAAGTGCTGGAAGTGAACGACAAGCTCAGCGACAGCCCGGAACTGGTCAACGAAGACCCGATGGGCGAAGGCTGGTTCTTCCGCTTTAAACCAGCCGATGCCGAGGCGGTAGCTAAACTGTTGGATCAGGACGCGTACGACCGCCTGATCAAAGCCAACGCTGAAGCCTGAGGAGCGCGCCATGTCGATCAACATCAGCACCGCCAACGAATTCATCGCCCGCCACATCGGCCCGCGCCAGGAAGATGAGCAGCAGATGCTCGCCAGCCTGGGTTTCGATTCCCTGGAAGCCCTGAGCGCCAGCGTGATCCCGGAAAGCATCAAGGGCACCAGCGTGCTCGGCCTGGAAGACGGCCTGAGCGAAGCCGAGGCCCTGGCCAAGATCAAGGCCATCGCTGACAAGAACCAACTGTTCAAGACCTACATCGGCCAGGGCTACTACAACTGCCACACGCCGTCGCCGATCCTGCGCAACCTGCTGGAAAACCCAGCCTGGTACACCGCCTACACCCCGTACCAACCAGAAATTTCCCAAGGCCGCCTGGAAGCGCTGCTGAACTTCCAGACCCTGATCAGCGACCTCACTGGCCTGCCGATCGCCAACGCTTCCCTGCTCGACGAAGCCACCGCCGCTGCCGAGGCCATGACCTTCTGCAAACGCCTGAGCAAGAACAAGGGCAGCAACGCCTTCTTCGCCTCGGTCCACAGCCACCCGCAAACCCTCGACGTACTGCGCACCCGTGCCGAGCCGCTGGGCATTGACGTAGTCGTGGGCGATGAACGCGAGTTGACCGACGTCAGCCCGTTCTTCGGCGCCCTGCTGCAATACCCGGCCAGCAACGGTGATGTATTCGACTACCGCGCATTGACCGAACGTTTCCACGCTGCCAACGCCCTGGTGGCCGTGGCCGCAGACCTGCTGGCCCTGACCCTGCTGACCCCACCGGGTGAATTCGGTGCCGACGTGGCCATCGGCAGCGCACAACGCTTCGGCGTACCGCTGGGCTTTGGTGGCCCGCACGCGGCGTACTTCTCCACCAAGGATGCGTTCAAGCGCGACATGCCGGGCCGTCTGGTGGGTGTGTCTGTCGACCGTTTCGGCAAGCCGGCCCTGCGCCTGGCCATGCAAACCCGCGAGCAACATATCCGTCGCGAAAAAGCCACGTCGAACATCTGCACCGCTCAGGTACTGCTGGCCAACATCGCCAGCATGTACGCCGTGTACCACGGCCCCAAAGGCCTGACCCAGATCGCCCAGCGTGTGCACCAACTCACCGCGATCCTGGCCAACGGCCTGACGACCCTGGGCTTCAAGGTCGAGCAAGAAAACTTTTTCGACACCATCACCCTCAACACCGGTGCCAACACCGCCGCCCTGCACGACAAGGCTCGCGCCCAGCGCATCAACCTGCGTGTGGTAGACAGTGAGCGTGTTGGTGTGTCGGTGGACGAAACCACCACCCAGGCCGATATCGAAACCCTGTGGGCGATCTTTGCAGGCGACAAAGCCCTGCCGGACTTCGCCGCCAAGGTAGACGCCACCCTGCCGGCCGCGCTGCTGCGCCAGTCGCCTGTGCTCAGCCACCCGGTGTTCAACCGTTATCACTCCGAAACCGAGCTGATGCGCTACCTGCGCAAGCTGGCCGACAAGGACCTGGCACTGGACCGCACCATGATCCCGCTGGGCTCGTGCACCATGAAGCTCAACGCCGCCAGCGAAATGATCCCGGTGACCTGGGCCGAATTCGGCGCCCTGCACCCGTTCGCTCCGGCCGAGCAAAGCGCCGGTTACCTGGAGCTGACCTCCGACCTGGAAGCCATGCTCTGCGCGGCCACCGGCTACGACGCGATCTCCCTGCAACCGAACGCCGGCTCCCAAGGCGAGTACGCAGGCCTGTTGGCGATCCGTGCCTATCACCAGAGCCGTGGCGATGAACGTCGCGACATCTGCCTGATCCCTTCGTCGGCCCACGGCACCAACCCGGCCACCGCCAACATGGCCGGCATGCGCGTGGTGGTCACCGCGTGCGATGCCCGTGGCAACGTCGACATCGAAGACCTGCGCGCCAAGGCCATCGAGCACCGCGATCATCTCGCCGCGCTGATGATCACCTACCCGTCCACCCACGGTGTGTTCGAAGAAGGCATCCGCGAAATCTGCGGCATCATTCACGACAACGGCGGCCAGGTGTACATCGACGGCGCCAACATGAACGCCATGGTCGGCCTGTGCGCACCGGGCAAGTTCGGTGGCGACGTTTCCCACCTGAACCTGCACAAGACCTTCTGCATCCCCCACGGCGGTGGCGGCCCGGGCGTTGGCCCGATTGGCGTCAAGTCGCACCTCACGCCGTTCCTGCCGGGCCACGCGGCCATGGAACGCAAGGAAGGCGCGGTGTGTGCGGCACCGTTCGGCAGCGCGAGCATTTTGCCGATCACCTGGATGTACATCAGCATGATGGGCGGCGCAGGCCTCAAGCGCGCTTCGCAGCTGGCGATCCTGAATGCCAACTACATTTCCCGTCGCCTGGAAGAGCACTACCCCGTGCTCTACACCGGCAGCAACGGCCTGGTGGCGCATGAATGCATCCTGGATCTGCGCCCACTCAAGGACAGCAGCGGCATCAGCGTGGATGACGTGGCCAAGCGCCTGATCGACTTCGGTTTCCATGCGCCGACCATGTCGTTCCCGGTGGCCGGCACCTTGATGATCGAGCCGACCGAAAGCGAATCCAAGGAAGAACTGGACCGCTTCTGCAACGCGATGATCGCCATCCGCGAAGAAATCCGCGCGGTGGAAAACGGCACGCTGGACAAGGACGACAACCCATTGAAAAACGCGCCACACACCGCCGCTGAATTGGTGAGCGAGTGGACCCATCCGTACACCCGCGAGCAAGCGGTGTACCCGGTGCCATCGTTGATCGAAGGCAAATACTGGCCGCCGGTTGGCCGGGTCGACAATGTGTTTGGTGATCGCAACCTGGTGTGCGCGTGCCCGTCGATCGAGAGCTACGCATAACGCGGTCAAATGTGGGAGCTGGCTTGTGTGGGAGCTGGCTTGCCTGCGATGCAGGCACCTCGGTCTATCAGGTAGACCAGGGTGATGCTATCGCAGGCAAGCCAGCTCCCACCCTGACCAGGGTTCGACTTCAAGAATAATAAGAAACCGGAGAACAACTCATGTCTTTAAGCGTGTTCGACCTGTTCAAGATTGGCATCGGCCCCTCCAGTTCCCACACCGTTGGCCCGATGCGCGCCGCCGCTCGATTCGTCGAGGGCCTCAAGCGTGACAACCTGCTGGGCACCACCACCTGCGTCAAGGTGGAGCTTTACGGATCGCTGGGCGCCACTGGCAAAGGCCACGGCAGCGACAAGGCCGTGTTGCTGGGCCTGGAAGGCGAACACCCGGACACCGTGAATACCGAAACCGTGGCCACGCGCCTGGCGCAAATGCGCAAGGACGGCCGCCTGAATTTGCTCGGCGAACACAGCATTGCGTTCAACGAGAAAGAACACCTGGCGATGATTCGCAAGCCCCTCGCCTACCATCCCAACGGCATGATCTTTCGTGCCTTCGACGCCGCCAACATTCAAATCCGCAGCCGCGAGTACTATTCGGTGGGCGGTGGTTTTGTGGTGGATGAAGACGCAGCAGGCGCCGACCGCATTGTCGAAGATGCCACGCCGCTGACCTTCCCGTTCAAACACGGCAAGGACTTGTTGAACCATTGCACTACCTACGGGCTGTCCATCAGCCAAGTCATGTTGACCAACGAAAGTGCCTGGCGCCCCGAGGCTGAAACTCGCGCCGGGCTGCTGAAAATCTGGCAAGTGATGCAGGACTGCGTGGACGCGGGCTGTCGCAATGAAGGGATTTTGCCCGGCGGCTTGAAGGTCAAGCGGCGTGCGGCTGCGTTACATCGGCAACTGTGCAAGCACCCGGAATCGGCACTGCGTGATCCATTGTCTGTGCTGGACTGGGTCAACCTCTACGCCCTGGCCGTCAATGAAGAAAACGCCAACGGCGGGCGCGTGGTCACGGCGCCCACCAATGGTGCGGCCGGGATCGTACCGGCGGTGCTGCATTACTACATGCGTTTTATCCCCGGCGCGAACGAAGACGGCGTGGTGCGCTTCCTGCTCACCGCCGCCGCCATCGGCATTCTGTACAAGGAAAACGCCTCGATTTCCGGTGCCGAAGTCGGCTGCCAGGGCGAGGTTGGCGTGGCCTGTTCCATGGCTGCTGGCGCCTTGTGTGAAGTATTGGGCGGTACGGTTTCCCAAGTGGAGAACGCCGCCGAGATCGGCATGGAACACAACCTCGGCCTGACCTGCGACCCCATTGGCGGGCTGGTGCAGGTGCCGTGCATCGAGCGCAATGCCATGGGCTCGGTAAAAGCGATCAATGCGGTGCGCATGGCCTTGCGCGGCGACGGGCAGCACTTCGTGTCCCTCGACAAGGTTATCCGCACCATGCGCCAGACCGGCGCCGATATGAAAAGCAAATACAAGGAAACCGCCCGTGGCGGTTTGGCGGTCAACATTATCGAGTGCTGACGCCCCAAGGCGCGCCAGCACGTTTTTCAGGAGCTGAACATGTCCACCGAAACCCTGTTGAAAACCCCATTGCATGCGCTGCACATCGAGCTGGGCGCGCGCATGGTGCCCTTCGCCGGCTACGACATGCCGGTGCAATACCCGCTGGGCGTGATGAAGGAACACCTGCACACCCGTGATCAGGCCGGGCTGTTCGACGTGTCCCACATGGGCCAGATTCGCCTCACCGGCGCCAACGCCGCCAAGGCCCTGGAAACCCTGGTGCCCGTCGACATCATCGACCTGCCGGTAGGCATGCAGCGCTACGCGATGTTCACCAACGACCAGGGCGGCATCCTCGACGACCTGATGGTGGCCAACCTGGGTAACGATGAGCTGTTCCTGGTGGTCAACGCCGCCTGCAAGGACCAGGACCTGACCCACTTGCGTCAGCATATCGGCGACCAATGCAGCATCGAACCACTGTTCGAAGAACGCGCCCTGCTGGCCCTGCAAGGCCCGGCGGCGGTGAAGGTGCTGGCACGCCTGGCGCCGGAAGTGACAAAGATGACCTTCATGCAGTTCGCCACCCTGCGCCTGCTGGGTGTGGACTGCTATGTCAGCCGTTCGGGCTACACCGGTGAAGACGGTTTTGAGATCTCCGTGCCTGCGGCCAACGCCGAAAGCCTGGCCCGCAGCCTGCTGGCCGAGACTGAAGTACACGCCATCGGCCTGGGTGCCCGCGACTCCCTGCGCCTGGAAGCCGGCCTGTGCCTGTACGGCCACGACATGAACGCCGACACCACCCCCATTGAAGCCAGCCTGCTGTGGGCGATCTCCAAGGCTCGTCGCGCCGACGGCGCACGTGCCGGTGGCTTCCCGGGCGCCGACCGCATCTTCACCCAGCAGCAAGCCGGTGTGAGCCGCAAGCGTGTCGGCCTGCTGCCACAAGAGCGCACCCCAGTGCGTGAAGGCGCAGAGATTGTCGACGAGCACGGCACCGTGATCGGCACCGTATGCAGCGGTGGCTTTGGCCCGACCCTGGGTGGCCCGTTGGCCATGGGTTACCTGGACAGCGCGTTTATCGCGCTGGATACCGAAGTGTCAGCGCTGGTACGTGGGAAAAAGGTGCCACTTCGTGTAAGTAAAATGCCATTTGTACCGCAACGTTACTATCGCGGCTGATTGACTGTTCCAATAAGTAACGCGGTTGCGTTACGCGCACTAAACTGTAACGCAACCGCCATAAAACAGTGCATTGACGATAGTCATTGTTTAACGAATTAACCTATAACCAAAGATCAACGCTATCGAATAAGTCAGATTCTGATTGTTGACCGAAGTGTCATGAAGCCGAGCAAAACCTGGGCTTTTGGCAGGACTTGTTTTTTCTCCTTTAGTTGGCGTAGAGTTTGCTGACTGTGTTTGCATGGGTCGCTTTGAACCTGGACCTGGGCAGTAGCTGAAGTAGTTGTGCTACAACCCGTTCGACGTCTCTTACTTTCCTGCAACCCAGCCCAGTACTCTTTCATGTGAAAGAGACTGTCATTAATTTTTAGCGTCAAAGGAAAGAAGAAAATGTCAGATCGTCAGAGCGGTACCGTCAAGTGGTTTAACGACGAGAAAGGGTTTGGTTTTATCACTCCAGAAAGCGGTCCGGATCTGTTCGTGCATTTCCGCGCTATTCAAGGCAATGGCTTCAAGAGCCTGAAAGAAGGCCAGAAGGTCACCTTCAAAGCCGTGCAGGGCCAAAAAGGCATGCAGGCTGACGAAGTACAAGCAGAAGGCTGATCCCGACTGCGACAAAAAGCCCCTGATATGACATCAGGGGCTTTTTTGTGCCCGTTATTTCGTACTATGGGTTTTTCTCCAGAGACCCCTGCCATGTCCAAACCCCTGCTGAGCCCCCAAGGCGAATTTCCCGCCGTTGGCCTGGGCCGTCGCCTGGCAGCGATGTTCTATGACTTCCTGCTGTGCACTGCCCTGCTGATCGTCACCGCGTTCATCTACAAACTGGTGTGGATCGCCTTCGTGGGCGAAGCCAAGATGCGCACCCTCACCGAGTCCGGCGCACTGGACGGCGACCCATTGCTGTCGACGATTCTGTTCTTCGTGCTGTTTGGTTTCTTCGCCAAGTTCTGGACCCACTCCGGGCAGACCCTGGGCATGCAGGTGTGGGGCGTGCGCGTGCAGAACGCCGACGGCTCACGCATCAGCCTATGGCAGGCGTTGCTGCGCTTTGTGGTGTCGATTGCGTCGTGGTTGTGTGTGGGGCTGGGGTTTATCTGGTCGCTGTTTGATAAGAAGCAGCGCAGCTGGCATGACATTTATTCGGATACGCAGTTGGTGCGCATCCCGAAGCAAAAGAAGTAGGTTCGAACGCAACAAAACCAGTGTGGGAGCTGGCTTGCCTGCGATAGCGTCAGTCCAGTCACTGCAACATTGACTGATAGACCGCAATCGCAGGCAAGCCCGCTCCCACATTTTTTTAATGAGCAAGCCTCAAGTCAAGCGTTGCCAGCCAACTTGAGGCGCGCCGCCTGGGTGAAATCCAACATCCGCTTAAGCGGCCGTACCGCCTGCGGAATCACCGACGGTTCGACGAATATCTCGTTGCTACCCTCACGCAGGCACTGCAACGTGCGCTCCAGCGTGTTCATCGCCATCCACGGGCAGTGCGCGCAACTGCGGCACGCCGCGCCGTTGCCGGCGGTAGGCGCCTCGACGAAGACTTTGTCCGGGCACAGCTGCTGCATCTTGTAGAAGATGCCGCGGTCGGTGGCCACGATAAAGGTCTTGTTCGGCAAGCGCTGTGCAGCGGCAATCAGTTGGCTGGTGGAGCCTACGGCGTCCGCCAGTTCGATCACCGATGTCGGGGACTCGGGGTGAACCAGGATCGCGGCGTCCGGGTACAGCGCCTTCATGTCTTCGAGCTGCTTGGACTTGAACTCTTCGTGAACGATGCACGCACCGTCCCACAGCAGCATGTCGGCACCGGTCTGGCGCTGGATGTAGGTGCCCAGGTGCTTGTCCGGGCCCCAGATGATGGTCTCGCCGTTGTCCATCAGGCTTTCGACGATTTCCAGCGCACAGCTGGAAGTCACCACCCAATCTGCCCGGGCTTTGACCGCCGCCGAGGTGTTGGCATACACCACCACAGTACGCTCGGGATGCTGGTCGCAAAACGCCGAAAACTCATCCACCGGGCAGCCCAGGTCCAGGGAGCACGTGGCTTCCAGGGTGGGCATGAGGATGCGTTTTTCGGGGGTGAGGATCTTGGCCGTCTCGCCCATGAAACGCACGCCGGCGACCAGTACGGTCTTGGCCGGGTGGGCGGCGCCGAAGCGGGCCATTTCCAGGGAGTCGGAGACACAGCCGCCGGTTTCCTCGGCCAGGGCCTGGATCACCGGGTCACAGTAGAAGTGGGCAACCAGCACCGCGTCTTGAGCCTTGAGCTCGGCGGCGATGGCGGCACGCAGGCTCGCCTCTTCGTCGGCGCTGAGGGCCTTGGGCTGCTTGGCGTCGAGGTGGGCTTGAACCAGAAGGCGTTCGGAAATTTGCGTCATGTTCGCAAGACCTGCAGGCGCAGTTGCGCGAAAGTCGAGTGTACCACCGGCTCTGGAGCCCTTCGGGCGCCGCCGGACGAAGTGTTTTTGTTCATCAAGCACGGGTAAAGGTGAAGCTGCGCAAGGCTACAGAATATCGAATCGATTCAAAAGCCCAATCTGGCAATCGCGGACGCGTCTGTCGGGCAAAAAAAGGAACCTCACTTGAGGTTCCCTGTGTTCACTGCTTGGCGCGATCAGAAGCGGTAAGTCACCGACCCACCGAAACCATTGGCGCTGTTTTCATACTTGGCGTCATAGGTCAGGCCGACCTGGCTCAGGTTCTGGTGAACCTTGATCGGTTCTTCCTTGAGGTAGGAATACGCCACGTCAAACGTCACGTTTTCGATCGGTGTCCAGCCGGCACCCAGGCTGAATACGGTGCGGTCGCCGGTGGGAATCCGCACAGAGCGATCCGTATTGTTTGTAGGCGTCTGGTCCACCGAGAAGCCGGTCCGCAGCACCAGTTCCTTGTTCACTCGATAGGACGCGCCAATCGCGTGGGACCAGGTGTCATGCCAGTGCTGTTGTTCGGTGATCGTGCCCAGGCCACCGAACTGTGCGGTGAGGTCGGACACCCCATCGTTGTTGATCGTGATCTTTTTCAACTGGCTCCAACGGGTGTAGGTGCTGCCCAGGTAAAGGGTCCAATCGTCATTGAGTTGGTGGGTGACCGAGAAATCCACCGAGGACGGCGTGGTCACGTTGAGGCTGGCGTCATAACGCTGCGGGCCGCCGTCGAACGCGTTGGAAATCAGGCCAGAAGCGTTGGTCTTGCCCGTGAGGTGGTACACCACTTGCGAGTGGTAGGTCACACCGAAACGGGTGCTTTCCAGAGGTTGCACAAGGATACCGGCGTTGAACCCGGTGGCGTTGTCATTGCCCTTGACCTTGACGCTTTCACCCGCGCCACCACCTAGGGGGACGTTGGAGTCTAACTCGCCACTGATGCGGTTGAAGGTCGGGCCAAAGCCCACCGAAACGATATCGTTGAAGGCATAGCTGATGGTCGGCTGCACGGTGATGACCTGCACCTTGCTCTTGTTGCCAAAGCCATTGCCCTGGAAGCTGTGCTCGTAATCGGTCACCAGGCCGAACGGCGCGTAGATCCCCAGGCCGAATGCCCAGTGTTCGTCGATGGGCGTGACCAGGTAGCCCATCGGCACGGCAATGCCAGGCACCATGTTGCCCTTGTCGGTGCCTGGGTTGTCGGCACCGAACTGGGTCGAATGGGCATCCTTGATGTTGGATTTGGCATCGAGGTAGGTCGCGCCGATGCTCACTTCATTCTTCTTGAGACGGGACATGCCCGCAGGGTTGCCGAACACCGTGCTGGCGTCGTCGGCAGAAGAAGAGCGGCCGGCATAGCCCGTACCCATTGAACTGATGCTTTGTTCATTAAGCGCGAAACCACCGGCGAACAGTGGGGTGGAGGCCAGTGAAACGGCAAGCGCCAAGGCGCCTTTAAGAGTTTTGTTATTCATTATTAGGACTCGAATTATTGGGCAGCGATGAGGAAGCTACCAACGTTCGAGAAGCGGGTTTATGAAGAGTTTTTCATGCGCAGGATTGTCGGACAATCCTAGGTATTTCAAAGACTTTGACTGGCTTTACGTTGCTGTTTCAGACCTTTTAACCCCAATCTGACTGAGCGGTTTCGAGCGCCAGTCGTGAGGCTTTTGCCGCCCAAGGCGGCGCCTGGCAAGCAGCAACCCACTGCCGGCAAACCAGCAATGGGGGCCTGTCATCCAAGACTCATTTCACCCCAGCGCTGCGGGCCGGTAACCGGCCTCGGCGGAAATCTGCCGGGCGCATTCGAGCAGCATGTCGCGGGTGCGCTCCAGCACGCCTTCGGCGGCCATCATGGCATCGGGTCCAGACACGTTGATGGCAGCAACCACATTGCCCTCATGGTCGCGGATCGCGGTGGCAATGGCCGTGGCGTAGTCCGAGCGACTAAGCACCCAACCTTGCTCGCGGGCTTCGCTGATAGCCAGCTTGAGGTCTGGCAAGTTCCTGGGGCCGGACGTCATGTGGTCGTCGAGACGCACGTGCTGGTACAGCGACTCCAACTCCGCTTCGCTCATGGAGCTGAGCAGCATCTTGCCCATGGCGTTGCAATGACACGGAATACGGGTGCCGATGGGGATATTCACCGACAACCGTTGCTGGGCGAACGAGCGATAGATGTAGAGGGTGTGGTGCTGTTCGCGGATGCTCAAGTGGCACGATAACGAGGTGCGATCGCGCAGGGTGTTCAGGTGCGGCAACGCCACGTCGACGATGTCGCGGCTGGCCAGGTAAGTGAAACCGCGAGAGATGAGCTGAGGCCCCAGCTCGTAACCGTTCTTGCCGACTTTTTGCAGGTAGCCCATCGCAGCCAGGGTTTGCACGATGCGGTAGATGGAGGAAACGCTGCCGCCCATGAGTTCGGCCAGTTCGTTCATGTTCAGGTTGCGTTGGTCGGAGTTGAACAGTTCCAGGATGCGCAGACCGCGCTGAAGGGCTGGAACGATGTAGTCCAGGTCTTTGGCTGAGGGGTCCTGCTCGCTCATGTGCATCTCTCGTCTACAAAATGGATCTGGCTATCGAATGCCAGACAAGATACCAGTGTCAGGCGCGACACAAATCAAAATGTGGGACTGGCGTTGTAGTGAGCGGGCTTGCCCCGCGCTGGGTGGCGAAGCCGCCCCAAATCCTGACACCTTGTTCTAACTGGAGAAACGCGGTGCCTGGGTTGGGGTGGCTTCGCCCCCCAGCGCGGGGCAAGCCCGCTCACTACAGAAAGCGCTATCGCGATACGGCGCAGAAGACGTTGATGCCTGCCGGTGCGCCGTCAAACTCCTGCATTGCATCGATCAACACATGCCACAGGTAGTGCGCCGATGCCCGATCAAACAGCAGGTGAAAGCATGGCGTGTCGCGCGTGCCCGTGTTGACGATGATGCCATTGACCCGCGCCACCGAGGTCTGCGCGACGCTGCCCGGTGCGAACGCCGAAGCGCTCAAATCAACGCCGCAGAGCTTGGCCATGATCTCGCTGATACGCGGGCCGAACAGTGCCAGGCAAGTGTGGCTGTCCTGACGTGGCAGGCAGTAGTTGGCTTGCTGGCTGAGTGCCCACCCGGCTTCCAGTTGCGCCAGGCGCTCACCGCCGTCGCTGAGGGCGCCGAGCAAAAAGTATTCGTTCATCGACAGCCGTGCAATCCACTCGCCGCCCGGCTGGCGTACGGCGGTGTTGGGCTGCGATGGCAGGCTGAAACCGTGGCCGGTCAGGTAGTCGGCGGCTTGGGCGCCGCGAAAGCCAACGCGGTGCAGGTTGGCCAGGTCCACCAGCCCGCATTCACGCGCGTCGCTGTCATAGGCCTCTACGAACAGCTTGCCACCGGCTGAAACCATCGCCGCGCCGGCGTGCAACGAGTGCAGCGGGCTTCGCTCAAGGTTATTCATATCAAAGCTCCTGACGCTTGTTTTCAGGGTCATAGAAAGGCAGTTCGACCACCGTGGCGCTGACGACCTGGCCGCCTTCCACACGGATCGGCACTTGACTGCCCGGTGCGGCCTGCTTGGCGCCGACGTAGGCCAAACCGATGATGGCGTCCAGGGTGCTGGAGTACTCACACGAGGTGACGTTGCCGCTGATATCGGCACCTTCGAGTACCAGGTGGCCTTCCAGGGGCAGCGGTTGCGTCTTGTCCAGCTTGAAACCCACCAGCTTGCGCTTGAGTGGCTGGGCTTCGAGGATTTCCACCGAGCGCTTGCCGATGAAGAACGGCTTCTTGCGGGCAATCGCCCACTGCATGTCGATCTCGCCGGGGTGGGTCATGCCGTCGGTGTCCTGGCTGATGATCACGTGGCCTTTTTCCAGGCGCAGCAGGCGTTGGGTTTCGACGCCGAACGGGCGAATGCCGAAGGGTTTGCCGGTCTCCAGCAGGAGGTCCCACAAGGCTTCGGCATAACGCGCCGGCACGTGGATTTCGTAACCCAGTTCGCCCACGAAACCCACCCGCAGGATGCGTGCGGGAATGCCGGCCACGGTGCCTTCGCGCACACCCAGGTAAGGGAAGGCTTCGGCGCTGAGGTCGACATCGGTGCAGACCTTCTCCAGCACCTTGCGCGATTGCGGCCCGGCCAAGTTGACCGCAGCGTAAGCGGCGGTGACGTTGGCCACGTCCACATCCAGACGCCATTGCGCATTCCACTGCAGCATTTGCTGGTAGATACGGTCCACGCCGCTGGTGGTGGCCGAGACGTAGAAGTGGTTGTCGGCCAGGCGGCACGCCACGCCGTCATCGCCCACCACGCCTTGCTCGTTGGTCAGCAGCGCATAGCGAGTACGACCCACTGCCAGCTTCTTGAAGCCGAACGTGTACATGCGCTCCAGCAGTTCAGCCGCGTCCGGGCCGCGCACATCCAGGCCGCCAAGGGTGGACACGTCGATCAGGCCGACGTTGTTGTGCACGCACTCGGCCTCTTCACGCATGCAGCGTTCGCGCTCATGGGCCGGGCCGTAAAACGCAGGGCGCTGCCAGATACCGGCGGACATCATTTTCGCGCCGGCCTGCAAGTGGCGCTCATGCATCGGGGTACGGCGGTAAGGGTCGAAGCCACGCCCGGCCAGCAGCGCGAGTTTCTCTTCGGTGAACGGCGGACGCGCAGTGGTCACGCCGGTTTCGCTGATGTTGCGGTGAGTGGATGCAGCCACCAAACGCGCCGTCGGCAAAGCGGAGTGACGCCCCTGGGATGGCCCCATGCCCACGGTGGAGAAGCGCTTGACCAGTTGCACATCGCGGTAGCCATGGCGAGTGGCGTTGATGATGTCGCGGATTTGCAGGTCTTCATCGTAATCGACGAATTCCTTGCCTTTAGGGTGGGCAAAGATCGGCCAGTCGAAGTTGACCCGTGTACTGTCAGCAGCCGGCGCCTGCGTCGGCGCTTCACCCAGGCCCAGCGCAGCCAGCGCCTTGATCGCGGCATAGCGACCGTCTTCGATAACATTGCCCAGCGCGTGCTGCCCATTCACGGAGCCGGCAATCTGCAAGTTTTCCGGCAGGCCCTTGATGGCGAACGCGGCACGCGTGTCGTTGTAGCTCAGCGCACCACCGGCCTGGCACAGCAGTTGATAGACCGGCATATAGCCGGCAGACATGCACAGCAAGTCACAGTCCAGCACTTGGCCCTGGTCGGCGACGCGGCCCTGGCCGACGATACGGCGCACATCCACGCCGGTGACATGCAGGCCGCGCTTGTCGGTGAGCGCTTCGTACACCGTATGCTCCAGGTGCACCACGATGCCCTTGGCCTTCACCGCCGCCAGCAATGCAGGTGACGCCGGCTGTGGGCGCATGTCGAGCAAGGCGGCCACGGTCACGCCTTGTTCGTGCAAATCCAATGCGGCGAGATAGCCGTCGTCGTTGCCGGTGAGGACCACGGCGCGCTGGCCCGGTTTGACCGCGTACAAACGCATCAAGCGCTGCACCGCACTGGTGAGCACCACGCCCGGCAGGTCGTTGTTGCGGAACACCACCGGCTGGTCGAACGCGCCGCTGGCGACGATGCACTGGCGCGCCCGCACCTTGTACATGCGCTTGCCCTGGTGGATCGGCAGGTAGTTGTCGGCAAACCAGGCATTGCAGGTGGCGTCGGTCATCACGCGGATATTCGGGTGATTGCTTGCCGCGCCGACCATTTGCTCACGGGTGCCGCTGGCCAAGTTGGCGTCCAGGTCGAAGCGCGCATAGGTCAGCGCACCGCCGAGGACCGGCTGCTGTTCGACCAGCAGCACCTTGGCGCCGGCGTCCGCTGCGGTCAGCGCTGCGCTCAGGCCTGCGGGGCCGCTGCCGATGACTACCACATCAAAGAACAGGAAGGCCTTGTCGTGGTACTCAGGCTTGAACTCCAGGTCGAGTACACCCAGGCCCGCTTTCTTGCGAATCAACGGCTCCCAGCGCTTCCACATGCCCTTGGGCTTGTAGAACGCGCGGTAGTAGAACCCCACCGGCATGAACTTGGAGAACTTGCCCAGGTAGGCGTCCTTGTCTTTCTCCAGCGTGCCGCTGATGTTTTGCGGGGTCACTTGCAAGCCCGGCAACAGCGGTTGCAGGTCGGCGATAACATTCGGCTCGTCTGGCAACTGCACCAGGGTATTGGCGTCTTGGGCGGCCATGGTCAGCGGGCCACGGGCGCGGTGGTATTTGAACGAGCGGGACATCAGCCACTGGTCGCTACCCAGCAAGGCGCTGGCGACGGTATCACCGCTGAAGCCCTGAAACTGGCGGCCGTCGAAAGAAAAACTTACAGGCTTGTTGCGGTCGATCAACAGGCCCATCGGGGCAGGCAGGCGCGTCATTGGGAAGCCTCCGTGGCGAAGTCGATTCGCCGGGTGAACAGTTCCTTGGGGTCGAAGGTGCGCAGAATCTGGTCGGTGACGGTATGGCGCACGGCGATAAACCAGTAGCTGGACGCGTTGTGCATCCACCATTCAGTGACCACACCGGCGATGTTCTCGCTGTTGAACACGTAGTCGGCCCACTCGGCCGTGGAGCAGGTGGCAGGGTCGGGCATGCTTTTGACTTCGCCGCCGTAGGTGAACTCGTTGATGTTGCGCGCGCCGTTGAGGGGGCAGGTCATGATTTTCATACGTGCACTCCGTCAGTGGCTGGCCGCTGTCGCGCCCATCTCGTTGACTTGCTGGAAGGTGGAAAACCGGTCGAGGGCAAACGGTTTGATCAGGTCCGGCACCTGGCCGCCGCTGGCGACCAGTTCGGCCATGGTCTTGCCGGTGATGGGCGTGGCCTTGAAGCCCCAGGTGCCCCAGCCGGCGTCGAGGTAGTAATTTTCCACCGGAGACAAACCCATGATCGGGCTGTAGTCGGGGGTCATGTCGGTCATGCCGCCCCATTGGCGCATCAGCTTGGCGTTGGCCATGAACGGGAACATCTCGATGGCGGCGGTTAGCAGGCTTTCCTTGAGGTCCAGGGTGGAGCGCGAGTTGTACAGCGGGTACGGGTCGGAGCCGCCGCCGAAGACGATCTCGCCACGGCTGGTCTGCTGCACGTAGCAGTGCAGCGCCGACGAACTCACCAGCGGGTCGAGGAATGGCTTGAACGGCTGGGTGACCATCGCCTGCAAGGGGTAGGTATGGATCGGCGCCTTGATCCCGGCCTTGTTCAGCAGGATCGAACTGGAACCGGCCACCGCTTGCACCACACAGCCACATTGGATGTTGCCGCGATTGGTCTTGATGGCGGTGATGCGGCCGTTGGTGATGACCAAGTCCTGCACTTCGGTGAGCTGATGGATTTCTACGCCGCGCTTGGCCGCTTCCTTGGCGTAGCCCCAGGCCACTGCATCGTGGCGCGCGGTGGCGCCGTCTTCGTGCCAGAGCCCTGCGAGCACCGGCAGATGGCCCGGGTCAAGGTTGAGGGACGGCACCAGTTCGCGGATCTGCTGGCGGTCGATCATTTCGCAGCGTCCGCCAAAGTGTTTGTTCACTTCCGCACGCTGGCGAAACGCACGCACCGTGGCGTCGGTGTGCGCCAACGTCAGTTGCCCGCGCTCGGAGTACATGATGTTGAAATCGAACTCGTTGGACAGTTCTTTGAACATGCGCACCGATTCGATGTAAAAGCGCACGCCTTCGGAGGTCAGGTAGTTGGAGCGAATCACCGCCGTGTTGCGTGCGGTATTGCCACCGCCCAGGTAGGCCTTTTCCAGCACGGCCACGTTGGTGATGCCGTGGTACTTGGCCAGGTAGTAAGCGGTGGCGAGACCGTGACCGCCGGCGCCGATGATGACCACGTCATAGGCCGATTTAAGTTCCTTGGGCGCCGGCAAATCCACTTCCACCGGGTACTCGGACGACAAGCCGTATTTCAATAGGCTAAAGGGCATGGTGAGCTCCAGGTACGGACAGTTGCTGGCGCAGGGCGCGGACGGTGTTTTGCAGCAGGAAGGCGATGGTCATGGGACCGACGCCACCAGGCACAGGCGTGATGGCAGAGGCTTTTTGCGAGGCGCTGGCGAAGTCCACATCGCCTACCAGGCGAGTTCTGTCGGCTTCGGCAATACGGTTGATGCCGACGTCGATCACCACGGCGCCCTCTTTGAGCCAGTCCGCCGTGATCAACTGCGGGCGGCCAACGGCGGCGATGACGATATCGGCTTCGCGGCACAGGCGCGGCGCATCCACGCTGCGCGAATGCAATACGGTCACCGTGCAATGGGCTTGCAGCAGCAGCGCGGCCATCGGCTTGCCGACGATGTTCGAACGCCCTACCACCACCGCGTGCTTGCCGTTCAAGTCGCCAAGCACTTGGTTGAGCAGGTACATGCAGCCGCTGGGGGTGCACGGGTACAACGCCGGTTGGCCGAGGGTCAACGCGCCGACGTTTTCGCGGTGGAAACCATCGACATCCTTGCGCGGGTCAATCGCCTGGATCACCGCCGCTTCGTCGATCTGCCCGGGCAACGGCATCTGCACCAGAATGCCGTTGACCAACGGGTCGGCATTCAGGTCGGTGATCAACGCCAGCACCGTGGCCTGGTCAATATCTGCCGGCAATAGATGCTCCATGGAGCAGATACCCACCTCTGCGCAGCGCTCGACCTTGTTGCGTACATACACGCGACTGGCCGGGTCGTTGCCCACCAGCACCACGGCCAGACACGGCTGCAGGCCCTCGGCGCCGAGCACCTCGACCTCGTGCTTGACCGCTGCGAGCACCGCGCGTGCGGCCAGCTTCCCATCGATGATGTGCGGTGTGTTCATCGAAAGATCACCGTACGGTCGTGGTTCATGAACACGCGGTGCTCCAGGTGGTATTTGACGGCCTTGGACAAGGCGACGGTTTCGGTGTCGCGACCGATGGCTACCAAATCCTCAGGCTTGTAGGCGTGGTCCACGCGCTGCACTTCCTGCTCGATAATCGGGCCTTCGTCCAGGTCGGAGGTCACGTAGTGCGCGGTGGCGCCGATCAGTTTTACCCCGCGCTCGAACGCTTGGTGATACGGCTTGGCACCCTTGAAACCGGGTAGGAACGAGTGGTGAATGTTGATCGCGCGACCACTGAGTTGCTTGCACAAGTCGTCAGAGAGGATTTGCATGTAGCGCGCCAGCACCACCAATTCGGTACCCGTTTCGCGCACCACATCGAGCAGCGCCTGCTCTTGCTGGGCCTTGGTGTCTTTGGTCACCGGCAAGTGGATAAAGCGGATGCCTTCGCGCTCGGCCATGGCGCGCAGGTCTTTATGATTGGAGACGATGGCGGTGATCTCCATCTCCATCTCGCCCTTGTGGCGGCGGTACAGCAAGTCGGACAGGCAATGGTCGAACTTGCTGACCATCAGCAGCACCTTCATCGGGCGGCTGCGGTCGTGGATCTGCCAGGTCATGTCAAACTCGTGGGCCACAGGCTCAAAGCCTGGCTTGAGCGCTTCAATATCACCGGCCACACCGGCGTTGAAACGAAACACCGCCCGCAGAAAGAAGCGCCCGGTATATTCGTCGTCGAACTGTGCCAGCTCACTGATGTAGCACTTCTGCTGCGCCAGGTAAGAGGTGACGGCGGCGACGATGCCCGAGGTGGCCGGGCAACTGACGGTGAGGATAAAAGATTCGCTGGAAGTGTTCATTTTTCGCCTGACAATTTTAAGTTCGTAAGTGAATTTATTTACCAATAAAACCTTTATCTAAGGCATTAACAAAATCGCTTGCAAATATAGTTTTTATTGAAAAGCTATGGACGAGCGAAGCCCCGGCGCAGACCTTCCAACGCAGATCTACGCCCGATGGCTTCGTCAGCGCGCTGCTAGACTTTTAGCCACCTCGCCCTGAACGGTCTTCCAGATCTTTTGCTTCATTGCCAAATACTGCTCCGACAACTGCACGTCGGCGTTACGCGGGTGCGGCAGGTCGTTGACGATGTCCTGGGCGATCTTGCCCGGCCGGGCCGACATGATCAGGATGCGCGAGGACAGCATCAGCGCTTCATCAATGGAGTGAGTGATGAAGACGATGGTCTTGCCGCTTTGCTCGTAGATGCGCACCAACTCTTCCTGCAACACCTGGCGAGTCATGGCATCCAGTGCGGCGAAGGGTTCGTCGAACAGCATCACTGCCGGGTCGTTGGCCAGCACCCGGGCAATCGTCACGCGCTGCTTCATACCGCCAGACAGTTGCTTGGGATAGGCGTTTTCAAAGCCCTTGAGGCCGACCATGTCGACAAACTGCTGGGCAATGGCGCGGCGCTCGGCCTTTTTCATGCCCTTCATCTTCAGGCCGTAGGCAATGTTGTCGAGCACACTCAGCCACGGGAACAGCGCGTACTGCTGGAACACCATGCCGGTGTTGGGGCTCACTTCGGTCACCTGGCGACCCTCGACCTTCACCAGCCCTTCGCTGGGGTGATCAAAGCCGGCGATCATGTTGAGGGTGGTGCTCTTGCCGCAGCCCGAGGCGCCGACAATCACCACGAACTCGCCTTTCTCGATGCGCAGGCTGACATTGTCCAGCGCCAGCATGTCGCCGTAGCGCTTGGACACGCCTTCGAGCTCAATGATTGGATTCAGTCCTGCCACGATACGAGCCTCCTCTCGATAATGCGCATCACCAGGTCGGTGAGCAGTACGGTGATGCTGATCATGACCATGCCCAACACCACGGTGTCGGTCTGGAAGTATTCCTTGCCGTTCATGATCATGAAGCCCAGGCCTTCACGGGCGGCGATCAGTTCGGCGGAGATCACGCAGGTCCAGGCGATGCCGAGCATCACTTTCAGGCCGGTGATGATCTGCGGCAGCGCCGCGGGCAGGATGATCCCGAACATGATGTTATGACGCTTGGCGCCCAGGTTCTTGGCGGCGCGAATCAGCAGCGGGTCGACGTTACGGGTCGAATCGATGATGTACAGCAACGCCGGTGCCAGGGAGCCCATGAACACGATGGAGTACTTTTGCGACTCGGAAATGCCGAACCACAACAGCGACAGCGGCACCCAGCTCATCGACGGCAATGGCCGCAGGAACGACAACAGCGGGTTGAAGATCGCCATGCACAACGGCGACGAGCCCATGGCAATGCCCAGTGGGACAGCGACGATAGTGGCCAGCAGGAAGCCGACCATGACACGGCGGGTCGAAGCGAAGATGTTGGCAATCAGGCTGCCGTCGCCCGTCATGTCGACGGCGCGGTGCCAGATATCCGATGGTGCCGGCAGGAACAAGGCTTCGACAAACCCCATCTTTACCGCTGCTTCCCAGATAGCCAGGATGATGATCAGCGTGGCAAAGCCAATGATCAGCCGCGACACGATGCCGGTGCCCATGGGTACATAGGGGCGAGCTACAGAGTTACTCATGGACGGATCTCTGCATGACTGACGAACGAGGTGTTGAACCAGTCATCCACGGCCGGGACCTTGGACAGCTGCTTGTTCTCCACCATGAAGGCCGCCAATTGGTTGAGGCCGTGCTGGAAGCTCTGGGTCTCGATCAAGGTTTTTTTCTGGTCGGCCAGGTCATGCCATTCGATGGCGTTAATGGTCTTGAGCTGTTCTTCCACCGGTAGCTTGGTCAACTCGGTGATGGACTTCGCCGCCTCCTCCGGGTTTGCCTTGATGAACGCGATCGCCTCCATGTAGCTGTCCACAAACGCTTGGGCTTCCTTCGGATGCTCTTTGGTGTAGGCGCGGCTTGCGATCAGGATGTCCGGCCCGGTGCCGATCTTGAATTGCTTGTAGAGGCTGAACTGGGTGTCATCGGCCAGAAGCGTGCTGCCCTGCTGTTGCAGGATGTTGAAGGTTGGCGACCACGCGACGGCAGCATCGATTTGCCCGGTTTTGAGGGCAGCCGGCATTTCCTGGGTCGGCATGTTCAGCAGCATCACGTCCTTGTTCGGGTCCATCTGCGCTTGTTTGAGCAGGTCAAGGATGAGAATGTGTCCGCTTGATGCGTAAGTGACGCCGATCTTCTTGCCCTTGAGGCTGGCGATGTCCTTGATCTCGCCGTTGGTGAACACTCCCTGCACGGTCACAAAGGAATCCGGCTCCGAGACCACCTCGAACGACTTGCTGCCCGCCGCCATCAAGGACAACGCAGGAATCGCGCTGGACGCGGCGAAGTCCAGATTACCGGACACCATCGCGCTCATCCGGCTCGACGAGGTACCAAAGAGCTGCCACTTAACGTCCAGGCCATTCTTTTTGAAGATACCCTTATCAATGCCCACCCAGACCGGAAAGCTGCTGAACCAGGTCGAGCCACCATAGGTGACAGGCGCAGGCGTCGCGGCTTGAGTGGCAGTGGCGCCAAGGCCACCGACCAGCAGCGAGGCTGATAACAGGAGGTTTCTGGTGAAGGCTTTGAGAGTGGTCATGCAAGGTACCCGAGCTTGGTGGGAGCAAAAAGGACGGCAAGCGCCATCATTCAATGAAGGGCAGAATTTTCTATTTATTCATTTGGAAATGTTATTTTCACAGGTGAATTGATTTTGTATTTCACTTTGTGTTATTGGTCATTTTATAAGCCATGAATACATTTCTGTAAATACTATATTCCCTGGAGATATTTTAAGCGCTCAAGAACCGAGCCAATCCACAGGCAAAAAAAATCCGGAAAGCCACACCCACGTGTGGCTTTCCGGATTGTTCGTGGCGCGAGTAAGCGCGCCCACCTAAAGATTCTTCAGCAAATCCCCGAGCGTTTTGTGCTCCCAAGTCGATAGCAACGCCACGGGATCAGTCCCATAGCGGGCACCCGAATCAAACGACCAGCGCCGCCCATCAGGGCTAATGCAGGTTTGGCAGAAGTCGAGTTCACCGCAGCTGCTGTAGATCGACATACGCCAACCGCCGACTTCAACGTCAAGGTGATCGCTATCGGACATCCGCCCCACCCTGGTCATCACGCGCCGCCCCCAGGCAACCTCGCGCAACACCTCGCACACGTCTCGAGGAGAGAGCGGCAGGGCTTTCATCCAAACCGTCTCGCCTGCGGACCAGGACAACCTGTAGCCGCAACCGTTAGGCACAGGGTTCTGGATTTCGTATTCACGCCAGTCGGCCATAGCTCGACCATCAATACCCTGCGGCTTGCGCTCGATCAGCCAAGCGACAGCATTGATGAATTGCCCATGGGAAAACACCGCAATGTCATCGGCAGGGTGCGCTGCCAGTCGCTCCAGGAAAGACCGAGCCCTGCACAAAAAATCCAGGAAGGATTCAGCGCCTGCACCATCCGTAAACGCCGGGTCTGACCTGACCCAATACTCATCGACCCAAGCCCGCCGCTGAGCCACAGTGGTGTTAACGCACCGTGCGGGCTCAAGGTAAGTAAATTCGTGAATGGGCCACGTCTCGAGCCGAATCGCCGGATACCTCGCTACTGTAGCCATAGCGGTTGACTGGGCCCGGGAAAACGGCGAGGCAACGACCAGACCGGGAGCATGATCAAAGGAACACGCCACCTGATGCGCCTGTTCGACACCCCTTACCGTAAGAGGGATGCTCGCGTGATCCAGGCTGGGTTCACCAGCATTGGCAGCACTTTCTCCATGACGTATCAGCCTGACATGCTTCATACACCCGACACTCGCACAGTTACGGCCATTCGCCTCTCCTGGGCACCTTTTGGCCTATATGGCCGACAACCAAGGATACATGCACTGGCATCAGTGGCGATGCAGTGGCGACTACTGCACAGGCGAGCGAGTGGACTTATTTTCGCATCATCAAGGCCACGTCAACGTGAACAAACTCGCCGCACGCCTGACAGGTTGAATCGGCTTTTGCGCAACCTCCGACACCACAGCCACTAAATCGCAGGCAAAAAAAAAACCCGGAAATCCTCACTTACGTGGGCCTTCCGGATTTTCTAAACCGCCAAAAATGGTGGGTCGTGTGGGATTCGAACCTACGACCAATTGGTTAAAAGCCAACTGCTCTACCAACTGAGCTAACGACCCGCTGTGTGGTGGCGCGTATAATACTGATTTCTAAGGATTATTCAACACCTTATTTAAAATAAATCAGAAATAACGCGTTGGGTCAGTAATTCCGGCCGATTGGAAGCCTTCCGCACGCAGTCGGCAGCTGTCGCATTTCCCACAAGCACGGCCGTCATCGTCTGCCTGGTAGCAGGAAACAGTCAGCGAATAATCGACGCCAAGTCCTACACCAGCCTTCACGATATCGGCCTTGCTCAGGTTTTGCAGCGGCGCCAGGATGCGGAAGCCCTGCCCTTCTACACCGGCCTTTGTCGCCAGGTTGGCCATGCGCTCGAACGACTCGACAAACTCTGGTCGGCAGTCCGGGTAGCCGGAATAGTCCACAGCGTTGACGCCGATAAAGATGTCACGCGCGTTGAGCACTTCTGCCCAGCCAAGGGCGAGGGACAGGAAGACGGTGTTACGTGCAGGCACGTAGGTGACCGGAATGCCTTCGCCCGGCGTTTCAGGCACATCGATGCTGCTGTCGGTAAGCGCGGAGCCACCGATGCCATTGAGGTTCAGGCCGATCACCTTGTGCTCGACCACACCCATGTCGCGAGCGACGCGCGCAGCGGCGTTCAACTCGGCGCGGTGGCGCTGGCCGTAGTCGAAGCTCATGGTGTAGCAGCTGTAGCCTTCGGCTTGCGCCATAGCCACCACGGTGGCGGAGTCGAGGCCACCGGACAGCAGGATTACAGCGCGTTTTTGATCGTTGGTTTGTTCAGTCATGTCAGCGTCCTGGCTCATCGTTCCAAAGGTATTTGTGCAACTGCAATTGCAGGCGCACTGGTAGATTGTCCGCAACCACCCAATCGGCAAGATCGCGCGCGTTCAGGTCGTGGTGACTAGGAGAGAACAGCACCTCGCCGGCGCGACGATCCAGGCCGTACTGGATGAGCTTGGAGCTCGCCCAGTCGTAATCGTCACGGGAACAGATAACGAACTTGACCTGATCGTTGGCCGTCAGCAAGTCCATGTTCTCGTAAAGATTGCGGTGCGATTCCTTGGAGCCGGGGGTCTTGAGGTCGACCACGCGGCTGACGCGCGGGTCTACCGCGGAAATATCCAAAGCACCACTGGTTTCCAGGGACACTTCATAACCGGCGTCACACAGCTGCTTGAGTAATGGAATGGCATTAGGCTGGGCCAGGGGCTCGCCGCCGGTCACGCAGACGTAGCGCGGGCGGTAACCGGCAACCTGCTGCAGGATGTCATCAAGAGTGCGCACGGTGCCGCCACTGAAGGCGTAGGCGCTGTCGCAGTATTGGCAACGCAAAGGACAGCCGGTCAAGCGCACAAATACTGTGGGCAGGCCAGCGGTTCGCGTTTCACCCTGCAACGAGTAAAAAACTTCGGTGATGCGTAATGTGTCTTGCATAGTCGCCACGGGCGTAACAGCTAAACAGGCTGTCCGCCTCCGTCAGGCACTTCAAGGGATCCCGCCAACGCGTAGACCCCAAGGAGCGTGTTTCATAAAAGGGCGTGGATTCTAACGAAAAAACCCGCGCCAGGCGCGGGTTTCTTCTAAACGGGCTGCATTGCTTACAACCGCTGCAGATCCCGTTGTGCCAACTGCGCAGCCGAGGTACCCGGATATTGGGCAACCACTTGCTGCAGAATGCCTTTGACCTTGTCGGTATGACCCAGGCGGCGCTCTACGTCAGCGAGTTTGTACAGCGAGTCCGGTACCTTGGCATGCTTGGGGTACAACTGGCTGACCTTGGCAAACGCCTGGCCGGCTGCTTGCAGATCACCCTTGGCCAGGTTCACCTCACCCAGCCAATATTGGGCGTTGCCCGCGTACTGGCTGTTGGGGTATTTACGCAGGAAAGCGGTAAATGCCTGGCTGGCTTTATCGAAATCCTTGGCCTTGATCAGGTCGAAGGCTGCGTCGTAATACAGTTTTTCCTTCGCCGGATCACCCGGTTCGCTGCTGGCGGCAGGGGCTTGGCTGGCAGCCGCCCCTGCTGCTGCACCACCGGCGGCGGCACTTGGCGCACCACCGGTAGAAGAATTATCAGGAGTTGCGGCAGGTTGAACACCGGCTCCAATGCGTCGATCAAGATCCTGGTAACGCTCCAGGCCTTCTTGCTTCAGCTGGTTCACTTGATTCTGCAGAACCTCAATCGTGCCTTGTTGCTGGGACAATTGATCCTGCATACGTTGCAGCTGGTTGAACAGTTCGCCCTGTGCCGAGGGGGCGGACGTAGCCGCCCCCCCAGCATAGGCGCCGTTCGTGCCATAACCCGCTGGCGGATAACTGCTCCCGCTATTGTTATAGCCAGAGTTGCTATCTTCCACAGGAACCGCAGCCCACACCGCAAGCGGTGCGAGGCTGAGAGCCAATACAGTTAGAGCACGACGGCACGTTCGCATGACGAATTACTTACGCAGTTCGACGCGACGGTTTTGAGCCCAGGACTGCTCGTCGTGGCCAGTAGCAACTGGACGCTCTTTACCG